>JAITRP010000175.1 GCA_031288305.1 Zoogloeaceae bacterium
CGCCGTCTCAAAGGCTTTCGCCGAAGCTTCTCCCGCTTCGAAAAACTCGATCTGATGTTCCGCGCTTTTATCCATTTCGCCCTGATCTCCGATGCTTTATGTTAGTGTGAACACGACCTGGCAAAAAAGGAACTGCTTCGCTTGTCCTTTTCTGGTGAAAACCCAACGCAAAATCAGCGTGGTCTGTATGGTTTTGTAGGGGCGCACTGTGCGCGCCCGTGGGCCGTCCATCACGCGGCGGATGATTCACGGGCGGATAGTTGCGTTTTCAGAAGAAAAGCCTTACTGTTCCCTCCTTCTCGCGCCGTTTTGAACTCAGCTTGCCGGCGCTTTACAAATTTTGCTAAAGCGAGGTGACAGACCCGGTCCCGCGCTTTTGGCTTTTGCCATATTACCGACCGGGTTTTTGTTCGAGATCAGCATGATGGAAGATCAGGAAGTCGGCGCAGATCAGTCTGTTGGTCTGGTTGAGCCGCAGACGGCGGTTTTTGATGAAACCTTGGCGTTGAAGAGCGGCGCAAGCCTGCCGGGATTCGTTCTGGCCTTTGAGACCTACGGCGCCTTGAACGCGGCCAGGAGCAACGCCGTGCTGGTGTGTCACGCGCTCTCCGGCAATCATCATGTCGCCGGGTTCCACGACGCGAACAATCAGAAGGAGACACTGGGCTGGTGGGACAACCTGGTCGGGCCGGGAAAGCCATTGGATACCCGGCGCTTTTTCGTGGTGGGCGTTAATAACCTGGGCGGATGTCATGGCTCGACCGGGCCGATGTCCGTCAATCCCGAAACGAATCGTCCCTACGGCGCGGATTTTCCCCTGGTGACGGTAGAAGACTGGGTAGCGGCGCAGGCGCGTCTGGCGGATCATCTGGGCATCGACACCTGGGCGGCGGTCATCGGCGGCTCGCTGGGCGGAATGCAGGCGCTGCAATGGACGCTGGAATATCCGCAACGGGTTCGGCATGGCATAGTCATCGCCTCGACGCCTAGACTGTCGGCGCAGAATATCGCCTTCAACGAAGTGGCGCGGCAGGCCATTCTCTCCGATCCCGATTTTCACGACGGTCACTACTATGAATACGATCCGCCGGCAAAACAGCCTGTCAAGCCTCGCAACGGGTTGCGGCTGGCGCGCATGGTCGGACATATCACCTATCTTTCCGACGATCAGCTGGCGGAAAAATTTGGCCGCCGCATGCGACATGGCGCGCATCGTTTCAACTATGAGGTGGAATTTGAAATCGAATCCTACCTGCGGCATCAGGGCGACAAGTTCGCGGAGATATTCGACGCCAACACCTATCTCCTGGCGACCAAGGCGCTGGATTATTTCGATCCGGCCTTTGATTACGCGGGCGACCTGCGCGCGGCGCTGGCGCGGGCCAGGGCGGATTTCTTCGTTGCTTCCTTCACGACCGACTGGCGTTTCGCGCCGGAAAAAAGCCGCGAGATCGTCTATGCGCTCCTGCATAATGGCCTGAACGTGAGCTATGCGGAAATCGACTGCGACGCCGGACACGATTCCTTTTTACTGGCCACGCCGCATTATCACGCGACGCTGGCCGCCTACCTGCGGGGAATCACCCTATGAGCAGCGCGCTGACGCGGATGCGCGGACGCTTTGATTTCGCGCACATCGCCCGCTGGATCGCTCCCGGCGAACGGGTGCTGGATTTGGGCTGCGGCGATGGCGCGCTCCTTCGTCTGCTGGCGGATACCCGGCAGATACACGGCTATGGCGTGGAACTCGATCCGGAGAACGTCACCGCCTGCATCCGTAACGGCGTCAATGTGCTGCAATTTGATCTGGAGCGCGGTCTTTCCGGATTTGCGGATTATTCCTTCGATCACGTCGTCATGTCATTGTCGTTGCAGACCGTGCGCCATACCGTGCCCATCCTGCGGGAAATGCTGCGTGTGGGGCGCGAAGCCGTGGTTTCCTTTCCCAATTTCGCCTACAAGCCGCACCGGGAAGCCATTGCCGCCGGACACATGCCGGTTTCCCGCCATTTGCCGTACCAATGGTTCGATTCGCCCAATGTGCGCTTTTTCACCATTGCCGATTTCGAGCGTCTGTGCGCCGATGAACGGATCGAAATTCTCGAGCGCATGAGTTTTGCCGAAGGCCAATTGGTTACACAGGACCCGAATCTGAACGCGGAAGTGGCGCTTTACCGCATCCGGGCGGCAGGCGGCAAAAAGTAAAAACCTGCTTTTTGCCGCCTCCTTTTTTTACAGCAATACGCCTGGATTCATCAGCCCCTTGGGATCGAGCGCCTGTTTGATGGCGCGCTGGGCGGTGAGGCGTGTCGGGGATTGGTAGCGGGCGAGTAGTTCGCGCTTGAGGCGGCCTATGCCGTGTTCGGCGGAGATGCTGCCGCCCAGCGCATGCGCCAGATCGTAGACGATGCGGTTGGCCTCCGCTTCCCGCGCCAGCAGCCGGGCATTGGCGTCTGCTTCCGGCATGGAAAGGTTGAAGTGCAGATTGCCGTCGCCCAGATGCCCGAAGGCGGTATGGCGTATGCCGGGGAAGGCGGCGGCAAGCGGCGGGGTAATGCGGGTCAAGAATTCATCGATGCGGGAAATGGGCAGCGCGATGTCGTGCTTGATGCTGACGCCTTCCTTTTTCTGTGCCTCGGAAATGTTTTCCCGCATGCGCCAGAACGCCTTGCGCTGCGTTTCGTTTTGCGCCAGCAGCGCGTCTCGCGCCAGATACTCCGCGAGCGCCGCGGCGAGGAAATTTTGCGCCTTTTCCGGCAAATGATCGTCGCGGCTGCCGGAAAACTCGCAGAGCACATGCCAGGGGGCTTCGAGCGCCGGCAAGGAAAGGCGCGCGAAGTGACGCCGCAACAGTTCGCGCGACAAGGGACAGATGAGTTCAAAGGCGGTGAGTTGCGCGTCAAAGGCGGCCTGCGCGCGGTTGAGCAGGCAAACCGCGGCGGATACCGAGGCAACGCCCAATAAAAGCGTCACCTGCGCTTCCGGCAGGGGAAAAAGTTTCAGCGTGGCGGCGGTAATCAGTCCCAATGTGCCTTCCGCGCCGATCAGGAGGTGGCGGAGATCATAGCCGACATTGTTTTTCCGCAAACCCGTCAGCCCTGTGTAGCGTTCGCCATTGGGCAGCACGGCTTCCACGCCCAGGGTCAGATCGCGCATCGCGCCGTAGCGCAATACCTGTACGCCGCCCGCGTTGGTGGCAAGATTGCCGCCAATCTGGCAACTGCCTTCGGATGCCAGCGACAAGGGGAAAAGGCGGTTCTGCGCGCTTGCGGCGGCTTGCGCCTGGGCGAGCGTACAGCCCGCCTCCACCGTCAGCGTGTTGTTCGCGGCATCCACGTCAAGGACGCGACGCAAACGCGACATGCGCACGAGGATCTCCATGCCGCTCGCATCCGGCGTCGCGCCGCCGACCAATCCGGTATTGCCGCCCTGCAATTGCATCGGACAACCGGCGGCAAGGCAGGCGCGGACAACCGCCTGCGCCTCCTCCGCGCCGCCGGGTTCAACCAGCGCCAGCGCCTTGCCCGCATAGCGTTCGCGCCAATCGGCAAGCGAAGGGGCAAAGTCGACCGGATCGGTCAGGAGATGCCGCGCGCCGACGATGGCGGCAAGCTTTCCCAGAAGAGGAGCGCCGCCTTCTTTCATGCCGCGTCCTGCTCGCCGTCTTCCACGACTTGCGCGTACAGATCATGCGTGTCGGCGTCGAAGATGTTCACCCGCAAAAAGTCGCCGGGTTCGGCGGCGGAGAAATCGTCGATGCACACCAGGCCATCGACTTCCGGCGCGTCGCCCTTGCCGCGCGCCATGACGCCTTCCTCATCGACGGCATCGACCAGCACCGTCATCTGTGTGCCGATCTTGCGCGCGAGCTTTTGCGCGCTGATCCTGGCCTGCGCCTCCATCAGACGGCGGCGGCGATCCTCGCGTTCTTCTTCCGGCGGCAGTCCCGGCAGATCGTTGGCGGGCGCGCCTTCCACCGGCGAATAGGCGAACGCGCCCACGCGGTCGAGTTGCGCGGCCTCCAAAAAATCCAGCAGTCCCTGGAATTCAGCCTCCGTTTCCCCGGGAAAACCGGTGATGAAGGTGGAACGCAGGGTAATTTCCGGGCAGTCCCTGCGCCAGGCTTCGATGCGTTTCAGCATGTTTTCCGCCGCCGCCGGACGCCTCATCGCGGCGAGGACGCGCAAATTGGCATGCTGGAAGGGAACATCCAGATAGGGCAGGATTTTTTCCTCCGCCATCAGCGGGATCAGATCATCAACTGCCGGATAGGGATAGACATAATGCAGCCGCACCCAAACGCCAAAACCGGCAAGCGCCGCGCACAGATCCTTCAGCCGGGTTTTTACCGGTCGCCCGCCCCAGAAGCCGGTGCGGTATTTCGCATCCACGCCGTAAGCGCTGGTGTCCTGCGAGATGAGGAGCAATTCTTTTACCCCGGCTTCCACCAGGCGCTCCGCTTCCGTCAGCACTTCGCCCACCGGGCGCGAGACCAGCGGGCCGCGCAGGGCGGGGATGACGCAGAACGAACAACGGTGATTGCAGCCCTCGGAAATCTTCAGGTACGCGAAATGATCCGGCGTCAGCCGCACGCCCTGCGGCGGCACAAGATGCAGGAAGGGATCGTGCGGCGGCGGCAGATATTGATGCACGGCGCGCATGACTTCTTCGCTCGCGTGCGGGCCGGTCACCGCCAGCACTTTCGGGTGCGCCGCCCATATCAGGTTTTCCCGCGCGCCCAGGCAACCGGTGACGATGACCTTGCCGTTTTCCGCCAGCGCCTCGCCGATGGCTTCCAGCGATTCCGTCACCGCCGCGTCGATGAAGCCGCAAGTATTGACGATCACCAGATCGGCGGCGGCGTAGGAAGGGGATACCTGGTAGCCTTCCGCGCGCAAGCGGGTGAGGATAAGCTCCGCGTCGCTTGCCGCCTTGGGACAACCCAGCGAGACAAAACCAACCGACGGGCAGTCGCTCACAGGAAACGGAAAGCGATGATCGCCGCCACAGTCGGCAGCGCAGCGGAAAGGAAGAGCCACAGCGGACTGACCGATCCGCCCTTGAAGCTGCCTTTCAGGATCGACATGCCCGCCGGATTCGGCGCGTTGGCGATGACCGTCAGCCCGCCGCCTGTGACCGCGCCGGATACCAGCGCGTATTTGAATTCATCGCTCAGACCGGGCACCTGCGTTCCCAGGAAGGTGAGGGCCGCGTTGTCGGTCACGGCGGTCAGCGCGGTCGCGCCGTAGTAGATGCTGGCGGCGTCCATACTGGCGAACAGTTTCGTCAGCCACCAGCCCTGCTGGCCGCCCAGCGTAACCAGTCCTGCGAGAAAACAGGCCACCATCAGCCCCTCGCGCAGGATCAGGCGGTCCTGATGCCGCGGATAGGCGCTCGCCACGAACATGAAGAGCAGGAAAGCGCCGACGAAGACCGGCGGATCATGGGCAAAACAGACGATGACGAAGAGCAGGAAGAGATGGACAAGCATCATTCCCAGCGGAACCCTGTCGGCTTCCTTGGCGGGCGCCAGGACGACGCGCCCCAGTTCCTTGCGAAAGAGCAAGGTGACGACCGCCGCGTTGAAACATACCGCGATTGCGCTGCGCCAGCCGAAATTGGTCAGCATGAACAGGGAATCCCATTTCCATTCGCGGGCGACCATGAGCACTGGCGGCGCGGCGAAATTGGTCAGGGTGCCGCCGATGGAAACATTCACGAACAGGCAGCCGATGGTGACGTACATCAGACGGGAGGATATGTTCTTGCTGTAATACCGCTCCTTCAACATCAGGGCGGCCAGGGTCATGGCGGCCGGTTCGGTGATGAAGGAACTCAGAAGCGGCGTCACGAACATGATGGTGAAATAGACCGCGACCGGCTTCGATATGGGCAGCAGGAAGGAAACCACGCGCACGATCTGTGCGGAAAACTGGATGATCGGGCGAGAAGCGGCCATCACCATGATGACGAAGACGAACATCGGTTCCTTGTATTCCAGACTTTGAAGATAGTGCGCCGCCTTTTCGCTGCCGCTGTGCAAGGCGATGAAGAGCACGAACACCACCGCCCAGACGCCAAAGACCGTCTCCACCTCGGTCAATAGCCGCCATGCCCCCGCGTTGGCGGGGTTCATGATGGCCAGCTTTTCAAAGACGCCCGTGGAAAAGGTATGCAGGATGGCGATCGCGAAAATAAGCGCGCCAGCAATCTGAATTGCGTCAGGACTCATGATCAGGACAAAGGTCTGGGAGAAAGGTGTGAAATCATATCAGGAATCCATGTCTCCGGGTGTCCTTCCTCGATTGACGCCTGGAAAGCGGCGCAAGGCGGCGGCATGGCGCAACGGATCAGCCGAGCGCCTGTTCCAGATCGGCGATCAGGTCGTCGATGTGTTCGATGCCGATGGAAAGCCGGATCATGTCTTTCGAGACGCCCGCCTTTTTCAGCTCCGCGTCGGAAAGCTGGCGATGGGTGGTGGAGGCCGGATGGCAGGCGAGACTCTTGCAATCGCCGATATTCACCAGCCGGGTGAAGAGTTGCAAGGCGTCCTGAAAGGCAATGCCGCGCTCGACGCCGCCCTTGACGCCAAAGCTGAGAATGCCGGAGGCGCGTCCGCGCAGGTATTTTTGCGCCAGCGGATAGGCGGGACTGCCGGGCAAGGCCGCGTAATTCACCCAACTGACACTTGCGTGCGTTTGCAGGTAACGGGCAACCTTTTCGGCGTTGTCGCAAATGCGTTCCATGCGTAGCGTCAAGGTTTCAATGCCCTGCAGAATCAAAAAAGCGCTGAAGGGACTGATTGCCGCGCCCATGTTGCGCAACGGCACGACGCGGGCGCGGCCAATGTAGGCCGCATCGCCCATCGCCTCGGTATAGACCACGCCGTGATAGGCGGGATCCGGCTCGTTCAGGCAACGGAATTTCTGCGGGTGTTCTCGCCAGGGAAACTTGCCGCTATCGACGATCACGCCGCCCAGAGAATTGCCGTGACCGCCCAGATACTTGGTGAGCGAATGCAGCACGATGTCCGCGCCATGCTCGATGGGACGGCAAAGAAAAGGCGAGGGCACGGTATTGTCTACGATCAGCGGCACGTGATGCTGGTGCGCGATTTCCGAGAGCTTTGCGAAATCGGTGATGTTGCCCAGGGGATTGCCCACGGATTCGCAGAACACAGCCTTGGTTTTGGCGTCGATCAGAGCCTTCAACGCCTCCGGGTTTTCCGGGTTGGCAAAGCGCACTTCCACGCCATAGGCGGGCAGGGTATGGGAAAACAGCGTATAGGTGCCGCCATACAGGGTGCTGGTGCTGATGATGTTGTCCCCGGCCTGGGCGATGGTCTGAATCGCGGCGGTAATCGCCGCCATGCCGGAGGCAAAAGCCAGTCCGGCAATGCCGCCCTCCAGCGCCGCGACACGCTTTTCCAGCACGTCCTGCGTCGGGTTCATCATGCGGGTATAGATGTTGCCGGGAATTTTCAGATCGAACAGATCCGCGCCGTACCGGGAATTGTCGAAAGCGTAGGAAGTGGTCTGATAAATGGGCGTTGCTACGGCGCGAGTTGTCGGATCGGGGAGGTAACCCGCATGTACCGCCATTGTTTCGAGTTTCATGGGCATGTTTTTCCTTGTGTGATACAAAAAAATCGCGCGGCAGCCGCGCGGCGTGTTGGCGCGAAACGGCGCGAATTCAGGAAGCGTCAAAAAGCTGGAATTCCACTTCTTGCCGGTTTGTCCTGGTAGTCAGTCACGTTGAATCGACGCGATCTTGGCGCGAGACTGCCCGCCGGAAGCTCCCCCTTGTGGGGGAGGGTGGCGCGCAGCGCCGGGAGAGGGCTTGCGCCCTGCAAGGGGAACGGCTCAAAAGAGCAAGGCCGTTGATCTGTAGCTTCCCCTCCCCCGCAAGGAGGGGAGGGGAACAAAAGCGTTTGCCCTGTCTTCAGGCATTTTGAGTTTCATATGGTTCAGTCAGCATGGCGGAGTACTGGGCTTCTCCCCTGCAAAGGGCTGGAATCAGGCAAACAAGAAGCGGGGTTTTACTTTTTGGCGCCCCTATTTTTTTTTGCCCAGCCAGGCAATCAGATCTTGCCATTGTTCAAGGTCGCGCTTGTTGCGGGCGCGCGGCGGGTCGAAAATGGTTTGTCCGGCGGCGGCGACATTCACGTAATTCTGTGTGCTGCGCAGATAGGCGACGATGGGAATGTCGAAATGCCGCAAGAATTCTTCCAGCATATTGGCGGCGCGGGTGCGCGGGTCGATGCGCATGGCGACGATGCCGATTTTCGCCAGACGCCCGCCCAGGTCCTGGCGCAGGGCGTTGAGGAAATCCTCGGTTGCCGCCATGTCGAAAATGGAGGGCACGATGGGAATCAGCACCCGATCCACCGCCCGGAGGTAATCGTTGAGCTTGTAGCCCTGGAATCCGGCGGGCGCGTCCAGCACCGCCCAGTCCGATTCCTGCGGCATGCTGACGCTCATCTGGTTGCCGCCGAAGTAGCCGGTAATGGCGGGCAGTTCCGGCGCGCGAAAAGCCAGCCAGCGCAACGCGGACTGCTGCCGATCAAGATCGCAGAGACTGACGTTGTATTCTTGATTGGCGAAATATCCGGCAAGATTGGTCGCCAACGTGGTCTTGCCCGACCCCCCCTTGGGATTTGCCACCATGACCGCGCGCATAGAAAACCCTCTTTGATGTAATGGAAATGGACGCGCAATTATATGCGGATCGGAGCGATCCGAGGCGGGCGCGATGAAAAATTTAAAAGCAAAAAGACATTTTTTCTTCCATTTTGAATAACACCGCTTGCGCGTCACATTTCCATTCCGATTTGCGCGGCGTGGAATGCGAGCGCTTTGCGCCATTGCGGGGACGGTTCGGGGAATTCGGCGGCTTCGATCAATTCGTCTTTCAGCGCGTCTTCGAGCAGCGCGGCTTGCTGGGGATGGATTTCCAGCGTGCGGGCGATGAGGTTGAGGAGCTGGAGAAATTCGCTGGTGGTTTCGCTTGTCCAGGCGGCGGGAGCGATGTCGTCGAGCGGGGAGGATTTCCTGCCCTTGCGGTTTTGCATGCGGTAGCCGAGCCAGCTTTGCACGACCTTGAGTCCCGACACCTCGTATTCCCACACGTCAAGCGGCACGGGGCCGAATTCACCGCCATCGACGCGGATGATCTGGCGGGTTCCGTCGTGGGTGAAGGCTTTGGGCAGGCTCGTGGAGGGGACGGCCTTGAGGCATTTGATGTGGTCTCCGGCCTTTGACCCCTCCCCGTCCCTCCCCTTCTCAGGGGAGGGCGCAAAGCGTTCGCCGAAGGTGTGCAGATAGATGAGTTCACGGCCCAGGGCGGCGATTTTTTTGAACAGCGCGGCGTCGCGGGTGAGCGGCACGCGCAGTTCGCGGCTTTCGAGTTCTGTGTGGAAGCGGGCGGTGAACGCGGGTTGGGCGAGCAGGCCGTAGAGGTAGGCGGCGAAGTCTTCCGCCGTCACGGGTTGTCCGTGGGCGTCGGCGAGGGTTTTGAGCAAGTCCGGGTGCAGGTTGGGTTGTTGGGCTTCCGGGTCGCGGTACAGCGGGAGAATGTCTTTCGCGCCGCGCCCGGAAAAGAAATGCAAATCCGGGACTTCCGCGCTGACGGTCAGGGCGGGGCCGTTTTCCAGAACCTGGGTGAAGAGACTGGCAAAGAAAAGCTGTCGATCAGACAAGGTATGCCAAAGGTCGGGACGCAGATAATCCCCCACGCGGTTATCCGCGATCAGGTATTGCCGGTCAAAGGAACGATAGCCATAACGCCGGATGGCTTCGGGGTGCGCTTCTGGCCGCAATTCTTGCAAGGGCGTCAGTTTGCCGATTCCCATCAGGGAATGCACGGATTTTTGTACATCGCGGTCACGGGTTTCCTTGAAGGCGGTTGCCCGGTTGGGTGTGGCGAGCAGTTGCCGCCAGCGTTCTTGCAAGACTTCCTTTGTCGGGCCAATCGGCCAAGTGCGTTTGGCCTGCGCCCCGGAATGCTGCCAAGGCATCAAATCCGTGAGTAGCGGCCAATCAAAATACGCGCCTCTTCCGGCGGGACGAAAGGGCGCGTTCCATGCGTTTGGGCAATCCTCGAAGGCCAGATCGGAGAGGGATTGCAATGCTTCCAGTTTGTGCAGCTTTGCTGCCCGTGTCCCTTCGATGCGCGCGTAATGCACGACGGCGGGCGTGGCGTGGTCGCCATCGCCATAACGCACCGCCATCGTGATCGCCACCGGCGTCTGGATGGCGAAAACGTTGTCGTCCTGCCGTGTGCCGCGTCCCTCGCCGCCCAAGTCGATGATCCAGATTTCGTCACAAACCCGCCGCATGTGTTCGCGCATACCGAGGAAAGCGTCGCCATCGACGAACGAACTGGCGATGATGTAGCTCACCACACCGGGGCCGCGCGCCAGATCGTGCTCGAACGCCTTCCACAACGCCCAGCGCCAGAAATACACGTACAGGTTGTACAGATTCTTGAGTTGCCCGCCCTTGTCGGCCTTTTCACCGGCGCGATGAAGTCTTCCAGAATCGCATCGCTGCCGTCCTTCGTCTCGCCCCAGCGCACCCAACCACCCGTCATCGCCTGATTTTCCGGCGTCGCCGCCTCGTGGCGGTCGTAGGGCGGATTGCCGATCACCACCAGCATCGGCACCGTATCTTTCACGCGGCGGGCACGCTTGTGCTCCAGGCCGATGGGCTGATAGAGCAAGGGCAGTTCGGGAATGTTGATCTGCGGCGACTCCAGCGTATTGTTCAACATGATCTGCGCGCCGTCGCCGGGCAGATGGCCGCCGTACTGCTGCAACATTCTCGTGAGACGCAACGAGGACACGGCATACGGGCCGACCATGATCTCGAAGCCGTACAGGCTGCCGCCCAACACACGTCGGCGCGGGCGGGAACCGAACCCGGCCCCTCGATCTGGCGCACCTGCTCCAGCGCGTGTTCGATGACGCC
The DNA here is from genome assembly GCA_031288305.1 of Zoogloeaceae bacterium. GTDB lineage: Bacteria > Pseudomonadota > Gammaproteobacteria > Burkholderiales > Rhodocyclaceae > Azovibrio. Next base: position 10,968 of record JAITRP010000175.1, read on the forward strand.
GAGCAGGTACGTGCCGGTGCCCACCGCCGGGTCGAGCACATTCACGCCGCCGGTGGCGAAGCCGAATTTCTTGCCCATCCTGCGGCGCAAGAGGTCGTCTGCCAGACAAACCTGCGCCTTCACCACTTCGACCGGCGTGTAATAAACGCCCGCGTCACGGCGCAAGTCCGGGTCGTATTCGGCGAGGAAATCCTCGTAGAAATTCAGCCACGGATCGCGCCGTCCGCCGCTCATCGTGCCGATGGGCACGCGATTGACAACGCGCAGCAGAAGATCGAGCGAAGGGCCGAGACGTTCCTGCACCAGCGGATCGGTCAACACCTTGAGGGCGCGCGACAGCAGGCTGTTGGCATGGGTAAGCGTGGCGACGGCTTGATCGACGAAAAGCGTGTCCGCGCCGTTGGAGCGCGCCAGCAACAGGGAGAACGTCACCGTCTGCGCGTAGGCGTCGGCGAAACGGGCGTCGTCCACGCCGGGGAACAGGTAACGCCGCCAGTCCGCTTTCACGGCTTCCACGGCGGGCACGCGATGTTTGAGCGCGTCCAGCACGTCGTCGCGCAGATAACGGGTGAGCGGCGCGAGATATTCGACCAGTTGTTTGGCGTTGCCGGGCACGATGGGTTCCCATGCGAGGAAATCGTGCAACAGGGAGTCGAATTGCCGCGCGGTTTCGGCATCGACGGCCGCTGCACCCGCCGTGAGCGGGTTCTGCGGCAGGGACACGGCGCGGAAGCGTTGCGCGTTGCGGTAAAGGACGAATTCGCGCCCGTCGCTGTAAAGCACGTTCGGCAGGTTTTTGAAGCGTTCCCATTGCGCCTTGTCGTGCCCTTTGAACCGCGCCGCGTTCGCGCCTTTGCCCGGCGCTTTCAGTTCAACGTGTCCACACAGGAGCTTGGCAACCGCAACGCCGTAATCGGGACGCCCCATTCCGGCGAGCGTGGTTTCTCCCACCGCCATCACATCCGCAAACCCAAGCGCCGCACCCGCGTCCGTCAGCAGTTGCTCGAATGGCGCGCGGATTTGGTCTTCCGGCTCGCCGGTCACATGGGTGGAAAATTTGTCGCGCAGGGCTTGCGCGAAACGTTGCAGTGGATGTCGATGGGTTGTCATGACGCGGAGGCGAAAAATGAATCGGAATAGTATATCCCTCTATTGGCTACCTTTTCCGTGCCCTCCTATTTTGGGGTGGCCGAAAAGCCGAGCATGCGAAAACATCTGACCCCCTCATTCGTGGAAAGCGGTAAGCCACGCAGGATCGATCAGACGCTTAACTCTTTTTCTAGCCAATTGCTGGATAGACCATCTCGGCAACCAAACAGCAGATGAGCCGATGATCGTTGACGTGAAAAAGCGCCAAGGTATCCGCATCCTGCCTTCCAACAAAAAATAGCCAGCCTTTCTCCTTGTCCCCACGCTTTTTTGCCGCCATGGACTCCTGCCTCGCAACCTCGATTTCCCGGGAAACATAGTTGCGTTTTGCAATGCTCTAATTGCGCCAACTCACTTTCACTCGATACGGATGGATGAGCTTTCGTTCTTTCCATTCGCCATAGTTCAATTGTATTTCAAGATAGTCTCCCTCAGTAAGCAATGCCTTCCAACTGATAGGGGCATAGAACAAATGTGGTTCAGGGTATGTGATGATCCGACTACTTTTAAGAGAATGGAAAATATGTTGATAAGTACCGCCTGTGATGCCAGGTATTGACAGCGGAATATCACGGTCATATGGATAATTGAGGAAAATCCGGCAGATCGGACGGATGGTCTGGGCCGCCCAATGACGATTTGGCCGCACATCGCTTGCGCCATCGGTTCGGCGTTCTTTAGCGCTCGCTGCGGCAGTCGGCGTCCCATCCGCGTCAGCTACAGGACGTGTATCTCTGAGCACGAGCCGATCCGGGAAACTGGCTGGGAAGCCATCTCTGGTTGATACACGTTGTTTTTGCGCACGCTTCACCAATTCGGCTTCGCCTTCGACATCGCAGTTGTCGTTGTGTCCATTTTTCGCGCTAAAGTAGGGACGCACCTTGTTTTCTAACCGATACGAACAAGGAGTGACAAGGGCGCCGCAGCCCCGGCATTCATAGCCCAATGGATCAACCCGTTCGATGCCCCACAACTGTTCGGCGTCGATAATTTCCCCTGTACATTTGTCGCGCGCTGATTCCATATCGATCTCCAACTGGTTTCGATGCTTATATGACGTCCATCATAATGCATAAACATGGATTTTGTGGAGACTAATAATATTTGCGCGATTGGCATGGGTTTCCCGCATGCGAGTTTGAGTTCCGGACACGCAACGCCCAACGTCCCGGCATTCGCGGAGGAATGCCGCCGCCTCTCCCGGCGCTGCGCGCCGCCCTCCCCCGCAAGGAGGGAGGGGAAGGACGCGTCCGCTCCGTCAACCCTTTCCTCCGCCTTCGTCTTCTGTCTTCTGCTCCCTTCTGGCGTAGAATCCTGTCTTTACCGTTGATTCCTCATTTCCCATGACCCGCAAAATTCTTGTCACTTCCGCTCTTCCTTACGCCAATGGCGCGATTCATCTGGGACATCTGGTTGAATACATCCAGACCGACATCTGGGTGCGGTTCCAGAAAATGCGCGGTCATGTGTGCTGGTATGTCTGCGCCGACGACACGCATGGCACGCCCGTCATGTTGCGCGCCGAAAAGGAAGGCGTTACGCCGGAACAGTTGATCGAACGGGTGCATGACGAACACGCGCGGGATTTCGCGGGGTTTGGCGTGAATTTCGACAATTACCACAGCACCCACTCGCCGGAAACCCGCGCATTCTGCGAATTGTTCTACCAGCGCCTGAAGGCGGAAAAACTGATTGAAGCACGCTGTATCGAGCAGTTCTATGACCCGGTAAAAGCCATGTTTCTGCCGGATCGCTTCATCAAGGGAGAATGCCCAAAGTGCGGCGCGGCGGATCAGTATGGCGACAACTGCGAAGCTTGCGGCGCGGCCTACGCGCCAACGGAACTGAAGAATCCCTATTCCGCCGTCTCTGGCGCGAAGCCGGAATTGCGCCATTCCGAGCATTATTTCTTCCGTCTCTCCGATTCGCGCTGCGAGGCTTTCCTGCGCCAATACGCCAGCCGCGCGAGCGGCAGGTTGCAGCCCGAGGCCGCCAACAAGATGCAGGAATGGCTGGGCGAGGCGGGCGAACATCGCCTGACCGACTGGGACATTTCCCGCGACGCGCCCTATTTCGGCTTTGAAATTCCCGGCGCGCCGGGCAAGTTCTTCTACGTCTGGCTGGACGCGCCCATCGGCTACATGGGTTCCTTCAAGAACCTGTGCGCGAAGAAGGGGCTGGATTTCGACGCCTATTTCCGTCCCGATTCCGACGCCGAGCTGTATCACTTCATCGGCAAGGACATCCTGTATTTCCACGCCCTGTTCTGGCCCGCCGAATTGGCGCACGCGGGATTCCGCACTCCCACCGGCATTTTCGCGCACGGTTTTTTGACCGTGGACGGCGCGAAGATGTCCAAGTCGCGCGGCACCTTCATCACGGCGGAAAGCTATCTGCGCCAGGGATTGAACCCGGAATGGCTGCGCTACTACTTCGCCGGCAAGCTGACCAACACCCTGGAAGACCTCGACCTGAACCTGGAAGATTTCGTCGCGCGTGTAAATGCCGATCTGATTGGCAAATACGTGAATATCGCCAGCCGCGCCGCCGGGTTCCTCTGCAAGCGTTTCGGCGGCAAGCTGGCCGCCGCCGACGCCAGCCTGCCCGCCATTCGCGCCATCGTCGAGGCCGCGCCGCGCGTCGCCCAGCTCTACGAGACGCGCGAATTCGCCAAGGCCATGCGCGAAATCATGGCGCTGGCCGATCAGTCCAATCAGTACGTCGACAGCGTCAAGCCCTGGGAACTGGCAAAACAGGCAAACAAGGAAAGCGAATTGCATCTTGCCTGCACCCACTGTCTCAACCTGTTTTACCTGCTCACCGTATTCCTGAAGCCGGTGCTGCCCAAGGCGGCAAGACAGGCGGAAGACTTCCTGCGCGTCGCCCCGCTGACCTGGGAAGACGCCGGGCGCCTGCTGCCCGAGGGGCACGTCATCCACGCCTACCAGCACCTGATGACGCGCATCGACCCGAAACAGGTGGCGGCGCTGGTGGAAGCCAACAAGGAAGGCATGTCTTCGGCGGCATCCGCCGCCCGCGCGCCGGAAAAACCGGAAAAACCGGAAAAAATCATCAGCATCGACGATTTCATGCGAGTGGATCTGCGCGTTGCCCGCGTCGTCGAGGCCAGCGCCGTCGAAGGCGCGGAAAAGCTCGTGCGTCTCCTGCTCGATATTGGCGAGGAAAAGCCGCGCCAGGTGTTCGCGGGCATAAAGTCCGCCTACGACCCCGCCGCGCTGCAAGGCCGGCTGACGATAATGGCGGCCAACCTCGCGCCGCGCAAGATGCGCTTCGGCGCGAGCGAAGGCATGGTGCTTGCCGCCTCCGGCGGCAAAGACAGCGGCATCTACCTCCTTTCCCCGGATTCCGGCGCCATGCCGGGCATGCGGGTGAAGTGAGCCGGGAGAAAACGCATGCGCCGCGGCGCGTCGCTCCCGTTTTTCGCGGGCATTGCCCTGGCGTTCGCGGTTTGCGGCGCGCGCGCCGGGGAAGCGCCGGAGGCGGCCTGCCGTGACATGGCGGGCGACTATCGGGTCGCCGAGACTTTCGTCGCCAGGGAGTTTCTCCCCCTTGCCCGTGGCGTGTTGGCGGAAGTGACGGGAGGGCGTGTGAAAGACGATGACGGCCAGTCCGGCGATCCCGTGTTGAGCGTTCGCCTGACGGAGGGCGTGTTCACGATATCGGCCCTGGACAGGAGCGCTGCGGCAGAAGTGGCGGAGGAGCCGTCGTCTGCCGAATGGCCATGCTGGCTGCAACTAGCCGATTCCACGACCTATATCTCGCGCGCGGATTTGCGCGAGGCGACCGGCGAACAAGTGGAACAATTGGCGCGCGCCCTGTCGTACCAGTGGTTCGCCAAAGTGACGCCTGAAAGGGCGCGTTCCCTCGAATATGCCATAATTATTTCCGTGAGCCTGGTTGGCGTGACCAACGGCGCATGGGCATTGATCGTGCCGCTGGAAAGAATCGAGGAGCGCGCTGTCCGCCAAGATCGGCAGAATTAAAACCTTTGCACAAATCGAGTCTGTGTTCTTTTCTGGATCGGGGATAATCCGCTTTTCCCACCGAATGGCATCGACATGAAATTCGCTTTTCACCCCAAGATCCTGGATTGCCTGGCCGATTACGACAGGACGCAGTTCGGCAAGGACGTGGCTTCTGGCGTCACCGTGGGCGTGTTGGCGCTGCCCTTGGCGATGGCCTTTGCCATCGCCAGCGGCGCGCCGGCGGTTGCCGGCGTCTGGACGGGCATCATCGCCGGCTTTCTCATCTCGCTGTTTGGCGGTTCAAGGGTGCAGATCGGCGGGCCGACCGGGGCGTTCATTCCCATCGTCTATGGCATCGTCGCCGCGCACGGCCTGGACAACCTGCTGATCGCCACCATGCTGGCGGGCTTCTTCTTGCTGGCGATGGGCATTTTCCGCATGGGGCAACTGATACGTTTCATCCCGGTTTCCGTGGTCATCGGCTTTACCAACGGCATTGCCGTGGTCATCTTCATGTCGCAGATCAAGGACTTCCTGGGGCTGGACATCGCCAAGCTGCCTTCCGGGTTTTTCGGGCAGATCGATACGCTGGCGCATTCCCTGCATCTCATCGACCCGCCGACGCTGGCGGTTTCCTGCGCGGCCTTCCTGTTTCTGGTGTTCTACAACCGCATGGCGCAAACCCGCGTCCTGGGTTTTCTGCGCCGCGCGCCTGGCCCGCTCGCCGTGCTGGTGGTGGGCACTGGCCTGACCGCGTTACTGGACGCGCCCGTCAAGACCATCGGCGTGATTCCCCAGGAGATTCCTTCCCTCGCGCTGCCCAGGCTCTCGCTCGATACCTTGAGCCAGTTGATTTCGCCCGCCATCGCCATCGCGCTTTTGGGCGCGATTGAATCCCTGCTTTCCGCCCGCGTGGCGGACGCCAGCATCGAGGACACGCACGACCCCAACCAGGAACTGATCGCGCAAGGAGTGGCCAACCTCGCCGCGCCGCTGTTTGGCGGCTTCGCGGCCACCGGGGCGATTGCCCGCACCGCGACCAACATCCGTTCCGGCGGACGCACCCCCATTGCCGGAATGGTGCACGCGCTGGTGCTGCTGGCGATTGTGCTCATTCTCGCGCCGCTCGCCCGCCACATTCCCCTGGCGATTCTGTCGGCCATCGTGGTCGTGGTCTCCCTCAACATGTTCGATGTCCATGCCTTCAAACGGCTGCGGCATTTTTCCAACAATTACCGGATCATCCTGCTGTCCACCTTCGTCATGACCGTCGTTTTCGGCCTGACGGTGGCAATCGAACTGGGCATGGTGCTTTCCTGCCTTTTGTTCATCTATCATATTTCCGAACTCACCCGCATCGAGTCCGTGCCGCTTGCCAGGACATCGGAGACGCGCTACACCGCCAGCGGCAAGCCGCGCATCGCCGCCTGGCGCATTTATGGCTCGCTTTTCTTCGGCGCGGCGAACAAGCTGGAACCCTTGCTGGAGATATCCTCCGGCGAGCCGGAAATCCTCATCCTGGACGCCCAGACCCTGATCCAACTGGACAGCACCGGATTGGACGCGCTGGAAAACCTGCATGGCAAACTCGCGCGCGGCAACGCCGTCCTTCTGCTCTCCGGCCTGCATGGACAGCCCGCCGCCATGCTGAAAAAAACCGGCTTCATCGAACGCCTGGGCGCGGAAAACCTTTTCCCCAACATCATCGCGGCGCTGCGCGCGGCGGAAAAGAGACTGGAAGCGGCGGCGATGGCGCCAGAAACATGACGCGGCGCGGATTTCTTCGCCGCCATCCCGCGCGGCTCATCGCCTGGGGCGCAATCCAGAGTGGAGGAAAACCTTGCCAAGGGAAGCGCGAGCGCAAACCCCATGCGCTTACCCTCAAGCCCGTCAAAAGCGAGGGCGTGAGCGCCGCGGCAATCCAGACGGCCTTTTTGCTTGTTTTGCCGTTCCAGAAAACGGAACCGCCGCCTGGATTGCCACGCCGCTGCGCTCCTCGCTTTTGACGAGACGGGAGCGTGCGCGCACAGGGTTTTCTCCACCTTGGATCGCGCCCTATTGACCGGGTTATCTGTGCAGCCATGCCTCGACATGTTACCATGCGCGGCGATCATGCCCAGGCAACAGGCAGGCCTGAAATCCATCCCAGCCAGTGTAGTGTTTCACGCGAAATGAACCTTGTAAGATTCAAGATATTTGAAGACGGAGCGGACGCTCCTGTCCCCCTGCGGAGCATTCAGTCCGAACAGCGGAGGAGGGGAGAAGGGGAAGCGACCGTTCAGCGGTTTTGCCCTTTTGAACCGCCGCGTCCCCTCTCCCGGCCTTCGGCCACACTCCCCCACAGAGGGGGAGGGGCGGTTCAAGTCCCCTCTCCCGGCGCCGCGCGTCACCCTTGCATGCAGCGCCACGCCGGATGGAATGCGCGGGAAGTGTGAAATGCGCCTTGTAGATGCCATGAACTATCCAAGCCAGGGACTCGCTCGCCCGAATCGGGACAGACGCGGCAATGCCGCCTTGCGTCAACAGATCGAAAGGGCGATAGCGCGGCAACAACGCGGCTGGATTCTGGGGGTGGGGGGGCGCCCCTGGCTGCTGTCCCGCACAAAACATTTGACTTCCGTGCTGACCGCCAGTTTTCTGGTGTTGCTGCTTTCCCCGTTATTGTTGGCGATTGCTGTCGCCATCAAGCTGACCAGTCCCGGCCCCGTGTTTTTCATACAGCAGCGCACCGGATTTCGAGGCCGCCGTTTTGGCATGATCAAGTTTCGCACCATGGTGGTCGAGGCGGAAACGTTGAAGGATTCGATACGTCACCTGAACAAGTATGGCCCGGATTCGGTGGATTTCAAAATCGACCGTGATCCGCGCGTCACAAGCATTGGCGGCGTCTTGCGTCGCGCCAGCCTGGACGAATTGCCCAACCTGTTCAATGTGATATGCGGGCAAATGCGCCTGGTCGGCCCGCGTCCGACCTCATTTCACGCGCAAACCTACAAGAAGCGCCATCTTGGCCGTCTGGGAGTTTATCCCGGCGTTACCGGCCTGTGGCAGATTTCCGGCCGCAGCAACGTGGACTTTGATGACCGGGTAATCATCGACCTGCAATACATCGCCCGGCAAAGTCCGTGGCTGGATCTGAAAATTCTGCTCAAAACGCCCTTTGCGGTGCTCAGCGCGCACGGAGCCAGTTGACGATGGATAGCCCGATCCCCAACGCCTTGCGGATTTTTGCGCCCAGCGAGAGCAATCTTGCCGCCATCGCGCTCGATCAGGATTTGCGCGTGCTGTTGCTCACCTCGGCGAATGCGGGCAACGGCGTCACGGCCAGCGCCCTGGCCCTGGCCAGCGAACTGGCGCGCAGCAGCCGCACAGCGGTGTTGCTGGCGGACGCCAGTCTGTCCGCCAACAGCATCACGCGGCGTCTGGCGTTGCAGGAGCGTCCGGGATTCATGGATCTGGTGTTGCCTGGACAGGCGCCCGCCATCGAAGAATGCATCGTGCAAGTGGAAGGCCTGTCTTGCGACATCATGCCGGCGGGCGTCCATCCACGACATGGCGAACGTCTGGACCCCCAGGGCTTGCGCGATCTGTTCGCGCGGCTGGGCGAACAGTACCGTTTCGTGGTAATCGACGGCGAGGCGGTATACGCCAGCCCCGATACGCTGACCATCAGCGCCCAGGCCGACGGCGTGGTGCTGGTTGTGCGCGGCGAGGAAACGCGCTGGGAAGTCGCCCAGGCCGCCGCCCAGCGTCTGACCCAGGCCGGCGCCAAGCTGATTGGCGGCATCTTCAATGCCCGCAAGTACTATATGCCCAAATGGGTTTACGACCATCTCTGACGACGGACAAGCAAAATGATGAAGATTTCCGCTCTGTCATTTTCGCCGCTGCGCGTGATCGTTCTGGCCGTCTGCGCCGCAATCCTCGCGGGCTGCGGCGCGACGGCCTTCGACATGCCGGTGCGGATCGTCACCGCGCCCGCCGAGCAGTCGCAGGCCAGCGAACTCATTCCCATCAAACAGGCGCTGCGGCCGCAGGATGTCCTGGATGTCATTTTCCACCTCGACACCGCTACCCGTGACGCCTATCGCATCCAGCCCGGCGACCAGGTGGATCTGTGGTTCCTGACCGCTGAAGAATTCAGCGGCTCCCGGATGGTGATGCCGGACGGCACGCTCATGCTGCCTTACGTCGGCTCGGTACGGGTTGGCGGCATGACCGTCGTGGATGCCCAGCAATTGATCCAGGAAAAATTCACGCGTTTGCTCAGGCATCCCGAAATCGTGTTTTCCGTGTCGCGTCCGTGGGCGCAACTGGAGAACCTGCGCCAATCCTTGCAGCATCCGTTGACCGGCATGAGCCGGGAAATCGCCGTGAGCGCCGATGGCCGCGCCAGTTTTCCGCTGCTGGGCGCCATTGCCTTGCAGGGAATGAGCATCGACGAACTGACGCAAACCCTGAACGAACGCTATGCCGAATTGCCGGGACAGATTCGCGTCGATGTGCTGCTGAAATCCACGGTCGCCAATCAAATCTTCGTGCTGGGCGCGGTAAACCAGCCGGGCGCCTACCCGATTCGCCGTCCGGTTTCCGTGCTGGAAGCCTTGTCCATGGCGCGCGGCACGCCAATCGGCGCGCGCCTGGATTCAGTGATCATCATGCGCCGCCAGGGCAACCAGGTGGAAGCGCGCCGCTATGACGTAAAGAAGGCGCTTGATGGCGACGCCGAACAGTTTGCCTATCTGCAAGCGGATGACCTGATTTACGTGCCCAAAACCTACCTGACCAGGATTGGCGAAATCAGTCGCCAGCTTGCGGAAACCGTGTTGTTCAATGGCGTCGGCTACAGCTTTACCTATCGTGTCGATCACAAGGAAAGCGAAAATTACCCATGAACAGAATGGAAAATTACCTGCACGAGTTCCTGCGCGTGTTCTTCGCCAACCGCCGCCTGATCAAGCGCGTGTTTCTGGCGTTTGCCGTCATTACCCTGTTGTTGCCCCTGGTGTTGAAACAGAGTTTCGAGATTACGGCGGAGGTCATCGTGCAATCGAAAAAATTGTCGCAAACCGACTCCAGCAGCACGGCGCTTGCCTATGATCCCGACCGGTTCATTCCCACCTCGCTCACCGACATGGAAACCGAGAGCAACATTCTGCGTTCGCCGACGCTGATTTACCAGACGATCTCCGGGTTGCGGGACGAAGGGCGCTACGACCCCCAACCCGCCGTTCTCGATCGTCTGCTGTTCAATCCGCTGAAGCGTTTTGTCAGCAACCCCCTGCGCACCCATGTCATCAACCCGGCGCGCGCGCTGTTCGGCCTGGAAGTCGATCCGGTGCGCGACAGCACGCTCGATGTCTGGGCGAAGCAGGCCAGCGAGCGTCTGACCGTCGAAACCCTGCCCGGATCCAATGTCATTTCGGTGATTTATGATTCCTCCGATCCGGCTCTGGGCGCGCGCTTCGTCGAACGTTTGCTGGCAAACTACCTGAAAAACCGCCAGTCCCTGCAATCCAACGACCCGCCGGAATCTTTCTACGAACAGAAAAAAGCGCAATACAAGTCCCGTCTGGATGAACTCGAAGGCCGGCGGCAGGCTTTGCTGACAGCGGCGCAAACCTCCGATCCGAAAGAAGAAGCCGTCTTTCGCCTGAACGCCATCAATACGGAGGAACAGGCGCTCAACCTCTATCGTGATCGCGCCCTGGAAAGCCAGCGCTGGCTCGATTACCTGAAAAGGCATCTGGTCTTTGCGCGCAAGGCAAAGCTGACGGACTACATGTTTCCATTTGCCTTTGCCAACACCGTGGATAACGTCGCTTTTGAAGACCGTGAAATCAAGCGGCTGGGCGAGCAGCTGACCGAGCTGGTCAGTCATTACAACAAGGCCATTGAAACCTACCAGGAAAACAGTCTGCCCGTCATCGATCTGAGCGCGCAGATCGGTCATGCCCGTCTGCAATTTCTGAAGGTGGTGGAGAACCGCATCCAGGAGCGCGGCAATGATCTGGAAACCATCCGCCTGGTAATTGAACAGAAGAGCGCGCGTGTAAATGAATACCGGGCGCGCGTGCGCGCGTTGCAGGAAGTGCAGAGCAAGCTGCGCCAGATCGACACCGAGATCGAAGCCCTGCACCGGGCGTTTTTCACCTACGCCCAGCGGTATGAGGAAAGTCGCGGACAAAGCCTGATTGACGGCGCGTTGTCCAACGCCCGTATCCTGAGCCAGCCTTATGAGCCCACGGAACCCGCTTTCCCCAAACCCTTGCTGATCATTCCCCTGGGTTTGATTACCGGTCTCCTGCTGGCGATTGCCGTGGGCTATATGCGCGAATTTTTCGATCATCGTTTCAAGCATCCGTTGCAAGTTCAGCAGCATCTTGGCCTGCCGGTGCTGATGGTGATCAACGCGATGGAGGAACCCGCGCGCAACCCGTACCGGCGCGGGAGCTGGAAGTGGTTGTGGCACTGGGCGCGGCAGTAGACCGTCACGGCATGCGCGACGAAATCGTTCACCTCATTTGCAGCGGCGGTTTTTATGGCGCGGAACGCATGTTGCTCGACCATTGCCGGTATGTGCCGGGGCGTCACCGGGTGATTTTCCTCAAGACGCCCGATAGCTTGTCGCAGCGATTTCTCGCCGCGGGCGTGGAATGTCTCCATGCGCGCGGCCTCAAGGATTTGCTGCTGGAATTGCGGCGGCGTCCCGGCCTCATCAACGCGCACAATTTCCGCGGACAGGTTTTCGCCTGGGTATGCGCGGGACTTCTGAAGCTGCCGCTGGCGCTGACCCAGCACGGTTTCACGCCGCGCAGCCTCAAGCAGCGGCTCTACATGCAAATCGCGCTGCATATGGGCGGCAGTCGCCGGGTACGGCGCATTGCCTGCGTGGCGCAAAGCATTGCCAAGCTGTATATGCGCGCTGGAACGCCGCCCGCGAAACTCGACGTCATTCCCAATGGCTTGCCGCCCTACGCCGCGCCGCCGCGCCAGGTTGCCGCGCCGCTGGTTGGCTTCGTCGGCCGCCTGGACGCGGAAAAGGGGCCAGACCTGTTCCTCGACGCCGTGTTGCCGCTGTGCCGCCAACGCCCGGAACTTCAGGCGGTATTGTTGGGCGAAGGTAGAAAGACCGCCGCCCTGCGGGCGCGCATCGACGCCGCTGGCCTGGATGGGCGCATCCATCTGGCCGGTTATCAAAATGACATGGCGGCGTGGTTTGCGCGCATCTCCGTCCTGGCGCTGAGTTCGCGCGCCGAGGGCACGCCCATGGTATTGCTCGAGGCCATGCGCGCCGGGACGCCGATTGTCGCCTTTGCCGTCGGCGGGGTGCCGGACATGATCGAAGATGGCGTAAACGGCCTGCTCGCCGCTCCGGGCGATACAGAGGCGCTGTCGGCGCGGATCGAACGCCTGCTCGCCGATCCGCAACTCGCCGGACATCTGGCGAGCGCGGGCTATCTGCGCCAGAGCCGTGATTATGATCTCGCGACACTGGCCAAACGCTGGCGCTGTTTTTATGCGCTCGCCCGGGAGGGCGCGCCGTGTTGATGACGCTGTTTGGCGGCAGTCTCATGGCGCTGGCGTGCCTGTCGCTGCTCGCCAGTCCCTGGCCCTACCTCGCGCCGCTGATGATTTTCGGCGTTTTCGGGCTGATTGCGCTTTTCCGGCGTCCCGCCTGGGGTCTGCTCGGACTCGCGGCCTTGGCGCCCTTCGAGGGGGTTTTCCGGGAAAGCCTGATTTCCGGCGCCAAACTGCTGGGCGCTTCGCTGATTCTCGTCCTTGCCCTGCAACTGCTGTTGCGCCGCCTGCCCGAGACGCGTTTTGCCAGCAACCTCTGGCGGCCCTTGGGTCTGTTCCTGTTCTGCATGTTCCTGAGCACGCTCTTTACCGAGAACCTGCTGTATTCCCTGAACAGTTGGCGGGAGCTGCTCATCGGCATGACCTTGTTCGGCTTCGCCTTGCTGGTGGGGCGCGACGTCAACATGATGGCGCTGTGCCGCCTGATCGCCTTGAGCGTCGCCGTCACCTGCCTGAACGCGTTCCTTTCGACCGAATATCAGGAAGAGGGACGCGCCATTGGCTTGTTGCAAGACGCCAATTATTTTGCCTTGCTGATTGCCGTCGCCCTGCCGCCCGCCGCATTGCTTGTCTTGCATGCCAAAAAGATGATTCCGCGCCTCTTTTGGGGCGGCGTTTGTCTCATTCTGCTTGCAGGCATGATCAAGACCGATTCGCGTTCCGGACTGCTCGTGGCGCTCTTGACCTGCGCGATCGGCGCTTGGCAGCATCGTGACAGATTGCGCCGGGCGCGCCCGCGCCATCTGGGGATCGTCATGCTTGGGGCGGCGATTCTGGCCCCGCTGACGCTCGCTTCCTTGCCGGAGGAATACATCGAGCGCGTCAAATCCTTGGGCATGCTCAAATCCAGCGCCAGCGCAAGACAGGACCCTTCCCTTGGGCGGCGCGCCTCTTATCTGCTGATCGGCGCGGAAATGATCCGCGACAATCCGCTCCTGGGTTCCGGCCCCGGCAATTTTCCGCTGCGCTATGAACGCACCGGCTACGCCAAGTTGTTTGCCGACACAATCGGGCAGATTGACATTTCCCGCCGCGCGCACAATACCTATCTGGAAATTTTCAGTGAAATGGGCATACCCGCGGGCTTGTTCTTTGTCAGCCTGATCCTCCTGGCGCTGCGCAATTTCGCGCGCGCGCGCAGCCTCTGGGCGCAGAAAGGGGAGCGGGAGAAATCGGATCTTGTCACGCACCTGGGGTTGAGCATGTTGGCGATGAGCCTGTTCTTGATGTTCCTGAGCGTGCCCAATCACAAGTACCTCTGGATGCTGCTCGCGCTCTCCAGCGTATTGCGCGCGCGGGCGGAGGAAACGCCGCGAAAGGAAGAGCGTCGCGCCAATGATCGCCCGGCCAATTGCGCTGGCGGGCTTTTGCGCGAGTCTCTTGTCCCTTCCTTGCCGGAGAAGGCGCGTAGATGAAGATCAGCGTGGTGATTCCGATGTTCAATGAAGCGCGCCATATTGGGCGGACGCTGGACGGCATCCGCCGGGCCGCCGAATTCGCCCGGCTGGATTGCGAATTGTGGGTGGCAGACAACGGTTCCGCCGACGCGGGGCCATGTATCGCCGCCGAACATGGCGCGCGCGTGCTCCACTACCCGGGGATATCCATCGGCGCGCTGCGTAATCGCGGCGTCGAGGCAAGCAGCGGGGACTGGCTGGCCTTCGTCGACGCCGACATCGAGACGCCGGACGACTGGCTTTCCATCTGGAAGAATGTCCATGCGGCAGGACGCGCCGACGTGCTCGCCCTGGAATGCGATACTCCCGCGGGCGCGCCCTGGTTTGCGCGCGTCTGGCAGCATCGCAACCTTGCCGCCAACCAGGGCGAACGTCCGCGGGATTGGCTGACGACGCAAAACCTGTGCATGGCGCGTTCCTGGTTCGAGCGTGTCGGCGGCTTTGACGAGCGCCTGCGCACTGGCGAAGACAAGGAGTTCACCCTGCGCCTGCGCCGGGCGGGAGCGCGTCTGTTGAGTTTGTCCGCGCCAACGGTTCTGCATTGGGGCTACGAGCGAAGTTGGCGTGAGTGGCTGGGCAAGGAATATTGGCGGCAGAGCGGTCATCTGCAATGGATCGAAAATGACGCCCGCTTGCGCCTGCTGCGTTTTCCCCTGTTTTGCCTGGGCGCGGGATTGTGCAGCCTGTTCGCGTTGGCGATGTTGCTGTTCGCGCGGCCGCTGCCCGCGGTTCTGGCGCTTTTTCCGGGTTTGCTGGCGGCGTTTGCGCTTTCCCTGCGGCAAAGCCTCCCGTATCGCCAGCCGCTTTTTACGCTGCAACTTGCCCTGCTGCACTGGCTGCGCCTGCACGCGGGCGCAGCGGCCTTGTGGGCTGGTTTTTGCGGACGGACGGCAGGGAGGCCAAAACGTGGTTGAAGCAATTTTCTGGTTTTGCCTGTTCCTGCCCTTTTACGCCTGGATTGGCTATCCGCTCGCTCTGGCCGCGTGCGGCCTGTTCCTGCGTCCGCGCCAGCCGCCGTCAACGGCGCATGCGCCGCAACCGGTCAGCGTGATTATTGCCGCGCATAACGAAGCCCTGCATATCGCGCAGAAACTGCACACCCTGCTTGCCCAGGATTATCCCGCCGAACTGGAAATCATCGTGGCCAGCGATGGCTCCAGCGACGACACGGCGGCGCGCGCCCGCGCCATTGACGATCGCCGCATAAAAGTGCTCGACCTGCCGCGACAGGGCAAGGCGGCGGCCCTGAACGCCGCGGCGGGCGAGGCCAGCCATGCCATACTGGTGTTTACCGACGCCGATAATCGTTGGCAACGCGACACCCTTGCGCATCTCGTGGCGCCCTTCGCCGACGCAAGGGTCGGCTGTTGCGTCGGCAATATGCAGATTCCCCGCGCAGGCCATGCGCTCAGCATTGGAGACCTTCTTTACCGGCATTATGAAAACTGGTTGCGCGCGGCGGAAGATCGTTTTGGCTGCGTGGTTTCCGCCGATGGCGCGTTGCTGGCGCTGCGCCGCGAATTGTTTCAGCCGGCGCCCGCCGAGGTGAATGATGACTTTTTCCTTTGCACCTGCGCGCCCGTCGCCGGAAAACGCAGCGTTTACGTGTCGCGGGCGAAAGTGCTGGACAGCAGCGTGGATACGGTCGGCAATCAATTCCGCCGGCGGGTGCGCATCACCGTCGGCGGCCTGCGAAGTCTGGTCGCGCGGCGCGAATTGATGAATCCGCTGCGGCATGGCCTGTACGCCGTCGCGCTCGTCAGCCACAAACTGATTCGCCGTCTCGCGCCGCTCCTGCTCGCGCCCTTGCTGCTCTTGAACCTGCCGCTGTGGAACGCGGGCGGTTTTTATCGCTTCACCCTGGCGGCGCAACTGGCCGGCTACGCCATTGGCCTGTTGGGTCTGCTTGATCGCAAGGGGCGTCTGCCCAAACCCTTTCGCGCCGCGGGTTTCCTGCTGATAACCCTGGCGGGCATCGTCGCCGGCCTCTGGCTGTTCCTGCGCGGGCGGCGGTATGCCCTCTGGAATCCGCAACAGAACCGATGATCATGTTGAGCGCAACCCCCCTGAAACGGCTGATCGGACAAGCCTACCTCGCCTCGCCGCTGGGACGTTATGCCTTGCGTCAACGCGCGGGCGTGCTGGTTTTGCACCGGGTGGTGGAAGATGATCGCGAAGCCTCCTGGCCGCACCGCCGCGGAATGTGCATTGGCCGTCAGGCGTTCGAGCATTTGTTGATCTGGCTGCGGCAACAATTTGTGTGCGTTGCCCTGGAAGAACTGCTGGAACAGCCCGGCGGCGAGCGCCCGCGCATGACGCTGACCTTCGACGACGGCTGGCGCGACAACGCCGAACTGGCTTTTCCGCTGCTGCAACGCCATGAAATTCCGGCAAGTATTTTTCTTCCCACCGATTTCATTGGCGATTCGACGCAACCGATCCGGCGCTTCTGGTGGGAGGACATCGCCAGAACGTTCTGGCAAACGCCGCAATCTCCCGACGCGCTGCGCATACGCGACGCCTTGCGCGCGCACGGCATGCCGGCGCCCGCGCAACTGTTGCGGCCGGAAAACAGCAACCGGCGCAGCCTGGCCATCGCCCATTACCTGCAAACATTGACCGTGCTCTCCCCGGAGAAACTGGAGGCCGTCACGTCCCTGTTGCCCGCGCCTTCGTCTTCCAGCACCCTGGATTGGGCGCAGGTGCGCGCGCTGGAAGATTCCGCTCTGGTGCGTTTCGGCCCGCACGGCGCCAGCCACGCCATGCTTACCCGGCTGGATGACGTCAGCCTGGAAGCCGAATTGGCGCGCTCGCACGCCGCGCTGCACGCGCATTGCCGTCATCCTTTGTCCGTATATTGCTACCCCCACGGCGCGCACGATGACCGGGTGCGCCGCGCGCTCGCCGCCTTTGGCTATCGTTACGCGCTGAGCACGCAACCGGGCCTGATCAGTCCCGACAGCGCCGCGCTGGCGCTGCCGCGCATCCATGTCAGCCATATCGCCAGCAGCCGGCCAGCGCAACTTGCCTGGCCGCTGTTTCGCGAGAGCACGGGCATGAGGCGCGGTTCCTATCTCTGGAACATGGTATCGAGCGTGAGCACCCGCATCCTGATGACCGGCATCCGTCTGTTGCGCAACATCTTGCTCGCGCGTTTGCTCGGCCCGGCCGATCGCGGTTTGTTTGCCTTGCTGAATACCCTGCCGGACCTGATCGCGGCGCTCACCTGTGGCGGTCTCAACACCGCTGTCGGCTATCAAACGGCGCGTCGGCATTCGATCAGCGTGCTGCTCACCCAGTTGCTGGTCTACGGATGCCTGTTCGCCACTCTGGTCACGCTGTCCGGCGTAGTGGCGCTGCGCTGGTTTGGCGGCGATTTCGGCCTGACCCGGCAGCTTGCGGAACAGTTGGGAGGCCTGGCTTGGCTATTGCTGCTGGCCGTGCCGCTGGCCGTATGCAAAAGCGGCCTGCTGACCTTGCACAATGCCGATGGCCGGGTTGGCGTTTTCAATGCCTTGCGCCTGCTGGAATCCCTGGCGCCGCTCCTGTTGTTCATCCTTTTCTGGCTGCTGTTGCCCAGCGCGCTGATGGCCGCGCTGGGCGGCTGGCTGATTGGATTGGCATGCGTGGTGGCGGTTGGCGGATTCTGGCTGGCGCGGTTCTACTCCTTGCGGCTTTGCTGGCGGCCGGATCAACAAAAGGAACTGCTGCACTATGGCGCGCGCAGCCATCCCGAAGTGCTGTTTCAGCAACTGCTGCTGCGCGCCGATTATTTGCTGGTTGCCGCCATTTTGCCTCCGGTCGCGCTTGGTCACTACGCCATGGCCAGCGCCGCCGCCGAATTGCTGTTGATCATCCCGGAAGCGGTGACGACGCCCCTGATGAAACGCCTGTTGCAGCAGGATGAAGGCATCGAAGAACTCACGCCGCTTGCCCTGCGCTTGACGGCCGCCGTCATGTTCGCCGCCTGCGCGGGAATGGCGGCAATTGGCGAATGGTTGATTGTCACCCTGTTCGGCGCGGATTACGCGCCCGCCTACCCGGCGTTGCTGGCGCTGCTGCCCGGGTTGTTCGGTCTTTGCCATGTGAGCATTCTGCGCCTGGATTTGCTGGGCAAACAGCGTCCCGGCAGCTTGTCGTTGATGGCGGCGGCAGCGGTCGCGCTGAACCTGTCGCTCAATTTCTGGCTGATTCCGCGCATGGGCATCGTCGGCGCGGGCATCGCCTCATCCGTGGCCTATCTTGTCATTGCCCTCGTCATGCTGCGCTTGTATTGCAGGCTCAGCGGCGTATCCTGGGCGCGCACCCTGTTTTTGTTGCCCGGCGACGTGGCGCTGTTGCGCGCCTGGCTGCGCATCCCGGCGTCGGCGCGAAAGGAGCCTCATGATGCTGAAAAGTCGTAAGTGGTTTGGCCTGGCTTTGCTGCTGGCGATCGGCTTGTCCTTCGCGTTGGCGCCAACCTCGCGCGGCGACTCCGTGGAATGGGGCGCCATCCGCGACGGCAGCCTGTACCTGCGCCCAGCGGCACACGCCGGATCCGTGCAACTGCGCTGGCGGGCGGCCTGGCAGGCCGAGGCCAACAACGAGCGGATTTACCTGCTGGACGGCAACGGGAATCTGGCGGAACAACTGGATATCCATGCCGGCCAGACGCGCGGCGAACATGTCTTTGCCCTGAACGCCAGCAATGCCGACTATCGCCTGGGCATTCCCGGCTACAGTTTTCGCAATTACCACGTGACGCACGACGCGAACACCGCAGCGCAATTCGAGCCGGCCAAGGTGCATTTTTGCGTCGATGCGCCGCGCAATTTTGAATTGTATTTTCGCGCGGCGGCGGGCGAGAAAGCCGTGCTCGGCGGCAAGCATCACGGCGGCGTCCATGCGCTGCGGGTAACGCGCCTGTCCGATGGCCAGACCCTGCGCCTGGATTTGCGGCAATACGCGCAATATTCGAGCTTCGACCGCCTGCCGTTGCCGGAGTCGAAACAGGACGAAATCTGGCGTCTGACCCTGGAAGGCAGCGGCAAGGCGGCCTTCTGGCTGGATGGCGCGGACAACCTGTTCGCGCAAAAACCGGAACATCTGCATCGCCTGGCCTACCCGCCCGGCACGGTGGAATTGACGCTCACCGGGAACCTCCTTGGCGCCCTCCCGCGTCTGGGTCTTGGCCTGCCTTATACGGCATGGCCGGAATCGGGATCCGCCGCGCTCGACGCCCTGGCGCCGCGGGCGGCAAATTATTACAGTTTTGTCGATGTGCTTTCCCGTCAGCCGGAACGCGAAATCGGGTTCCGGCGCCAGTATGGCGAGCGTTTCGGCATCGATTTCGATCTCACCTTGCTGGCCAAGAGCGGGCGCCGCGCCGTGCTTGCCGACGACCAGCAGACGCTGGCCGGAGTGGACGCCTGGCTGGCCGACAGCGTCCGGCTGGAATCCGGCGGCATTCACTACCTGTCCCTTGCGGATGAGCCCAACCTCAATTACCCGGATTACGCCAGCTTTGAGCGTTATTTTGACGTTCTCGTGCGGCGGGTGCGGGCGAATCCCAAGGCGCGGGAGGCCGGCGTGCGCATTGCCGCTCCTGCCAGTTCGCGTTTCATCGATGGCCCTTTTCATGATGGAGACGCAAACGCGCGCCGCGGCATAATCTGGACAGAAAGACTGTTGCGGCGTTACGAAAACGACATCGACGCCATTGTCTGGCACGAATGGATGGCGCGCGACCTTTTTGCCACGCGCCGTTATCGCGACAATGTTCAGGCCGCCGCCAGGCTGGCGGGCAGGGACGCCAACGGCCGTCCGCGAAAGGCGCTGCTCATCAACCAAACCAATATTTCCAGCGGCTCCAGCGTCAGCCCTTACCAGCAGGACACAAATTTTGCGGCGCTGTGGTGGACGTCGGTCGTCATCAACGCTTCTTGTGACGGTCTGCTGGACATGCTCAACTGGTTTCTGGCCGCCGATGACGCGCATCACGCCAAGGGCATGCTGCGCGCGCAGGAGGCGGGAAATTTTGCGCCGCGCCCGGTTGGCCTTGCGCAAGAATTCATTCGCAATCACTGGCTGTCCCAGGTCGAGGCGCTGGACAACAGCGCCTTTGAAGTGGACGCGCTCGCCATGCGCGACGGCAAACGGCATGGCCTCCTGGGAGTAAACAAGAGCAGGCGCTTGCAACAGGTGAGTCTGTCGGGCGCCGATGGTCCTTGCCAGGCGGGCGCGAAACTCGAATTCTTTGGCCCCGATAGCCGCGCGCGCGCGGCGAAGCTGGATTGCGGCGGTACTCGGGCGCGTTTCGACGTGCCGGGCGAAACCTTGTTTGCCCTGACCTGGGAGACGCCATGAGACCGCTGATGGAATTCTTCGGCAAGCTCCGGCGCAAGGGCTGGCGCGGCGCGCTGCGCGCGGCGCGCCAGCGTTTCATTTACCGGCATCAGGAATTGCTGACCGTGGAACGTTCGCTGGAAACGCCGTTATCCAAGCGTCTAAAGGCGTATCGTTGGGAGCATGTGCGCATCAATGACGAAACCCTGCCGAAGCTGGAAAAACATTTTGCGCATTACCTGCCCGCCGCGCGCGAACTGCTCGCCAAGGAAGGCGTGCGCGGCGACGCGTTTGCGGATGAAAACGGCGACGCCATAGGCATGGTGTGGATGACCAACCGGGATTACTACGAGCCGCTGTATCACCGCTGGATTCGCCTGCCGCCGGGCTATATGTATCAGTTCGCAGGCGAGGTCGCCGAACCTTACCGCAACACGGGGGTGCCATTGCGCTACCTGCGCGCCCTTTGCGAGGAAGGACATCATGAACTCGGCTGCCATGTTGTCCGTTCCCTGATGGATACGCGCAACCTGCCCGCGGTGACGATGCACATGCGCCTGGGATTCAGGGAAATCGGGGAAGCGACGCATGTCTATACCCTGTTTCGCTTTCTTCATTTCACGCGCATATGCGTTTACCGCGAACCGCGTTTTTCTTCCCCGCGCAAACAGGCGCGCAACCGTATTTCGCCGCAGGAGCCAAAATGACGGCGCGTTTTGCGTGGCATGACGATCTGGAAGCCGGGGCTTTTCCGGCGGACGCCTACAATGAGCTTCTTGCCCGTCTGCCGATGTTTACGCCTTTCAATCGCTTGTCCTGGCTGCGGGCAATGGCTCGCCATTTGCGGCCAGGGCAAACGCTGCATGTGCTGATCGCCTGGCGGGATGAGCGTCTTGTCCTGTGTCTGCCGCTGCTCCATTGCCGCGAGCGCCGAATCGGACTGTCATTCCCGGTGGTGCGCCATCTTGGCTATCCGCTCGCGGATTGCATCATGCTGGCCGTCGAGCCGGAGCAGGAAGCCGTGTTGATGGACGCCTTGCCGCGTATCCGCCGCGCCTTGCCGCATGCCCTGCTGCAACTGGATGAGATTCTTCCGGCGGCGGCCAGTGACGCCGGTCTCACGGCCTGGGGAAGACGCGGCAGTTTTCGGTGGGAGAACCGTCTGAGCTGCCTTGCGCCCGAACATCGCGTGTGCGCCAAAGATCGCGACGAACCCGCGGGAGATGTGCGGTATAAATTGCGCCGGGCAAGAAAGCGCAGCGCCGCCATCGGCGCCGCGCCGCGCCGGGCAAGACCGGATGCCGGCGCGATGGACGCGCTGCTGGCGCGCCTTTGCGCTGTCGAACAGAGCAGCTGGAAAGGCGCGCAAGATATCGGCATCTTCGCTTCTGACAATGCGCGGGCAATCACGGAGGCGCTGCGCGCCCTCGCGGCGGAAGACCGTGTGCGCGCGGTGCTGCTGGAGCGCGAGGGGCGTTGCATCAGCTATCGCCTTGGCCTGCTGGAACAGGGACGCCTGTACGACTACAGCCTGGCTTTCATGCCCGCCTATGCCGCCCTTGGCTGCGGCCGCCTGCTGCTGGACGAATGGATACGCTGGGGTCTGGACGAAGGCTGGCAGTGGATCGACGCTTCCCGGGTGCGCCGTTCGCGTTCCAGCCACCAGTTGCGCGAACGCATGAGCGGCCAGGTCGAACACCGGCGCTGGCGCTTTTATTCCCGCCGTCCCAGTGGTCTGGCCTTCGGTTTGGCCTACGGCGTCTGGCAGTTGTGGAGACGCCATGTCAGGCGGTCGGAATAAATATCCCCCGGCAGAGCCGGGGGCTTTGGATTGTGAGCCGCTCAAAGCGGCTGGCGGGGACGCTGACGCGGCACCAAAGCTTTGCGCCGCCTGCGGGGCGGCGCCTTCCTGCATCAGCTTGAGTTGATCGAAACACTCGTCCTCTCTTTCCTGTTCGCGTATGGAGCAACGTATCACCGCCTCATCTCGACCTGCCGTGGACACAAAAAACCCCGCGTCCAGAAATGATGACCCGCAAAATTGCGCTTGCGCTCTCCAAACTCCCGCACTGCATGGATCGCACTCCTGCCCTTGATGTACCCCACAACCTGCGATACCGCATACTTCGGAGAAATCGACAACAGCAAGAAATTAGCGCAGCCCTTCAGGGCTGCCGGTCTAACGCCATTGGGAAGGGGTTTGCATCCCCTCCCCAATGGCGAAGGTCGAAACCCCAGCCTGAAGGGCGGGGTTTCAAACCAGAGTTAGTTTTACGATGAAACGGGTCAAAGACACACTGGACAACATCATGGCTCCCCGTCCAGCGCCGGCGGCGGGGATGCCCCAGGGACTCTGTCTGGACAAGGGATACGACTTCGACGAAGCCAGGGACATCGCCAAGGCGTTTGGCGTGACCGCGCGCATCCGCGCCAGAGGGGAAGAAACCAGGGCCATCAAACAAGAGGCGGGCTTCAAGGCGCGCCGTTGGGTCGTTGAGCGTACCCACCACAGTCGGATGAATCGCTTTCGCCGGATCCTCGCGCACCGGGAGAGACTCCCCCAGACTTTCATTGCCATGCCGCGCCTCGCCTGCGGCATCATCACCTGGCGCGCTACCGGCCTGATGAAATAAGGCTCTTAGTCCTCAGTCCTCTGACCAGCAGTCCCGGCTGCCAGCTTGCGTGTTGTTCCATGCCGAGCAGTTGCGTCACGCTGGCGGCGAGGTGGGCGAGTCCGGCGTCCGGCAATGCGTTCAGGCAGAATTGGCCGCCGGGTTCATAGAGGATGAGCGGCACGGGGTTCAAAGTATGGGCGGTCTTGGCTCTGGGACTGCCGTCCGGGTTGCGGAGCGGGGCCTTCTGCGCGCCGAGTTCGAACATCTCGTCGGCGTTGCCGTGGTCAGCGGTGATCAGCGCCGCGCCGCCTGCGTCCCTTATGACAGGCAAAATGCGGGAGAGCGCCAGATCCACGGCTTCCACCGCCAGGGTCGCGGCGCGAAAGTTGCCGGTGTGCCCCACCATGTCGCCGTTGGCAAAATTGCAGCGCAGAAAGCGGTGCTGGCCGCTTTTTATCGCGGCAATCAGGGCGTCGGCAATTTCGGCGGATTTCATCCACGGGCGCTGTTCGAAAGGGATGCGGTCGCTTTGAATCTCCTGCCAGGTTTCCAGCGGGAATTTTCTGGAACGGTTGCCGTTCCAGAAATAGGTGACATGCCCGAATTTCTGCGTTTCCGAACAGGCGAACTGCGAGACGCCGCTTCTGGACAGCCATTCGCCCAGAGTGTTGCGGATGGCAGGCGGCGATACCAGGAAGCGTTTGGGCAGGGCAAGATCGCCGTCATATTGCAACATGCCAGCGTAAACGATCCGGGGAACGCGCTTGCGGTCAAATTTGTCGAAGCGGCTTTCTTCAAAGGCGCGGCTGATTTCAATGGCGCGGTCGCCGCGAAAATTGAACAGCGCCACGGCGTCGCCATCCTGAATCGCGCCGATGGGTTTTCCCGCGTCGGCAATGACGAAAGGCGGCAAATCCTGATCGATGATTCCGGGATAGCGCGCGCGCAAGACTCGCACCGCCGTAGCGCAGTCCGGGAAAAACTCGCCTTCGCCGAGCACATGGGTATGCCAGCCTTTTTCCACCATGGGCCAGTCGGCTTCGTAGCGATCCATCGTAATCACCTGCCTGCCGCCGCCGGAAGCGATGCGCGCATCGAAATCATCGCGGGCGAGTCCGGAAAGGAAGGCCTCGAACGGCTCGACATAGGCCAGCGCGCTGGTTTCCGGCACATCGCGGCCATCGAGCAAGACATGGATGCGCGCCCGCCGGACGCCTTCCGCCCTGGCCTGCGTCAGCATGGCTTTCAGATGATCGAGGTGGCTATGCACATTGCCGTCGGAAAAAAGTCCGATCAAATGCAAAACATTTCCGGCGTTTGCCTTGATCTGGGCGATAATTTCCCGCCAGCCGCTTCCTTGCCAAAGACTGCCGTTTTCGATAGCTTTGGCGACCAGCGTCGCGCCCTGGGCGTAAATCTGTCCTGCGCCGATGGCGTTGTGGCCAACTTCGGAATTGCCCATGTCCGCATCGGAAGGCATCCCCACCGCCGTGCCGTGCGCCTTCAACAGGATATGCGGATGTTCGGCGAAGAGCCTGTCCAGCGTGGGTTTGCGCGCGGCAGCAACGGCATTGCCAAGGGCGGCGGAATTGGCGCTGACGCCAACCCCGTCCAGCACGATTAACGCCACCGGCCCCGCCACGCCGGGAAATGGAGATTTGGATAACATGAAAGATTCCTGCCAGAAACAAATGACGCAAAGCCTTTGCCGGATTCACGCTCCGGCGAAGTATCCTTGGCAGCGCACAAACCGTCAACGCAAGGAGCGGCATTCATGAATACGGAAAACGCCAAGGGGCTGCTCGCGATCAACCTGGGATTGCAAGGCGGCGGCGCGCATGGCGCGTACAGTTGGGGCGTGCTGGATTGTCTCCTGGAAGACGGGCGTTTCGATTTCGATGGCGTCAGCGGCACCAGCGCCGGCGCCATGAACGCCGTGGTGCTGGCCGATGGTCTGATGAAAGGCGGCAAGGAAGGCGCGCGCCAGGCGTTGGCGGAATTCTGGCGCGGCATCGCCGATAGCGTGCCGCTGGATCTTTCCGTCTCCATCCCCAGTCTGAGCGGCGAAAAACGGACATTGCTGCCCGCCGCCAAGCTGATACTCAACTGGGTGCATTACCTTTCGCCCTACCA
This sequence comes from Zoogloeaceae bacterium, assembly GCA_031288305.1. Lineage (GTDB taxonomy): Bacteria > Pseudomonadota > Gammaproteobacteria > Burkholderiales > Rhodocyclaceae > Azovibrio. The sequence goes on from JAITRP010000175.1 coordinate 36,213, forward strand.
GTTGAATCCGCTCAATTTCAATCCGTTAAGAAAACTGTTGAAATCGCGCATCGACTTTACCGGCTTGCGCCTGTACAGCCCGGTTCGCCTGTTCCTTGCCGCCACCAACGCCAATACCGGCAAACTCCGGCTTTTTCGCACCGAAGAAATCAGCGAGGACGCCATGCTCGCCTCCGCCTGCTTGCCGATGTTGCATCAGGCGATAGAAATCGACGGCGAGCCCTACTGGGACGGCGGCTACGCCGCCAATCCGCCGATTTTTCCCCTGTTCTACGAATGCCAGTCGCGCGACATTCTCCTGATTCTGCTGGCGCCGCCCGACTACGGCGGTACGCCGAAAACAGCGGAAGAAATCCGCGCCCGCACCATGGAACTGGCTTTCAATACCAGTCTGTTGCGCGAAATGCTGCTCTTCGCCAACATCATTGCCTATAGTCAGGCCAGAAGCCAGGAAACCTGCGAGAAAAAGGGCTGGCCTACCAGTCTGCAACGCATCCTGGGACGCGCCCTGCACGCCCCGGACGACCTCGAACGCTACACGTTGGAAACCCGTTTCCACCTCATGGAATCCGCCGACCTGCTGCGAAAATTCGGCAGCGCCACCAAGGTTGCCGCCGATTGGTCATTCTTGAGAAAACTGCACGACATCGGCTACCACGAAGCGCGACAATGGCTCGAAGAACACGGCGACAAAATCGGCAAGGAAACCTCGTTTGATCTGATCGGGCGTTTTGGAGTGTAGGACATCAGGAATCAAGGGCGTGGATGTCTGCCCTGATGCCCGCCCTGACCTGCGGACCCTCTGCGCGAGGGTTTGCCTTGAACCGAGGCGGATCCCTTGCGTACAAGCGCGCCGCTGCTGCCAGCCTGGATGCGTATGGAGAGATCAGGGCGGCTATTGTTTCTGAAAACGCCGTAACCCCTGATGTCGCCGCCGTATTTCCCGTAGCCGTAAAAACCATACGGCGGCGTATAGTAGAAGATGGCGCTGCGGTCAGCGTTGGCGCGCAGGGCTTCGGCCTCGGCTTCATCCCGTTGCGCGCGCGCTTCCAGAGCCGCCTGTTCCGCTTTTATCTTTTCCGCTTTCATCTTTTGTTCGGCGGCATGGGCGGCGTCGCGCGCCATGTTGTCAAGATAGCGTTGCTGACGTTCCACATCGGCGCGGGCAGCCTCTGCGTCGGGGAGGTTCTCCGCCACGATTTCTGCGCGGGTAACCGCGCCGGCGGGGCAAGGCGCGGTAGAAATGGTAGTCTTGCCGTTTTCGACACATTTGTAGGCTTGCGCCGCCACAGCGCCAGCATTCAGGCTTGCGGCGAGGGCGACAAAAAACAGTATTCGGTTCATGATGCTGCACCTGTTCAATGTTGGGGACAGACAGAAGACGGAACGCTCGCCAAGCTCGCCTTGCGGCTTGCAGGGGCCGCTCTGTCATCTGTCCTCTATCTACCGTTATAGCTCAAAAATCCGCCTCTGTCCTCCAATTTCCTCCATTTGCCGTTGTCGGGACGCCATTGGGACATGTCCACCCTAGGGCCTGTTGACAATCACTCCCCCCTTCGCGATGCCAATTGAATCGCGTTTGCAGAAATTTCGTTTACATTCAATGCATTACAGAGGGGGCTGTTCACACGTTTCATTTTCTGGTTATATCTTGGTTTTTGCATAGGAGATCGGAATGGAGCGGATGGTTCTGCGGAATGACCAATATCGACGTATCGAGAAGCTCTTGCCGGGAAAGAAAGGGGATCCGGGGCGCACGGCTGCTGACAACCGAATGTTCCTCGAAGCGGTGCTGTGG
>JAITRP010000017.1 GCA_031288305.1 Zoogloeaceae bacterium
TTGCCCACGACACGAGCCGGCAAGGGATTGGCGCTGATTCATCGGTAGCCGCGGTTTCCGTGAACCCCATTGGACATGTCGTGGCGCCAAGGTTTTGAATACGGCGGCTGGCGCCGCCGTAAGGGTGTTTTTACTCACCTGACACCCGCCGGATAATGGAGCGTCTTCTGTCTTCTGATCTTTCATGACATCTGCCGCAAACTGTGCCATCATGCCCCTTCGGCAATATGGGAGATCGTCATGTTATCTGCAATTCGCCGCCTTCCCTTGGCGCAACAAACCTTGATTGGCGTCATTCTGATCTGCGTCGTCGCGGTCGTGGCGCTTTTTTTCATCCTGTCGGCGCGCACGCACAGCATCGCGCTGACGGAAAGCCAGAACACGCTGAGAACGCAGACCGACCTGATTACCCGCACCCTTGAATATGCCGAGGAGAGCATGAAGCGGGACGCGCTGATTGCCCTGGAGCAATTCGAGCGCGAACTGCCGGCGGCGGCGCGGCTGACCGGCAACATGGTGGAAATCGCGGGCGCGGCCCGGCCGGAGCTGATGTTCGGCAACGTCCGCGGCATCGGCAACCAGGCTTTCCTCTTGAGCTACAAGGAACGCAACCCTGCCCACGATGTCGCCTTCCTGCTGCGGGACGGCAGCGACATCTACCGCGCGACGACGCTCCTCAAGAACGCCAATGGACGCTACCGCGACGGCGAACGGGTGACCGACGACTACACCCAAACCCTGCTGGAAGGCAAGGTATACACGGGCGCCATCCAGCGTTCCGGGAAAACCTACGCCCTGGCGGTCAAGCCCGTGAAGGACGCGCAAGACAAAGTGATCGGCGCGATTACGACGCGCATTCCCATCGATGCGAATGTCGATACGTTGAAAGAGCGCCTGAGTTCCATCGTCATCGGCAAGACCGGCTATCCGTTCATCATCGGCGAGGCCGTGGGCGACACCAAGGAAGCGCATTTCATCATGCACCCGGAGTTCCAGGGCAAGAATATCAGCGACGTGGATGAAAAATTCCGCGCGGTGCTGACGACCGTACTCGAACAGAAGAACGGCTTTTTGTCTTATGCCTGGCAGGAAGCGGACGGGCGTTCCCGGCAGAAGATCGCGGTGTTCGACCGCATTCCCGCGTTGTACTGGATCGTCGTGGCCGCCGCCCCGGAAGACGAATTCACGGCGCCTTACGACAGCATCCGCAGCCTGGTGTTGATGGGGCTGGCCATTACCGTGATCCTGCTGGTGGCATGTCTTTCCTGGCTCATCCGCTGGCAATTGCGGCCAATTGACCGCGTCGCGCAGGAATTGGCGTACATGGGGAAAGGCGATTTGACGCATCCGGTGGAAACCAGCCCGGATTCGCGCAACGAAATCGACGGCCTGGCGCTGCGCGTCGATGAAACCCAAAACGCCATGAAAACCCTGGTTGGCGCCATCCGGAGGTCGGCGGAAAAAGTGGCGGGATTTGCTTCCGAAGTCTTCGAATCCATGCGCCAGCTTTCCGGCAGCATTACCGGGCTGGCCTCTTCCTCGACGCAGATGAACAACAGCATCGAGGAACTCTCGGCCTCGATCAACCATATCGCCGGATCGGCCAGCGCCGCGCACGATCATGTGTCGGACGCCGTAACCCGGGTCGAGAACGGCAGGCAGGTCGTCCACAACCTCATTCATTCGATACAGACCATCGAGACCCGGGTGCAGTCGTCGTTATCCGAGGTGGAAACGCTGACCGGACATTCGCGCCATATCGAAAAGGTCGTCGCCACCATCAGCGCCATTGCCGGACAGACCAATCTTTTGGCCTTGAACGCCGCCATCGAGGCGGCGCGCGCCGGGGAAGTCGGGCGCGGTTTCGCGGTGGTGGCCGACGAGGTGCGCAAACTCGCCGAACAATCCGCGCATTCGGCCAATGAAATCGGCGGTATCCTGAGCCATGTGACGACCGGCGTGACCGCCGTGCGCGCCTCCATCAGCGAGGTGGTGAGCGAAACACAAAACGGCACGGAATTTTCCAGCGCGGCGGGCGTCGCCCTGGAGGCGATCAAGGACATCACCCACGACATCGCCAGCGCCGTGACCAGCATCGCCGAGGCTACCCGGCAACAGGTCGCGGCGGCGCAGGTCATCACGCAACAGATCAACGCCGCGGCGGAAACCACCGAAGAAACCGAACACGTGACACGGGACGTTTCGCAAAACGCCGCCGACCTGAAAACGGAAGCGGAAAAACTGAACCGGGAAGTCGGGCATTTCGTGGTTTGAACCTTCCGAAAACGGCGTACTTTCGGATGGAAACCCTGGGTGATTTTGCTTTTCAGGGGGAGGGGATGACGGTTAACTTTTTCAACATTTCCTTAACGTGTATCCGGCGTATTGGGAAGGGCGGGTTTTGCGTCGGCGTCTTCTGGCGGGACGGTTTCCGGCAGTGCTTCCGCCACGATTTTTGCGGTTTCTTCGTGCCGCCAGTGGCGTATCGTCTCGCGCAAGGCGTTGCGCAGGGCTTTGCGTTCTTCCGGGTCCAGGCTTTGCCAGTATGCCTCGTGTGCTTTCCTGCGCGCTTCGCGCCGTTCCAGTTGTTCTTCTTCCGGGCGCGCGTCGTTTTCCCTGCGGTTGTTTTTCCGGAATTGCCGATGTCTTTGATATGCCTGAAACAGCTTCTGGCGATGTTCCGGCGTCATGCGCTCCCAGTTGGCGCGCATTTGCTTGCGCAACGCATCACGTTCCTCGTGGGAAAGCTGCCGCCACAGGTGTTTCAGGCGGCGGCGATCCTCCAGGCGTTCCGCGTCGCAACGCATATCCGGCGGCGTATCTGGTTGCGCATCCGGCTGTACGCTCCGCGCTTCTTCTGTCGCCTCTGGACAACGCGTTTCCCTCTCCGCCAGCGCCGTGCAGGGCAGGATGGACAGCAGCAAAAGCGGCAACAGGGGAGGTTTGCAGGACATGAAAACCGGAACCCGGAAAAACGAAGAGCGCACATTTTCCCGCATCCTTGCATGTAGGACCTTTTTGATTTGTAACGATGACATTCAGTTTCATATATAATACCACCCAGAATATCCGACACCATCATTCACATTGCCTGAACAGAGCACTCCATCATGAACATAGAATACTTGTCCAAACGATCCCGGCGTCTGCTGGTCGTTGATGATGACACGCGCGCCCGCGAGCTGCTGCAACGCTATCTGCAAGAGCAGGAGTTCGAGGTGCGTACCGCGCCGGACAGCAAGCAGATGGACAAATACCTGCAACGCGAGTATTTCGATCTGCTGATCCTGGATCTGATGCTGCCGGGCGAGGATGGTCTGAGCATCTGCCGGCGCTTGCGCGCGCATGGCAACAACATTCCCATCATCATGCTGACCGCCAAGGGCAGTGACATTGATCGCATCCTGGGGCTGGAAATGGGCGCGGACGATTATCTGCCCAAGCCGTTCAATCCGCGCGAACTCTACGCGCGCATCCAAGCGGTGCTGCGCCGTCCCTCGCGTCAGTCCGGCGGTTTGCCGGAAGACGCGGGCAAGGTACGTTTCGGCGGCATGGAAGTCGATTTTTCCGCGCGCACCCTGACCAAGCCGGATGGCAAGGTCTGTAGCCTCACTACGGGCGAGTTTGCCGTGCTTTCGGCGCTGTTGCGGAGTCCGCGCCAGCCGCTTTCCCGCGATCAGTTGATGACGCTGACGCGCGGGCGCGAGCAAGGGCCGTTCGATCGCGCCATCGACGTGCAGATCTCGCGTCTGCGCAAACTGGTGGAGCCGAACTCCGCGCAGCCGCGTTATCTGCAAACGGTATGGGGATTGGGCTACATGTTCGTGCCAGACGACGCGGAGACAATGGAAAGAAACGCCGAAAATGGGTAAAGTCCGCTGGAAGAAAAGGGCGCGATCAAGGGTTGAGGATGTCGTGTCAATATCATCTTGACATCCTCCACTTTTCATCGCGCCTGGAAGAAAGATGCCGCTGGACTTTTCCCTGATGCTTCTGCCCCGTTCCCTGCTTGCCCGCACGTTCATCTGGGCGGCTTTTCTGGTAATGCTCACCAATGCCGCCTGGGTGATCATTTTCCGTCTGGCTGACGCCGAGCCGCGCGCCCGCGCGCTGGCGCAGTTTTCGGCGAGCGCCGTCAATCTGGCGCGCATGGCGCTCCTGACCGCCACGCCGGAACTGCGTCCCGCCTTCTTGCAGGAGCTTTCCGAGAGCGAGGGCATTCGCCTTTTGCCGCGCGACGCCGCCGATCAGGTCGCGCCGCTGCCCGATGAACACTTTTTGCGCGCTGTCGAAGGCAATATTCGCCAGTTTTTGGGAGAGCGCGCCGTCTTTGCGCTCGAGGTCAATGGCGAGCCTGGGTTGTGGGTCAGTTTTTCCATGGACATGAGCGAGCCGGATGATGATTTCTGGCTTGTCTTGCCGGTAAGCCGCGTCGAGCGGCATATGCCCTGGCTGTGGCTGAAATGGGGCATCGTAGTTGCGCTTTCCTCGCTGGGCATGGCCTGGGTGATGGCCTCGCGCATCAGCCGGCAATTGCTGCGCATGGCGACGGCGGCGCGGCAGGTCGGGCGCGGGCAGACGCCGCAACCGTTGCCGGAAGACGGCGTGGAAGAATTGCAGCGTCTGGCGCAGGCGTTCAATCGCATGTCCCGCGATTTGAAGCATCACGAAGAGGAAAAGGCGGAAATACTGGCGGGCATTTCCCATGACCTCAGAACGCCGCTTTCGCGCATTCGTCTGGAGGCCGAACTCAGCCTGAAAGGCGCGGCGCAAAGCGGCATGGTGGCCGACATCGAGCAGATGGAAGCCATCATTGCCCAATTTCTCGACTATGCCCGCGGCGAAGATGAAGAGATGACGCCCGATGGCGATCCGAACGAGCTTCTGGCGGTGATTGCCCGGCATTTCGCCGCCATCCGGCACCCGGTGACGCTGCGCGTCGGCAAGAGGCTCCCGTTGCTGCCCATGAAGCCCCACGCGCTTACCCGGGCGCTGAATAATCTGATCGGCAACGCCTGGAAATATGGCGCGCCGCCCATCATCCTTTCCGGCGTTATACGGGACGGCTGGCTGGAGTTTTCCGTCAGCGATTGTGGCTCCGGCATTCCCGCCAGCGAGGCCGAACGCCTGAAACGCCCCTTCACGCGCCTGGAGAACGCGCGCAGCGAAGCCAGCGGCACCGGCCTGGGGCTTGCCATCGTCGAACGAATCGCGACGGCGCATGGCGGCAGTCTCGAACTCGCTTCCGGTCCGAACGGCACGGGATTGTGCGCTACCCTGCGCTTGCCGCTTTCCGAAAAGGAAGGCCAGGCGCGCGTCAAAAAGTAGGGGTTTGCCTTTTGGCGCGGGCGCGATTAAAAGCGGGGGATGTCAAAGAGATATAGCGTTCCAATAGGACTGCCATCGTTGGTTTGCGCGCATGGAACGGAGGTTGAGCATGGCTTGGGCGTTCTCGGCGCGCCGCCATGCGCCGGGGAGGGAGTTTGAGGCGTTTCTGGATGAGGTAGCGATGGGCGCTTTCGACTTCCCCGGAACCTATGGGTAAATGGGCTTTGATTGCGGACAGATAGTCGAACTGTCCAGGACGGTTGGAGAGGTGGCGCAAGGCATCGCGCACGGGGGTTTCCGCTTGCTCTTCCGGCTCCACGCGCGACTTGAGCGCGGCAAGCGCCTCGTTGTTTCGTCCTGACTTGAACCGCGCCTTCTGTTCCTCCAGCCAGACTTTGGGGGGTCATGGAACAGCTTGGCGCCGCCGCGGCCAGATAACCGCACAGGTGATAGAAATCGATCGGACAGCTTCCCTGCGCGCCGAACTGGACTCCCATCTGTTCGGCAATCCAGGGCGCGCCATCGCCCAGTCCATGTACCCGACTTTTCGGTTTCAGCCCAGATAATTCTGCCAGTGCCTTCAGTTGTCGCCCTGCTTCTTCCGCTCCCTCCAGGGTAACCGCGAAGACCGCAGAAACCGATTCCGGCGCGCGCGCCAGACTCAGGCGCGCTTCCTTCCAGGCCGTGCTCCGGCATTTCCTCCGATCCGCCTTCTCCTCTTTCTCTTCCCCGTTCTCTCGCGCCGCTCGCTCCGAAGCCTTCTCCACCTGACGGCGCGCCCAATCCTGCATAATTTCCTGTCCCAACGCGTCAAGCTCCTGCGCCGCTCGCTCTTCGGCATCCGCCGCACGGAACACCTCTCCTTCCGCGCCCTCTGTCAAATCCAGTATCCGCCCTGCCCTCGCCAGCAACTCCGGGGGCTCTTTCAAACGCCCCAGTACCTTCTTGAACGATACCCGGAATGCTTTGGACGCCTTGGTTTCCTTATGCTTCGCTTTCATTTCCAACCCCAAAAAAGTTCATTCGGCAGCTTCACCGCAATATCCGCGCCATAAATCGCTATGAACTATCGTAATGACATCCTCCGCTTTTAATTGCACCCTTTTGGCGCTTCCTGAATGCAAAAACTGGAAATGTTCTGTACAATGTGCAAATTGTTTGACTTTGTTTCCCTGTGCATGACGCACGGGGTAAGCGCGAAAGCATTGCGTCATGAGTCTGTTTGATCAATTTCTCACGCTTTTCTCCAAGCCCAGCGATGTTCAGCCGCTCACGCTGGATGGCGCGGAAGAGCTGCTTCAGCAGACGGAGCGGCGCGTCCGTCCGCGCGTCAATCCGCGCGAGGGTACGCGGGTGCTCATCATCGACGATTCCCAGACGGTCGTCACTGCCTTGAAGCGCATCCTGCGTTCCGCCGGCTGCGATGCCATTACGGCGCTGGATGCGGAATCCGGCCTGAAGCTGGTGCTTTCCCGGCATCCTGAACTTATTTTCCTGGATATCGTGCTGCCCGGCATCAACGGGTTTGCCGCCCTGCGCGCCCTGCGCCGCGACGAACGCACCAAGAGCATCCCCATCATCATGATGAGCGGCAATGAACAGGCCACGGAGCAATTCTTTGGCACGCGGGTGGGCGCGGACGATTTCATGAAAAAGCCGTTTTCGCGGCTTGAAGTCTTCGCGCGCATCGAGCAATTGCTCGATGAAGATCAGGTTCCCCGCCGCCGTCACTCGCAAGAACAGCTTGCCGCCGCTCCTTCCCATCCCGCCGCCGTTGCGCACCCCTCTCCCTACGAACACCGCCAGGCCGCCGCGCTTTTGCATCAGGGATTTGGCGCGCCAGAACGCAATTGAAATGGATGGGAAGAGAAAGTCCACCGGAAAATGTGGCTGTATCGCTTCTGATGAAAACGCCCGTCATAATCAATGAGCGCGGCGACATCAGCGTTTTCGCGTCTGTCGAAGAGGCCACCTGCATGGAGCCTGTTGATGTTGAGCATGGCGAGTAGGTTGTCGCCGGCGCTGATGGATTGCCTCTCGCTGCCGATGTGGTGATCGAAGAGGTTCCGCTTTTCTGGAGGCTGGGGAAAGAGCGCGTCAAAAAAGTTCGGATAACTGGCTTGCTCGCTTCAGACGTTGTACCGCCAATAATGCAATAGTCTTCGTAACATATGGCCTTGATGCGCGCATTCCCCGGAGGATTGTCCGAAATGCCGTAATTGCTGAAAGGCAACCCGCCAATATCCGGATTGCGGCAGAGACTTTCCGGAAAGAATGGCATCCGGAATGGCTAACGCTCGAAACAGGGAATCAAACTACAGATGCATCATTGCCGCGCAGGTGGTTGGCGCGGCGCGGCGCGGCGCGGCGGGATTTGAGGTTGTCGGCAGTATGTTTTGGGCGCTTGCGCATGGCGGCATGGGCGGCGATGTGGTCGGGCCGCGAGCGAAATGTGGATGCGCCAGGACAATGGAATCAAAGCGCGTGTTCGTTCGCAATGACCAGCGGCTTGTAAAAAGCCGTAACACTGTTGTTGAGTTTGTTTTTATAGAATCCTTCGTTTCATTGAAATCAGGATCATGATGAATAATAATAATACGGCAGCGGCTTTTGAGACTTACACGCTGGTTTTTCATTTGCGCGGTCTTGCGGCGCTGGAAGTGGCGATGGGGACGGCGGTGACGCAAAGCGCCCTGAATGCCTTGCAGGCTGGGCTTCCCGCATTGAAGGCCGCGGTTTTGCAAGATGAGACGCAGGTATTGCCGATTTCCGGTTTGCCGCGCGGAATGTGGGGCGTGCGTTATCAAAGTCCGGCGCGCGCGGCGGACGCGCAGGCGGAAAAGCAGGCCGCCATTCATTTTGCCGCCACACAATTGGGCATGGAACTGGCGAAGCAGGTTTTTGGCAGCGCCACGGCCAGTTTCGCGCGTCTGCATGTCGCCTTGTTGCCGGGTCATCCCGAACGGGAGACACTGCTTGCGCAAGTCGAAAAAGCATTGCCGCCAGAAGACGCGGCGGCTGAACGCGCTTTGCAGCAGGTATTGGCGCATCATGCCGTGCGTACTTTCTTGCAGCCTGTCGTCGGTTTTCCGGACGCCCTGCTTTTGGGTTTCGAAGCGCTTGCGCGTGGCCTGGAAGGAAGTCCGGTGGAACGAGCGGATCAGCTTTTTGGCGTGGCGGCGCGCATGGGGCGATCCCGCGAACTGGAAATTGCCTGCGCTTGGCAAGCGCTGCAATGGCTCGAACGTCTGCCCACACATCAATGGCTTTCCATCAATCTTTCCGCCTTGAGTTTTACGGATGAAAAGTTGCGCCGCGCTCTGGCGCGTCCGGGCATTGTGGTGGAGCTTACCGAACATCTGCCGTTGAACAACGCCCATTCCCTGCTGCCCCTGATTGCGGAACTGCGCGCGGGCGGCGCGCGTCTGGCGCTTGACGATACCGGCTGCGGCTTTGCCGATCTGCAAGCCATAGAAACCCTGCGTCCTGATTTCATCAAATTGTGCATTACCGTCATCCGCAGCGTGAAGCGCGACCCTGCGCAGGTGTTGCGCGAACTGGAAGCCACGATTGCCCATCTGCGCGCGCTTGGCGTGGGCATACTTGCAGAGGGCGTGGAAAGCGAAGACGAAGCCCGGCTGCTGGCGGCGCTCGACATCGACTACGCCCAGGGCTGGCTGTATGGCAAGCCCCAGCCCGCCGCTTGTTTCCTTGTGGCGGACTGAAGAAAACGTCATCCTTGCAAGAGGCAACCGACACATCGACACGGCTTTTGACTACAATGCGGCTTTCCCTCCATTTTTTCTCTTGCCGGATGCGTCGCGCCCTTTTCTCTTTCTCGCTGCTCTTGTCGTTTGCCCTGCTGTTCCTGTTGGCGCAAACGGGGGCGATGGCGCATGAATTCAGCCATTTCGACGAGGACGAAGACGCGGCGGCGGAGGTTTGCGCGCTTTGCCTGGCGGCGGCGGCGCTGGATATGGCGGCGTCCCTGCCGGACGCGCCGGATTTGGCGCTGCCGCCACTTCTGGCCGCGGTTTTCCCGCTGGTCTGTATTTCTTGTTTTTCATTTCCTTGCCGTGCCTATTGGGGGCGCGCGCCGCCAGCGCGTATTCGTCTCTCATAAGCCGGTTTCCCGTCTGGATGACGGGAAATGTTTTTGTTGAAAACAAGGAGCATGAAAAATGAAGCAAGGTATTTGCACGACCATTGCGTTCTGCGCCTGTGGTCTCCTGGGCGCGACCGCGTCTTCCGTACTGGCGCAGGAACACGCCGCGCATGTGCATGGCGAGGCGCATCTGGACATGGCGCTGGAAGGGACGGCGCTTTCCCTGCAATTGGAAAGTCCGCTCGACAATCTGTTGGGGTTCGAGCGCGCGCCGGGAAATCCAGCGGAAGAAGACAAGGCAAAACGCATGAGCGCAACGCTGCGAGCGGCGGATCGCCTGTTCGCGCTTACGCCCGCCGCAGGCTGCGCACTGGAAAAGGTGACGCTGGAATCTTCGGCGCTGACGGCGGAATTGCTGGGCGAGGCCGGGAACGCGACGGAGCGCGAACACGAGCATGAACACGGCGCGCCACATGAACATGATGACGAGGACGAAGCGGGACATGCCGATCTGGACGCCTCCTGGCAGTTCCATTGCGCGCGTCCGGAAGCCTTGCGCGCCGTGGAAATCCGCCTGTTCCACAGTTTTCCCGGATTGCATACGCTGAGAGTGCGGGCGGCAACGCCCAAGGGACAGCGCGGCGCAACCCTGACGCCGGAAAACCGGACATTGACGTGGTAACCAGGGACGAGGCAGCGGAAACCGGGGATCGGCAATCCCCCGTTTCCCCGCCGCCCGCGCTGGCGATGCGGGACGTGCGCTTTGCCTGGGAGAAGGCGGGCGCGCCCTGTCTGGCGGAGTTCTCGCTCGTCGTCGAGGCGGGGGCGCACTGGTTTCTCTGCGGCGAGAGCGGCAGCGGCAAGAGCACCCTGCTCAATCTGGCGGCGGGCGTGCTCTTGCCGGACGCGGGCAGCATACGCCTTCTGGGACAGGACTTGTGCGCGCTTTCCGCCAGCGGGCGCGACCGTTTCCGCGTCGATCATGTTGGATTCATTTTCCAGCAGTTCAACCTGATCCCCTGGATGTCGGTATTGGACAACACCCTCCTGCCTTGCCGCTTTTCCCGCAGACGGCGGCAGCGGGCGGAGGCGGCGGGCGGCGATGCGCGGGCGGAGGCGGAGCGGCTGCTTGGCGCGCTGGACATGGACAAATCCCTGTGGCGGCAGGCGGCGATGAAACTTTCCATCGGCCAGCAACAGCGGGTGGCGGCGGCGCGCGCGCTGTTGGGGCGTCCGGAATTGATCATCGCCGACGAGCCGACTTCCAGCCTGGACGCCGGACGGCAGGCCGCCTTTCTGGAACTGTTGCAACACGAATGCGCGGCCAGTGGCGCGGCGCTCCTCTTCGTCAGCCATGACGAACGGCTGGCCGGACGCTTTATACATCACATGCAGATATGAGGACAGAGGACAGAGGACAGAGGACAGAGGACAGAAGACAGAGGACAGAGGACAGAGGACAGAGGACAGAGGACAGAGGACAGAGGACAGAGGACAGAGGACAGAGGACGGCGTGGCCGCCGTGCGGCCTTTGTTGTCAGGAATCAGGAATCAAAATGGAGGCAATCATGCCAGATACGCAACCATCGCATACGGAAAACAGATCGCAGGGCGCGCGTTCTGTCTTCCGTTTTCATCTTCCCCTTGCGCTCGCCAGCGCCTGGAACCGGCGCGGCACGCTGGTCTTTACCGTGCTCTCCATCGCCCTTGCCGTTACCCTGATGCTGGGCATCGAGCGGCTGCGCGCCGACGCGCGCGCCAGTTTCCTGCATTCCGTCACGGGCGTCGATCTGGTGGTCGGCGCGCGTACCGGCCCGGTGCAGCTCATGCTCCACAGCGTCTTTCGCATCGGCGGGGCAACGCATGACATCGGCTGGAAAAGCGCTCAATGGGTCATGCGCGATCCGGCTGTCGCTTGGGCGGCGCCCCTGGCGCTGGGCGATTCGTTCAAGGGCTTTCCCGTGCTCGGCGCCACACCGGATTATTTCCGCTATTTCCGCTTCGGCGCAAACGAGAACTTGCGTTTTGCCGCGGGACGCGCCTTCAGCGGCGATATGGACGGACTGTATGAAGCGGTGCTGGGCGCGGAAGTCGCGACACGATTGGGACTTTCGATCGGCGATGCCATCGTGCTGGCGCATGGCAGCGGCGAACATGTATTGAACGAACACGCCGACAAACCCTTCCACATCGTCGGCACGCTGTCGGCGACGGGAACCCCGGCGGATCGCAGCGTGCATGTCAGCCTTGCCGCCATCGAGGCCATTCATATCGATTGGCAGGGCGGCGCGCCGACGCCGGGGTTTTCCGTTCCCGCCGACATGGCGCGCAAATTCGACCTCACGCCGAAAACCGTCACCGCCCTGTTGATCGGACTGAAAAGCCGCGCCGCCGTATTCCAGGCGCAGCGGCGCATCAACGCCTACCGCGACGAAGCCCTGATGGCGGTGCTGCCCGGCGTGGCGCTGGATGAACTCTGGCAGATCATCGGTCTGGCGGCGCGCGCGCTTGCCGCCGTTTCCTTTCTCGCCGCCGCCGTGGGACTGACCGGACTGATGGCGGTCGTCCTGGCCAGCCTGAATGAACGCCGCCGCGAACTCGCCATCCTGCGCGCCAACGGCGCGAGTCCGCGCGACATGTTCTTGCTGCTGGCCGCCGAAGGCGTGCTATTGACCACGCTGGGACTTTTCATCGGTTTCGTTTTCCTGGCTTTCATTGGCGTCCTGGCCGCGCCCTGGCTCATGCGCGGCTATGGCATACAGATTCAGCCGCTGGCGCTGGATGGATCCGGCTTGCTCTACATGACCGCCATCTGGACGACCGGCTTCGCCGCCAGCCTCTTCCCCGGCTGGCGCGCCTATCGCCTGTCCCTGGCGGATGGCTTGCAGCCGCGTGTATAAAACTAAAACGTCAAAAAGTGAAAAACCACTTTTTGCCGGGTTAGTCAGCAAAAAAGGGCAAGCGAAGCTCGCCCTTTTTTGGAATAAAGGCAAAATGAAAACCCACTACCCATCCGCACGGGTCGCAGGGGCGCACTGCGCGCGCGTCTGCGACAACCCCAAGATAATCCGGCAAGAAGCGGGTTTTTACTTTTTGACGCTTTTTATATTTGGAGAAGAAGTATGCGACATCGTTTTTTATCACGGAGTTTTTGCCTGCTGCTGGCGCTTGCCGCCTGTAGCCCGGATGTCGATTCTGGCGCGCCGCTGTCCGCGCCGCCTGCCTACAAGGTGGGCGATCGGCTGCCGGCACAAGGAGGCGGCGCCCAGGCTGCGTCCTCCTATCGTGAAATCACCTGGGACGAACTCATTCCGCCCGACTGGGATGTGGCGGAGATTTTTGCGGGACTCAATCTGGATGGTTTCCAGGATGCCGACCCGCGCGCCGATGCGGCGCTAAGGAAGATGCGCCAGGCTTGGGACAACGCGCCGGTCAATCCAGCGTTACAGGGCGCCGCCATCCGCATTCCCGGCTTCGTCGTGCCGCTGGACGCGGATGGCAACGCCCTGCGCGAATTTTTGCTCGTCCCCTATTTCGGAGGCTGCATCCATGTCCCGCCGCCGCCTGCCAACCAGATCATCCACATCATCGCCCAACCGCCGCTCGAAGACGTCCAGGCCATGGACGCCATCTGGGTCAGCGGCACACTGGACGCCGCCGCCTACACCAACAGCCAGATGGGCAACGCCGGCTACCGCATGCAGGCGCGCAGGGCGGAACCCTACCAGTGGGGAACGGAGACTCGATGAAAACGTCAAAAAATAAAAAACCACTTTTTGCCGGTTTGGTTCGCAAAAAAAGCAAGCAAAACACGCCCTTTTCTTGAAGCAAAAGCAAGGAAACCCACTACTCGTTTGTACAGTCGTGCAAGGGACGAACGGCGTTCATCCGTCCGCCGTTACGCGGCGGATGATTTATGGGCGCGGAACGCCCGTCTTTGCATTCAAACCCAAGCCTGCCCGGTAGGGTAGAAAGCAGGATTTGATTCCTTTTCCAAGGTCATTCGTGACGCGAAGACGAAGCCCCAGACAGCGCAATTGCGCGGCAAGGCGAAGTCGACAACGTCACGAATGATTTGGAAAGGGAATAATTCCTTTTTGACGCCTTCTGGACAGGGCTACTTGTCCATCGTTTCCCGATTCGCTCGCGCGCCATCCGGTACGCGGTCTTCGCGAGCGCCGCCTTCCTTGCCCCGCTGTTGGCGCTCCTCCTGTTGGGCGCGTTGCTTTTGTTCGCGCTGCTGGCGCTCCTCCTGTTGGGCGCGTTGCTTTTGTTCGCGCTGTTGGCGCTCCTCCTGTTCGGCGCGCAGCTTTTGTTCGCGCTGTTCCTGTTCGGCGCGTTGCTGCTGGCGGCGTTTCTGCTCCAGGCGTTGCTGTTCCTGCCGTTCCCACTGTGCCCTTTCGCGTTCCAGGCGCTTGCGCTCCTGCGCGTTTGCCCGGCGCTCGGCCTCCAGACGCCGGGCGCGTTCCGCTTCGTAAAGCCGATAGTCGTCATCCCTTTCGTGATCGTGATAGATTTCCTTGCTGTCGCCATAGTGGCGGTGCGTGGTGGCACAGCCGCCAGCGCCGAGCAGGAGCGTTGCAAGCAAGACCAGGGTGAGCGCGGTGTTGCGTTTCTTCATGGCAATTCCTCCGTAATTGGGAAAACTTATTTGGCGAAAAACCTGGAGTATCCTCTGGACGTGACAGAACCAGGACGCCAGGCATTTTATTCCAGACAAAAGAGAAGAAGAGGCGCAAAACATAAGGAAGCGTCACAAGAAGTAAAACCCTGCTTTTTACGCCTTGTTGATCACGGTCGAGATAAATTATTGGCGGGGGTTTTGCGATAAATGGCGGGACGTGGCGGAATACGGTGTTGCAAAAATGCGACAGGGTTCAGGAGGGGAGGTTTTCCGTCAGGAGGCGCTGGAGGATGTCCATGACGGTGTTTTCTGGTAACGGGCGAGCGCGGCGCCCGGTTTCAGGGCAGGCCAGGGGGTTCCATTGGGACGGCGGCGGCATTGAAGGATTCCGGCCAGGATCGTCCGGTCATCGAAAGAGAATGTCAGGCTGGCCGCTATGTCACGGTCTCCTCTTCGTCGTCATCCTTGGCTTGCAAATCGGATAGCGCCACGTCTTTTCTTGCGACGAAGTTCTGTTCGGCGAGGAGTATTTGTTGCCTGAATGCCGCCAGGCTTTCCGGCGCGCGGGACAACACCTGTCCGCATTCCTCGATAACTTGCCGGATGCGCTGTTCCGTTACGGCGGAGTGGCTGTAGCCGCCCGTCGAACTGGGCAGTTCGTCCGCTGTCTCGAACAGGTCCGTGAGCATGCCACGCGCCTTTGTCAGCGAATCCTCGGAGGTCAGCGTCGTTTGGTTGAGCAGCAGGAACGTCAGCAGGGATTGCCGTTTTTCCTCGAAGCTCAACGTGGCGTCATGCCGCTCACTGTTGTAGTTTTCCCGATCCGTGGCTTTCGGCAGAGCCATTCTACCGTCATTCAATAGTGTGTTGCGCCATTCACTATTGTCGGGTCTCCCGCTCAACACCTGGGTAACGAACTCACTTGGATTCTCTTCGACAATGAGGTTGGCGGTGATATACAACGAGAGGTCGTTTGTACTTAACATTTCAGATGGTCACAGTGAAAACACAGTGCTAAAATTCGATAATATCATGCTGGAGGTGCGGCGATGGGCTTTTTTACGAAAACGGTCACGGGCGTTGCCAAAGGGGCCAAGTTCGTGTTCTGGGGGATGCCGAAGCGGATCATAGGCTACGATACCCTGAGAGCGAACAACAAGTACATCCGCGACATGTACACGACGTTGAGCAATCCGCGCTGCCCGGATTGTGATTCGGGCGTGCTGATTATTGATGGGGGCGCGGCACCAGAGGAGCACGACCATCATACGCATTACTATTGGCGCTGTTCCAGGAATTGCGGATTCTCGCTACTGGCTCCGAACAACAAAAAAGAGGTTGCCAACATCGTGCAGACCAGGCGTCAGCAGAGGGTGCTGGACAACTTTGGTCACATGGAGCTTACGGATCGGCTCAATATCATCAAATGGCACGAGCGCAAGGCGATGCTGTACATGACCGTGGCGGCGGCATTCTTTCTGTTCTTTGCGTACCGCATTGCTATGGGCGTATCGATCTTCTATGCCAGCGGCCCGCTCTTCATGAGTTTTGCGTTCGTGTGCATCGGCATGCGCTGGAACTACCGCGCGTGGCAGGTGAGAGAGAGCCGCCTGTTCGTCGAGGGCAGCTTTTGGGTTTATCTGCGCGATGTGCTGTTCGCGCCGAGGATAAAATCGACCTGACGGCGTTGCAGCGCTATCCCGCCATATCTGGTGCCATATCTGGCGGCGCGTCGAATGAGGTCAAGGCCGTCGAGGGCGATTTGTTGCCGCCTTTCCCTGAACTGGAACAGTTGAAGCGCTGAAACCCAAATGGAAGATACAACCGAAACTTCGCCCGAAGAGGCGCAGGAACAGCAGGAACAGCCGGAGGCTTTCCCGGACGCGGAGGCTTCCCTGGAAGTCGAGCAAGGGCAGGGGCAGCCGCAAGAGCAACAGCAGCAGGCGGGGCAGGGCAGGGGAGTGTTGCCGGACGAATTTACCCAACAGATTTCAATGATGGCGCAAACCCTTGCGGAATCCATGCTCAAACGCTCGCAGGAATCCGCGAGACAAGCCGCTGAAACGAATAGAGAGGCCAGGGAAAAACTGGATTCCCTCAAAAAGGGCGCGCAAGCCGCCGCCGCCTTGCTCGACAGGGTGACAAAAGAATATGACAAAATGGTTGGCGCGTTCCAGGACGCCATCATCGAATGCGCCAAGGTGCGCGGCATGGAGATTGGTGAGCAGGTCGGACAGACCATTGCCAAGGAAATCAAGGGCGATATTTCCCGTCTGCCGGAAGAGATTGCCAGCAAGACGCAAGCCTGCCTGGAACCGCTCAAGAAAGAAATCGAAAAAATGATGGGGGAGGCGCGCGAACTCATCAAGAAAGGCGAGGAAGCGCGTCAGGCCACGGAACGGCATACGTTGAAGAAAGTGATGCTCTACGGCGCGTTCGGTACTGTGATTATGTTTTTGGGGTGTCTGCTCATTGTGTTTGGCTGAAATGGCGCGCGCATGGCAGTCCCGGTAGGTGCGGTTGACCTTCTCACCGCCAGAAAGTGTGTATAATACACACCATGAAAAGCGCGGACATCATTCGATTGCTGGAACATGGTGGATGGAAGCTCGCCAATGTGCGCGGTTCGCATCATGTATTCCGGCACCCGGACAAACCGGGTCATATCAGCGTTCCGCATCCAAAAAAAGACCTTGGGACAGGTCTTGCGAAGAAGTTGCTGAGACAGGCTGGACTGGAGGAAGATGATGAAATATCCGATTGCCATTGAACCGGGCGACGCAATCCATGCGTGGAGCGTGGTTGTGCCCGATCTTCCAGGCTGCTTTTCGGCGGCGGACAACAGTATTGATGAAGCCATTGAAAATGCCCGCGAAGCCATCGAGGCATGGATCGAGACGACGCTCGACGATGGCGGCGCGATTCCAGCGCCTTCTTCTGTTTCCGCGCATCGTGAAAACCCTGAATTCGCGGGCTGGATATGGGCTGTTGTGGAGGTCGATCCGGCGATACTGGATGACAAGGCGGAAAGGGTCAATATCACCCTGCCGCGCCGGGTTTTGCGCCGTCTGGATGAACGCGCCCATGCCGCGGGTCAAAGCCGTTCCGGGTTCATCGCCCACCTTGCCATTGGCAAAACGCCTTGAGCCTCCCGCGCTACATGGAGGTCTGCCGCGCAAAGCGGGGCAGGGAAGCGAACCGGAAGTTTTTTGAGAGACGCCATGCCGGAAACCACATTGCAAGTTTGCTTGGGCGCAAGCGGCATGGAGGTGGGCACACCTTGGCTCAAGATGCGCTATGGGCGCGGGGTCTCGTCTTCGTCCATCCGTGTTTCTTCCGCGACAGCTTGTTCGTAGGCATCCACGATGTCCTTGAAGAAGGCGTGAATGCCCTCCATTGATTCCGTGACGCCAATCGAAGCGAAGCCTTCGTCTTCCTTGTCCAGCGGCACTTCGCCAATGAGCACGGCCTTCGCGTATTCCTCCGAGCAGGCGGGATCAGCGGCGCTGGCGGCCTGGAAAATATCGCCCAGGCGCTTGCCGCGTTCCAGGAACATTTTCAGGTCATGGAGGTCACGCGAGCGCACACGCTGATGGATGACATGGGCTTTCATGGCGAACAACCCTTCTTCCCCCATGATGCAAAACGAAGTGCTGTTATCTATTCGCGGGAACGAATCGAAATGCCGGTAAGCCCCATCTGTACGCGCAAAGAATGTGACCTTGACGCCGCCGATTACGTAGTCCTGGGCATGCGCCAGCAGATCGCGCCCGTTGATTTTCTCGAAGATGATATGCTGGTGTGGCGTCGTTAACGCGGCCTCGAAACCGGCCTGTTGCGCTATGCGAACAACTTCGGAAATGCTTTCCTTGTCCATGCGCTCGGCGGGTATCCAAAAATCGAGGTCTTCGCTATGCCGGTGTCCGAACTGTAGCGCCAGGGCGCTTCCGCCAATCAACGTGAACTCACGCAGTAGCGTATTGGCGGCAAGATGATCGAACACCCGGCGAGTCGCATCAGGAAGACTGTCGAGTTTGAGCACGCGCAAATCCTTTCCTGATGTTGTTCAGCATGCGAGCGAGCGATGGACTGCTCGCGGCGGCGCGCGGCAGACAGGGTAGCAGGCGTTCTACCGCGGCAAGTCCAAAATGCGCGCATACGCGGCAAATGTCCCGGTAGATGCCGCGTTCCAGTACATTGAGAATCAGCGCTTCATCGCGGATCGATGGGTTTGACCAGTCGTAGGGGAACAACAGTCCCAAGCGTGTGCTTTTGCGACTGTTTTGTGGAGCGTGCGCCGCCCAGGCAGGTGCAGCGCCTCGGCGTGCCGCCGATGTGTTCAGATCCGCAATGACCTGGGCAAGGTCGGCGTTGAACTCGGCGGGTTTCTCCATTTTCATCTGAGCAGTGTTGGACATAGCGTTTTTCTGCTGGCCAGGTCATGCCGGACGCAGTTCTTCCCGGATCACTTGCCGCACTATTTCGGCGATTTGCTGGCCTCGCATTGCGTCTCGCAGGGCGGCGTTCATCAGGGTTTGATACCCGCGTCCGCCCGCCCGCGTCTTGTACCAGGCCACGATGTCGGGGTCGAGCGTTATATTGATCTTCATTTTCTTGCCGACGGGCACAAGTCCCACCCGATGCACGGCATGGGTGAAATCTTTTGTCGTCAGCGGCGGCACTTCGTCAAGGTCGTCAAGCGCAACGGCTTGCGAAGTAGAGCTTTTGTTCATGGCGTTCTGCCTTTCGCATCGAAATGACCCGGATTTCGGTTTCGGCGTGCGCAATCGCCACTATTTTCAGGTTGGCGAGGCGTTTTTCCAAGTGTCAAGTGAAATTCATGCCCTGAATAATATAGACAAATATCTTCCTGTCAAGCGATACCGGAAATGTGATGATCCCGCTGTCCGTGGAAGCGCGCGAATGGGTGACGCGCCAGCCGTGGGCAGGACTGTACTATGAGGCGCGGCGACAAGTGCGCATAAGAAGTAGGGGAAAATCGTTTGTTGCGAAAATTGACAATTCGCGTTAAATTGGTGGAAACTGTGATTGTTGGCAGCGAAGGAGAATGGGTTATGGCTCTGGAATCGTTTTTGAACCTGTGGCGACGGATACGCGCCGCGAGGCGCGCGCCGAAGGGCGTGATGATGTTGGAGAAGGTTTCGGAGAACGGCGGCGGCGCGCGTCTTGTTTTTGCGCGCACGGCCTATGGCAAGGGCCACGCGGCGGAAGGCGGGCGCGCGCCGCTGGTCATCAATGTAGTTGCGGGAGAAAAGTCATGAACGCAGTAAATGTTTGCCGTCTGGCCCTGGCGGGCTGTTTTCTTTTTGGCTCGGCGGGGTTTGCGCAGGCGCAGGAGTTGACGGCGAAGCAGCTTGAGGCGAAGCAAAAGCTGGAGCGGATTTTCTCGTGTGTTGATTTCTTTAATTATACTGAAAAAGAAACCCGTAAGCTGATTACTACCTATGGCGCCAAACAAAAGAAAAAAAGCACTCTGATGAGCAAACCTGGTTTATTCTGAATAAACCCCTGGAACTGTTCAGCGGCAAAGCGCGTGTTGAGGTTAGTAGAATCTGGGTCGATACAGACCCTGAAAGAGGAAATCCTGTCTTTAATTCGTTTATTCCAAAATTAACGCTTGAACAAAGACAAGCCATCAATAAAGAGTTCAAGAAATCGGCGTATCCAGACGCGACAGATCTTTATGCGTTTGAAGCAGATGACGATGAAAATGCCCCCGCACCGATTGATGTAGGACTTGTATGTGCTTTCGGCATGTAGTGGCACGGATAGAGATAGAACCATGAAATTCGCTCCTCTTGTCCTGCTGGCGTTCTTGCTCGTCGATGTTGCAGGAGCGCAATCCGGCGTTTGTCTGGTCAACCCGACCATTCACGAACCTCCTGTTGCGACGAGTCGTTATGGTATGTGGCGTACAGGTCGGGCGCATGAGGGGCTTGATTTACGCTCACGTGGCGGAGAAAAATTGCTCGCGGCGGCTGCGGGAGAAGTGGTTTATGTGGGTACTCAAACCAATGCTGGCAACACGGTGGTTATCAAGCTTGACAACGGTGACTACATTCAGTACTTCCATATGATGGGTTATGCCGATAAACTGAAAGAAGGCAAGTGGAAAGGGCAAAGAGTCGAAGCTGGAGAAGTCATCGGAACGGCAGGAAAGACAACGGCTTCCAGTCGAGTGGCAGGAGGGTTTTCTACCGTCGGCCCCTA
>JAITRP010000048.1 GCA_031288305.1 Zoogloeaceae bacterium
CATTCCCGCCCTGACGGTCATGGGCCACAACCGCCGGGTGGATTGGCCGGAACTGATCGCGCGTATAAAAGCCGCCGCGCAGAGTTCGGGCGCGGTGGTTTCCAGATGACGCTCAAGGCAGGCATCGCAGAGCAACGCTTCATTTGCTTTTTCCATTTCCCATCGCGTCCATTCCATCTACATGCTTTACACAATATATAAAGAAACATAATATAAAAAAACATTATCTGTTTTTATGTATCGTGATGACATAAATCCTGCCGCGCTTCCTTTCACCCTGCATGATCCGGATGTGTTGCGCGATGCGGTGCGCGCGCTTTTGAAGGCACTGTCCAACACGGATCGTTTGATGCCGCTGTGCTGCATGGGCACGGAGCGGCGCAATGTCGGCGAACTGGAAGTGGCGACGGAAAAGGAAGGGAAGTACGTGTATTACCGGCTTTCCGACCCCAAGGCGCTGCGTCTCATGCAGACCCTAGCCGGGATTTTCTGTGCCGCGCCATGATGGCTTGCAAAACCTTCGGAGCGCGCTTTTCCCATGCGGCATCGCCGCTTTTTCAACATCAAAAGGAGTTCTCATGACGCAATACCAAGAATCCATCCACAGAATCGGCCCTCGCCTGAAAGGATTATCGGAGGCCATCCCCAACGTGATGAAGAGTTTTCATGGATTGCATGCCGCTGCCCTGGCTGACGGCGCGCTTTCCGAAAAAACGAAGGAGTTGATCGCGCTCGCCATCGGCGTGGCGGCGCGTTGCGAAGGCTGTGTCGCCTTTCACATCCAAGCACTCGTCCGCTTGGGCGCGACCCGCGCCGAAGTCGAGGAAACCCTGGGGGTCGCCATTCTCATGGGCGGCGGACCTTCCGCCATGTGGGCGACGGAAGCCCTGACGGCCTTCGACGAATTTCACAGACAAAAATCCTGAACCCCTTTTTTCCGGAGTCAGGGGGTTTGAAGGCAAAGCAAAGCCAGCGCGGCCTTGGGGTTTCGTTGCTCTTGCGCCAAAAAAGAGCAGGCTTTGCCTGTCCTTCTTTACTACCTGAACCGGCATGAGGCCGAAGACCGCGCAAAAAAACGCCGAACGGCTTGAAACCGTCCAGCGACATAAAACCCCGTTGTTGGGGTTGGGGGGGGTGCGGGGCTGGAGGAGCTCCCTGCTGGAGGAGCTCCCTGTGAGACATTATGGACAATTTCGACCGTAGCGGCTAATTGCTTTTTTGCATCCCTATGATAGTGCAAGGCTATGATTCCATTCCCAGGCCATGCGTGACGCGAAGACGAACCACAGACAGCGCAAATGGCGCGGCAAGTCGACAACGTCACGAAGGATTGGGAAAGGGTATGCGCAGGGCGCGCGAAGTGTAACGGGGCTGTGACGAAATTTTGTCGTTTCTGTCCCTATCGCGTGTCTTTCTTGTTTCCGTCGTTCTTTACCCGATATTCTTCTATAATATCTATTTTTCCGCTTCTTTCTTCTGGTTCCTCATCATGCTGCGACGCATGGCTTTTTCAACATTTCCCGGGTTGTTTCCATCATGCGCATAGGGATTGCGTTCCGCCTGGCCATGGCGCTGACCATATTGGCGGTTCTGGCTTCCGGGCTGACGGGCTATTACGCCTATGACGAAAGTCGGCGTCTGTTGATGGCGCAGACGGAAAAGAATCTGCGGGTTTCCACCCAAGTGGTGGGACAGCGGCTGGTGGCGGCCATGCGGGCGGCGATGCGGGATGTGCGGGTATTTGCGATGTACATGCGCCAGTCGGAAAGCGACAAGGTCAGCGGCAACCTGGCCTTTGCGCACATGGCGCCCACCCTGTTGCAGGTGCGACCGGAGTATTTGCAGCTCAGTATCGTCGAGACTCGTCCGAACGGCGGGGAAAAGCACTTTTTCGCCCAAGAGGGAAAAGCGGTCCAGCGCGGGATGGACAAGGTTCTCTTGAGATCACATCTCGATCAGGCCATGCGCTTGAGTCCGGGGCAGGTGTATCTTTCCCAGGTGCTGCCCTACGCGCGGGAAAAAGGCGATACGGAGCGCCTGACCATGCTGGCGGCTACGCCCGTGCCATACGACAAGGGCGGGAAAAGCGGCCTTCTGGCTGTACTGCGCATCGACATGGATTACGTTGCGCACCGGATTCAGTCGGAATTGCCCGTGAATTACAAGCTGCACCTGGCCTGGCAGGATGGTCTGTCCATTCATGACGCGGGGGACGCCGAACACGAGGAAAGGCGCCTGTTGCAGACGCGCTTCCCGGATGTGGCGCGAATCGTTGGCGGCAAGGAAGAAAACATCGCAACCGGCATACAACTGGATCGGCAGCCGGATGAGGCGGATGTGGCGGCGGTTTTCCAACGGGTGCAGGTTGCCGACTTCGTGGGCGGCGGCGCGTTCATTCTCGGCATTTCCGAACCCTTGATCCAGATCTGGCAGGAACATCGCGCCCTGGCGGGCAACATGACGCGGATTGTGCTGTCGTTCAGCTTCTTGGCGCTGATCGTGGTCTGGCCGCTTTCCCAGGCCGTGACCCGGCCACTGGCGCAGATTCTGGAATCCGTGCGGCGTTTCGCGGCGCGCGATAGCGGCAGTATCCTGCCGCTGCCCACGGGGCGCAAGGATGAAATTGGCCAATTGGCGAAAGGCGTGGAGGAAATGCAAAACCAGATTCGCGCCCAGGTTGCGACACTGGAAGAAAATCACCAGACCATGATGCATATCGCGCATCATGACCCGCTGACCGGCCTGCCCAATCGGCTGACGTTCTTCAGCAAGCTGGATGAGGCCATTGTCCAAGCCAAACAACACGGGCGCAAACTGGCGGTGCTGTTCGTCGATCTGGATCGCTTCAAGGCCGTAAACGACGAGCATGGACATAAAATCGGCGACGCGATGTTGCAGGAAGTGGCGCACCGTCTGCGGCATGGCGTGCGTTCCAGCGATACGGCGGCGCGTCTGGCGGGCGATGAATTCGTGGTGCTGTTGAATCCCATCTACAACGCAGACGAAGCCAGTCTGGTGGCCGAAAAACTGCTGCGGCGCCTGAATCCGCACCTGAAAATGGAAAATCTCAGCCTGCCCATCGAAGCCAGCATTGGCGTCAGCATTTTCCCGGATCACGGCGATACGCCGCAATCCCTGCTGGAATCCGCCGATGCCGCCATGTATACCAGCAAGAATGCCGGACGCAACGTCTGTTCCATAGCGCAACCCGGCGTGCGGCGACACCGGGAAGACAGAAGGGGAGGCGGCGGAGGCAAAAAGTGAGAAACCGCTTTTTTTGTCGGCTTGTCTTGGGGTTTGAAACCAGGACGTGTTCACACTACCCCTGAAAGATGTTATGCTTCGGTACCAAGAAGTTACTGGAGCTTGATGATGGAAATCACCGAATCCCAATATCAACAGATCGAAGACTGCCTGCCGC
>JAITRP010000053.1 GCA_031288305.1 Zoogloeaceae bacterium
ACCAGTTCGGCGCGATCATCCGCCCCAGGACGAAGAAGGCGCTGGCCATCCCCATGCCGGACGGCTCAATGCGCTTCGTCAAGCAAGTCGCCATCCCCGCCAGACCCTTCCTCGGCCTATCCGAAGACGACAAAACCACCGTCCTCGACGTGCTGAACAGGATGCTTTTCCACATGTAGGGTCGGGGCGCAAAGGTCGGCGCAAAGGTCGGCGGAAGGTGGACGGGTAAAATGTGCGCTGTTTGCTCAAATCCGCATGGTTAAAGGATTTCGGGCGTATTTTCTGGATATTCCCGATATTTTCTGGATCAAAAAAACTGCAAAACCCTCGCAATTTTTCGCAAAAAGCGCCGACCTTGCGCCGACCTTGAAAATCCCCCGAAACCCGCGCCCCGTGCGGGTTTCAGGGGTACAGGCCATACTTTTGCAAGTGGCCAGATATCATGCTCCCCCACATGACCTCTCTTTCCACGGCATATAAACCTCCTTTTACAGAATGATTCCATATGCCTATTTTCCGTCTGCCATGTCTCAGAACATGTGCTTGGGATGTCTCCGGTCTGAACAGCAAGGGGAGGGACGGAACGACAAACGTTTGCGCCCGTAATGACGAGGACAACCCTTTATTTCCATCCGCCTTCGGCAAAGAGGCGAATGGCCGTGGCGTTATGTTTGCTCAATTCGGAGAAGTCGATGTCCTGCGTCCTGAACGTGCCCCAGCGTTCCAGGAGGGGATGTTTCCTGGCTTTCGGATTTGTCGGGAATTCGTAATTGTCGGCAGATAGACGTTCCTGCGCCGGGACGCTGGTCAGGAATTCGATGAAGCGAATGGCGTTTTCCCGGTTCCTGGCGTGCTTCGTCAGCGCCACGCCGCTGATGTTCTGGTGGGCGCCGGTGGTTTTCTGGTTGGGAAAGAAGAGGCCGACTTCCTGTGCCGCCTTGACCTCTTCCGGGTCCTTGGAATTCAGCATCTGTCCGATGTAATAGGTGTTCATCAGCGCCACGTCGGCCAATCCGGCTGCGATGTCCTTGGCTTGCGAACGGTCATTGCCCTTGGGCGGACGCGCGAAATTCGCAACGACGCCCTTGACCCACATCCGCGCCTTTTCCTCGCCGTTCAGGGCGATCAGGGAAGCGAGCAGGGATTGGTCATAGAGGCCGGAAGAAGGCCGGGCCACGAGCTTGCCTTTCCATTTGGGGGAAGCGAGGTCTTCATAGGTGGAAAGCGCATCGGGACGAACGCGCGCCCTGGAATAGACGATGACGCGGGCGCGGGTGGTGATGCCGATCCAGTGGTTCTCGCGGTCGCGCAGGGCGGCGGGCACGTTTTGCAGAATGGCGGGGGAAGAGACGGGTTGCAGGATGCCCGCGTTCCGGGCGGTATGCAGCACGCCGCCATCGACGGTAAGGAAAAGATCCGCGTTGGTGGCTTCTCCCTCGCGCTTGATGCGCTCGATGAGTTCGGGCGCGTTGGCGCTCACCACATTGACCTTGATGCCGGTTTCCTTCTCGAAGAGCGCGTAGAGCGTCTTGTCCGACTCATAGTGGCGCGCCGAATAGAGATTGACCTCCTGGGCCAGGGCGGGAAAACCCAGAATCCACAGACCGCCCAAAGCTGCGAGGAATTTTCGTGCAGGAATTGCGAAGTTTTTCATGATGATTTCCCGGAAATCGTTGATGGCGGCAGGGTAGTGCACTACTAAATAAAAATCAATATCATTCATGTTTGGTAGTCAAGAATCAGGGATTGGACATCCGAAGAAGTCGGCGTTCCTTGATCGCGGGAAGGGGCTTTCCTTTGCGGGCGCGCCGCGCTTTGTGCTTCTTCGGATTCCTGACATTCGACGCCTGATGTATCATCTCCCCTTCCATGAGGAGACGAAATGCAGTGGATCAGGCGGCTACGGCAGTATTTCAGCGTCTATGCTTCAAGCATGGAGATTCGCCCGCGCGCGACTTGGTGCGCTCATGTGGTTCTGGGCGCGGCGGCGATGTTGCTGCTGGTGGCGCTGGTTCATTTTTGGGCGCGAATGTCGCGGTCGCCACAGGAGCAGGATGTGGAAGTCCTGCGGGCGCGGCTGGAGGAACTGGAAAGCCGCGCATCGCAGGGCGATGGCGTACTGACCAGCCTGGAAATAGCGTATAACGCCAATCGGCAGCTATCCGACGAATTGCGAGTGCAGTTGAGCGAACAGGCGGTGTTGAAGGATGATCTGGCCTATTTCCTGAATCTGGTGCCGGCAGGCGTACGCGAGGGCGAGGTGCGGCTGGAACGTTTTGTCCTGCGTCCCGATCCGCTTTCGACGCAGACGAATCCGGCAATGGCGCGGCGCTACCGTTACAGCGTACTGGCGGGCTATCATGCGGGACGCCAGACGCTGGAATTTTCCGGGGCGCTGCAATTCGTCCTTTTCGTGACGCGAAAAGGACAGGCGCTGGAACTGCGCTGGCCGGAGAATCAAGCGGCGGCGGAGGAATACCAGGTCAAGACCCACCATTGGGTGCGCAAGGAAGGCGAGTTGTTCGTGGCGGAAGGCGATATCCTGAACAAGGCGGAATTGCGGTTGTTGCAGGGCAATACGGTGCGGGCAACCGCGACCATTACGTTTCAAGAAGGAACCGGCAAAGGGTAGGATTTTGCTTTTTGACGCACACCAACAGGAGATTGATCGACATGTTCAGCAAGAAAACGA
Organism: Zoogloeaceae bacterium; assembly: GCA_031288305.1. Classification (GTDB taxonomy): domain Bacteria; phylum Pseudomonadota; class Gammaproteobacteria; order Burkholderiales; family Rhodocyclaceae; genus Azovibrio. Next base: position 2,693 of record JAITRP010000053.1, read on the forward strand.
CGACGGGCGCGGCCACCCAGATCGACAGCCTGATCGGCAAGGGCACGAAATTCGAAGGCAATGTCTTTTTTTCCGGAGGACTACGCGTGGATGGCGAAATCCACGGCAAGGTGATCGGCGAGACCTCACCGGCGACGCTGGTGTTGAGCGAACACGGCGTCGTGAACGGACATGTGGAAGTGACCTATCTGGTCGCCAATGGCAGCATCAACGGCCCGGTGCGGGCGACGGAATTCCTGGAGCTGCAGCCCAAGGGCAGGATAGAGGGAAATGTGGAGTATGGCATGATCGAAATCCAGCAAGGCGCGGTCATCGAAGGCAGTCTCTTGCGCCTGGTTCCCGAATCCACGGACAAACGGGACAAGACGAAGAAGGCGGAAAAACCGGACGAAGCGCCCGTTGCCTGAGCGGTTCGCGGCAAAGGCAGGGCTTTGCTTTTTGCCGCGCATCCAGGAAAGATTGACCTTGACCTTGCCCCGCTTTCATAATTCAGACTCTTTTACAGGAGTTTTCCCCATGAACGAGAACACATCGTCCCCCGTCATTTTTACCGATAGCGCCGTAGACAAGGTGCGCGAACTGATTGCGGAAGAAGGCAATCCCGGATTGAAGCTGCGCGTGTTTGTCACTGGCGGCGGCTGTTCTGGATTCCAGTATGGCTTTGCCTTCGAGGAGAGCGTAAACGAAGATGACACGCAATTTGAAAAAGACGGCGTGACCCTGTTGATTGACCCCATGAGCTATCAATATCTGGTGGGCGCGGAGATCGATTACAGCGAAGGATTGCAAGGCGCGCAATTCGTCATCCGCAACCCGAACGCCACTTCCACCTGCGGTTGCGGCTCATCGTTTTCGGCCTGAGAACCCGTTTGCGATTTCAGGTTTTACCGCTTGGACCAGGCGGCGCCACAAAGTGGCGCCGACTTGAATGAATTGTCAGGCACAGCTACCGATGAAGATCATTGCCCAGCCGATGACTTGCAAGAAGGATGGATTTTGGGCGTCTTCCCAGTGCGTGACCAGGAAAACCAAAGACACGGGCGTGATCAGCAAACATCCAAGTCCCCACAAGATGCTTGTTTTGAATGCGGCTATCAACATGCCGATTCCGCCAATGAGCAAGAAATTAGCGGCAGCCCTTCAGGGCTGCCGGTCTAACGTCATTGGGGAGGGGTTTGCATCCCCTCCCCAATGGCTACGGTCGAAACCCCGGCCTTCAGGCCGGGGTCTCACCT
>JAITRP010000058.1 GCA_031288305.1 Zoogloeaceae bacterium
TGCAAAAACCAGGATATAACCAGAAAATGAAACGTGTGAACAGCCCCCTCTGTAATGCATTGAATGTAAACGAAATTTCTGCAAACGCGATTCAATTGGCATCACGAAGGGGGAAGTGATTGTCAACAGGCCCTAGTCCAGCCCGCCGATGCACATCTGCTTGATGACCAGGTATTCCTCGATGCCGTATTTCGAGCCTTCGCGCCCGAAACCGGATTGCTTGACGCCGCCGAAGGGGGAGACCTCATTCGAGATCAGGCCGGTGTTGATGCCGACCATGCCGTATTCGAGCGCTTCCGCGACACGGATGACGCGGTTCAGGTCGCGGCTGAAAAAATAGCTGGCGAGCCCGAATTCGGTGGCGTTGGCAAGCGCGATGGCTTCTTCGTCGGTCGTAAAGCGAAAGAGCGGCGCGATGGGGCCGAAGGTTTCCTCGCGCGCGCACAGCATGTCGGCGCTTGCCTGTGCGATCACTGTCGGCTCGAAGAACGTGCCGCCCAGCGCGTGCGGCTTGCCGCCGACGAGGACGCGTCCGCCCTTGGCAAGGGCGTCGGCGACTTGCGTTTGCACTTTCTTGAGCGCGTCGGCGTCGATGAGCGGGCCTTGCGTGACGCCCGGCTCGATGCCGTTGCCGACCTTGAGCGTCTTCACCTGCGCGGCGAGTTTTTCGGCGAAGGCGTCGTAGATGCCGCTGTGCACGAGCAGGCGATTGGCGCAGACGCAGGTCTGGCCGCTGTTGCGGTATTTGGAGGCCATCGCCCCTTCGACGGCAAGATCGAGATCGGCGTCGTCGAAGACGATGAACGGGGCATTGCCGCCCAATTCGAAGGAGAGCTTCTTCAGGGTCGGGGCGCTCTGCGCCATCAGCAGGCGCCCAACCTCGGTCGAGCCGGTAAAAGAAAGCTTCTTCACCACCGGGCTGCCGGTCAGTTCCTTGCCGATCACGGCGGCGGAGAGGCCGGTGACGACATTGAAGACGCCTGCGGGAATGCCCGCGCGTCTGGCGAGTTCGGCGAGCGCCAGGGCGGTAAGCGGCGTGTATTCCGCCGGTTTGACGATCACCGCGCAACCGGCGGCGAGCGCCGGGGCGGCCTTGCGCGTGATCATCGCGGCGGGGAAGTTCCACGGCGTGATCGCCGCGCAGACGCCGATGGGCTGCTTGAGCACGACGATGCGCTTATCACTGGTGGGCGCGGGCATCACGTCGCCATAGACGCGGCGCGCCTCTTCCGCGAACCACTCGACGAAGCTCGCGGCGTAAGCGACTTCCCCGCGCGCCTCGGCAAGCGGCTTGCCCTGTTCGGAAGTCATGATGAGGGCGAGGTCGTCGGCGGCGTCAATGATCAGTTCGTACCACTTCTTCAGGATCAGCGCGCGCTCCTTGCCGGAACGCTTGCGCCACGCGGCGAACGCCTTTTCGGCGGCGGCGATGGCGGCGCGGGTTTCTTCCGCGCCCAGATCGGCGACCGAGGCGAGGGTTTCGTTGGTGGCAGGGTTGGTCACGGGAAAGACGGCGTTGTTCCTGGCGGCGGTCCATTGCCCGTCGATGTAGCCTTTGTCTTTCAGCAATTCTTGGTCGTGGAGACGCATGGGGTTCCTTTCCTGTTGGGATTCGATGGGGGTTGGCGCGTCGAAATCAGCCCGCCCATGATGATAATTCATGTGCCGCGCCGATCAAAGCCTGCCTTCCCTGGCAAGCCCGGAAAGCGCCGCGCCAATGATGTCCAGCCCCTCGTCGAGCACCGGATCGGAGATGGTCAGCGGCGTCATGAGGCGCAGCACATTGCCATTTACGCCACAGTTGAGGAGCAACAGACCGCGCTTTGCGGCCTCGCTCTTCAGCGCGTCGGCAATGGCGGGGGCGGGACGATTCCTGTCGCCGCCAGTGAAGAATTCGACGGCGGTCATCGCGCCCAGGCCGCGCACGTCGCCAATGCAGGCGAAGGTCTTCGCCTGGGCGGAGAAGAAGCCGCGGATGCGCTCGCCGATGGAAACGCTGCGCGCGCAGAGCTTTTCTTCCTCGACAATGTCGAGCACCGCGAGCGCGGCGGCGCAGGAAACCGGATTGCCGCCATAGGTGCCGCCCAATCCGCCGGGCGCGGCGGCGTCCATGATGTCGGCGCGGCCAACGATGGCGGAAATGGGCGTGCCGCCGCCCAGTCCCTTGGCCATGGTGAGGATGTCCGGGATCACGCCGGAATGTTCGATGGCGAACATCTTGCCGGTGCGCGCCACGCCTGTCTGGATCTCATCGGCCACGAACACGATGCCGTGCTGGTCGGCCAGCGCGCGCAGGCGTTCGAGAAACTCGGCGGGCGCGGGAATGTAGCCGCCTTCGCCCTGCACGGGTTCGACAAGAATCGCCGCGACGCGCGCGGGGTCGATATCGTTCTTGAAGATTTTTTCGATCCCGGCGATGGCGGCGTCGATGGAAACGCCGTGGATTTCAGAAGGATAAGGGGCGTGGAAGATGTCGCCGGGGAAAGGCCCGAAACCCGTCTTGTAGGGACTCACCTTGCCGGTGAGCGCCAGGGTGAGCAGGGTGCGGCCATGAAACGCGCCGTTGAAGGCGATTACGCCGGGGCGTCCGGTAAAGGCGCGCGCCGCCTTGATGGCGTTCTCGACGGCTTCGGCTCCCGTGTTCATGAAAAAGGTCTTTTTCGGCGCGCTGCCCGGCGCGAGCTGGTTCAGGCGTTCGGCGAGCGCCACATAGCCCTCGTAGGCGACAACCTGGAAACAGGTATGGGTGAATGCCTGCGCCTGCCGATTGATGGCGGCGATGACTTTCGGGTGGCAATGCCCGGTGTTCACCACGGCGATGCCGGCGCAGAAGTCGATGTAGCGTTTGCCTTCCACATCCCATATTTCGGCGTTGAGCGCCTTTTGCGCGAACACCGGATGGGATTGTCCCACCCCGCGCGGCAGGGCGTCGGCGCGACGCGTCATGAGTTCGGAATTTCTTTGGAGAGTGGCCGGGGCCATGAAATGCTCCTTTTGTAAGGTTGCGGGTCAAGAGAAAAGAAACGGAGGAAAGCGCGCGCCTTCCTCCGGATTTTGCCGCGCGGGGATCAGGCCGCCGGCACGGGCACGGGTTCGCCGCCGGTCATGTCGTCGTCCTGGCCGGAATCCTCCGCGGCGGCTTTTCCGTCGCCGAAGAGGATATGCGCGTCGCCGTGCGGCGAGACGCCACGGTCATAGGGCTTGAAGAGCAGCATGTAGACGAGACCCAGTCCCAGCACGATGCCGCAGGAGACGATCATGTTCCAGTCGCCGCCGCGCGGCCACGCCATGTTGATGATGGCGAGCACCCCGTAGACCAGCGCCGCGACATTCACCGGCCAGGCCCACGCGCCCAGGCGGAACGCGCCGGAGGGCTTCCAGCCGCGCGCGCGGGCGATGAGGGCGGCGATGACGATCATCTGGAACGACAGGTAGATGCCGATGACGCCAAAACTCACGATGGTGACGATGGCGTCCTCCATCCAGTAACTGGTGACGCACAGGGCGCTGGTCAGCACGCCAACGAGGAGGATCGCGTTCGAGGGCACGCGATGTTTTTCCGAAACGCGGCGGAAGAGCTTGCTGCCGATGAACATGTCGTCATGCGAGTAGGCGTAGATCATGCGGCTGGCGGCGGCTTGCAGGGACAGGATGCAGGAGAGGAAGGAGATCGCCACCACCGCGACGACGAGCTTGGCGCCCACCGGCCCGAAGGCTTGATTGAGGATGGTGATGATGACGGGGACTCCGTTCTCGTCCGGGTGCAGCGCCGCCTGCATGTTCGGCACCGCGAGGATGAGCGAGACGCAGATGAACATCGCCGCCACGCCGCCGACGTAGATGGTCATGCGCATGGCCTTGGGAATGGCGCGGGAGGGATTCGGGGTTTCCTCGGCCACATCGCCACAGGCTTCAAAACCGTAATACTGGAACAGACCGCCCAGCGAGGCCGCGAGGAAGGCCGGCCAGTAGGAGCCGTCGATATGGATGTCGAAGGTGTTGAAAAACACCCCGAAATCGTAATTGCGATGAAAGAGGAGCAAATAAGCGCCCACCGCGAGCGCGCCGATCAGCTCGCAGAGAAAGCCGAACATGGCGACCCGTCCCAGCCAGCGCGTGCCTTCCAGATTGAAGCCGGTCACGATGGCGATGAGCGTCAGCGCGATGATCACCGTCAGCATCGACGAGGATTCCATGCCCATCATGGAAGCGAGGAAGGGAGACGCGCCCACCGCGATGCCGGCAATGCTCGTACACAACGCCCAGGCGTAGATCCAGCCCGCCATCCACGCCCAACGCTTGCCGACGAGCCGCCGCGCCCAGGGGTAGATGCCGCCGGAAATCGGAAACTGCGAGACGACCTCGCAGAACACGAGACAGACCAGGAACTGGCACACCGCGATGATGAGATAGGTCCAGATCATCGGCGGCCCGCCCGTGGCCAAGCAGGAGCCGAAGAGGCTATAGACGCCCACCACTGGCGAAAGATAGGTGAAGCCCAGCGCGAAGTTCTGCCACAGGCTCATGCGCCGGTTGAAGTGCGGATTGACGCCCAGCGCCTTCAGTTGCGCGACATCTTCGGCATCGCCCGCTTCCACGGAAGTCGGGTTGAGCGGATCATGGATCGTTGCGGTCATGATGTTTTCTCCTCAGGATGGAATTGCAAAAAAACGGGGGAATCGGTGTGGGGTTGCTTTTTGACGCCTCTAGCCAAGATGTATCCAGACTGATTTCGTCTGCATGTGGGCGAGAATGGTTTCAAAACACTTGTCGCGCCCCTGCCCGGACTGCTTGAAGCCGCCCCAGGGCTGCGTCATGTCGCCGTGTTCGTAGCAATTGACCCAGACGATGCCGGCCTCAATGTCGCGCGCCGCCCTGTGCGCGGTGGCGAGATCCTTCGTCCACACCGCCGAGGCAAGCCCGTAGATGCTGTCGTTGGCAATGGCAATGGCTTCTTCGTGATCCTTGAACTTCATCACCGCGCCCACCGGCCCGAAGATTTCCTCGCGGGCGATGGTCATGTCGGGCGTGATCTTCCCGAAAAGCGTCGGCTGCACGTAACAGCCGTTTTCCAGACCCGCGGGCACGCCGCCGCCGAACACCAGTTCGCCGCCTTCGGCCTTGCCTTTTTCGATGTAGGACAAGACCCGCTGCTGCTGCTCGCGGGTGACGAGCGGCCCCATCGTGGTCGCGGGATCGAGCGGATCGCCGGGCTGAAAGCGTTTGGCGTCCTCGATGAACTTCGCCACGAATTCGTCATGAATCGATTCGTGCACAAGCAGGCGCGAGCTGGCGCTGCACACCTCGCCCTGATTGGTGTAGATGTTGTTCACGCAATAGGTGACGGCGGTATCGAGATCGGCATCCGGCAGCACGATTTGCGGACTCTTGCCGCCGCACTCGGTCGTCACCTTCTTCATGTTGGATTGACCGGCATAGATCAGCATCAGCTTGCCGACCTCGGTGGAACCCGTAAAACCGATCTTGTCCACGCCCATGGAGAGCGCCAGCGCGCGTCCCGCGTCCTCGCCGAAGCCATTGACCACGTTGAAGACGCCATCCGGCACGCCCGCATCCGCAATGATCTTCGCCAGCAAGAGCGCGGAGAGCGGGCTTTGCTCGGCGGGTTTCAAAATGACGGAATTGCCCGCCGCCAGCGCCGGAGCGACCTTCCAGGCCGCCATCATCAAGGGGTAATTCCAGGGCGTGACGCAGGCGACCACACCCAGCGGCTGACGCGTGATCATGTGCAGCGCGGCGGGGTCGGTGCTGGTGACGACGCCTTCCACCTTGTCGATCGCCTCGCCGAAATACTGGAAAGTGAGCGCCGAAAACGGCACGTCGCCGTTTATCAGTTCGGAGATGGACTTGCCCATGTCCAGGCAATCGAGCAGCGCGAAATCGTCGGCGTGCGCTTCGATGCCCTGCGCGATCCGGTACATGACCGCCATGCGGTCGCGCGGCGCCATGCGCGACCAGACGCCGCTCTTGTAGGCCCGGCGCGCGACCGCGACCGCAAGATCGACATCTTTCTCATTGCCGCGCGCCACTTCGGCGATTGGCTTGCCGGTGGCCGGGTTCAACGTGGCGAAGCGTTGCCCGTCGACCGCCTCGACGAACTCGCCGCCGATGAACAGCCGGGTTTCAGGTTTGATGGCGTCGGCCAGATCGTGCCAGCGCTTCGCGTCATTCATGCTTCGCTCCTTCAAAGATTCGGATGAGTCGAGAGTCCCTGACTGCAAGCGGTGTGCCAAGCCGATGGAAGCGAGCGAAAATGTACCTAAGTCACTGAATGGAAAAGATTTATTTCAAGACGGCGGAGAACATCCCGCCTTGTGTGTGTGCTGCGTTGCAGCATGAAAAAAGCATCCATGCTGCAAAAGTTCATCATTTCCGTCGTTTTCGCGTGACGTTCGGTTGCTTGTTTTTGTCTACGTTATTCTGGCGTTTTTCGCGTCGCCCGTGCGGGCGGGCCAATACCCAGTCTTGTGCACCTCCCTGCCGCGCGGACTATTTGCGAAAGCTCACGCACAGAACAGCGCCGAGGATGAAGGCGGCGCCCAGGAATTCGGGGAATCCCGGCTTTTCTCCCAGAATCAGCATGCCGCCGGTGACGCCGATCAGCGGGGTGAGGAGCGAAGAGAGCGAGGAGACCGCGACCGGCAGTTTCAGGACGAGGTAATTCCACGCCCAGGAGCAGAGCATGCCGGAGATGAAGGTCATGTAGAGAAAGCCCAGCATGGGGCCGGTGCCGGGACAGGGCCAGGAGACGCCCTCGAAGAGCAGGGCGGCAAGCAGCAGGGGCAGGCTTCCCAGGGTCATCATCCAGCCGACGAACACATAGGGCGGCATCCTTACGGGAAAACGCTTGATGGAGACCACCCCGACCGCCCAGGACACCGCCGCGGCCAGCATCAGCGCCGAGCCGACGCCATTGACGGAAAACTTGCCCGCCATCAGGGCGAAAACCCCCAGGCTACCCAGAATCAGCCCCATGAGACGACGGCTGTTGAGTCGCTCGCGCAGCCAGCAGACGGAAAGCAGCACGCTCCACACCGGCATGGTGAACGCCAGGAGCGCGGCCCGTCCGGAAGGCAGGAGCAAGACGCCATAGGCGGAAAAAGCGCCCCAAAGGGTGATGTTCCACAGGGAAAGCCAGCAGAGGATGCGCGTTTCCCCTTGCGCCGGACGAATGGAACGCCCCTTGATTCGCGCCATCAAGAGCAGCCCCAGCCCGCCCAGGAAGGTGGACGCGCCGCGCAGCCAGAAAGGCGGAATCGCGGGCATGGAAGCCTTCACCACCTGCCAGTTCAGGCCCCAGAAGAGCGCCACCGCCAGAAAAAGGCCAAGCTGCGCGGGGGTTGGAGCGGAATGTTCGTTCATTGGTTTGTACGTCAAAAAGTAAAACCCTACTTTTTGCCGGGTTGATTTGGGTTTGGAGGCAGGCAAAGCCTGCCTCCAAACCGTATAAAGACAACGCAAAACCGGCCCGGCCCGATTTTGGGGTTGTGTTGCCTTACGAATTACGCAACCTTTGCCGCATGATTTCCAGTTCTTCGCGGTGCGTGCGTCCAGCATGGAATCCGTGCGCCATTTCCAGAATGGGATCTTGCCGCGCCAGGGCGTTTTCGCATCCCTGGCGAAAATGCGCGCAAACCTTCGCCGTTTGCAACCAGCCGGAAAGCGTGGCGCAAAGCGCCTCATCGTTTTCGGCAAAAGCGTTTTCCATGGCCGTCATTTCTTCGTTGAACCCCCAGAGCAGCAAATCCTTGGCGTGGAGCAGGGCTGTCAGGCGATGATCTTCCGCCCACAGGTCAAGCAGGGGCGAAAGATCGAAGCCGCCATGCGCGAGCATGATGAGCATTTCGTCGATGCTTTCGATACGTGGCACGTCGGGAAAGAGATCGTAATCGTAATATTGCGACAGGCAACGCGAAAAGAACGCCTTGGCCCAGGCATTGAGCAGGGTGAATTCCTCCGCTTTCCAGTCGTCTGGATTCAAACGGCTGTAGAGGGTCGTGAATTTTTCCTTGTGTCTGTACGTCTCGGGAGGAAGGTGCGTCAGCGCGCCCTCGAAACCCACGCTGCCTTCCTCGAAGCGGCTGATGAGATCGAGATAACGAGGCAAGAAATACTTGACTTCGCCAAGCGGCATCCTTTTGTCATCGAGAGCGGCAAAGTGATAGCGCCAGAACAGGTCGGCGGGAATGTCCCGCACCGCCGTCGTGCGCACGCGCTCTTGCGCCTCCATGCCCATGCAATGCTCGCAAGCCGCGAGTTTCTCCGGCGCGGGGTAGGCGGCAAACAGACGGTAGGCAAGCTCGACGAGGTCTTCCAGCGAAGCGTCCCCGGTTTTCTTTGCTTTCTTGCGCGTCATCTTGAATCCCTCCGGCGGTTTTGAAGTCCGTGATTATCCGCCTTGTCCTTGCGCGTTCCATATTTTCATTTCGTCAGTTGCCAACCGACGATTTTCGGAATTCGCAAACAATTGCCGCCTGTTGGGTTCCGGCGCGTCTGCGAAATCTTATGTCATCCGACATTCTTGTTCTGTTCGCGCCAGCAAGCCAGCCCTTGCGCGTCGAGTTCCATATCCACCTCCAGCACAGGCTCAAGCCATTCGCGGCGCTCTGGGGGCGCTTCGTCGAGCAGGTACTGCTTGATGCTGGCGTGGATGGCGTCCTTTCTCGCCTTGCCTTCTCCCGGCGCGGCTTGGGCCAGGGCGGTGAAGGCGTCGATCCGGCGCAGCAGATCCGCGCCCAGGCGCGCCACATCGTCCACCCGGCTGAAATGCGTGAGATACATCGCTTCAGGCTCAAGCGCGAGCAGACGATGGATCGACGCCTTCATCGCCTCGGGGTCGAACTGGGTCGGCGTGGTGGCGGGGATGAGAAAGGGGTCGCCGCTCACGCCCATCTCGCGGTAGGCGATGCCGAAGGCGTCGCCGGTAAAACAAGCGCGGGCGCGTTCGTCCCACAGGCAGAGATGGTGCTTGGCGTGCCCAGGCGTATAGAGGCATCGCAGGGGACGGCCCGCGAGCGCGAAGACTTGTTCGTCGGCGGCTTCGATCACTTTTTCCGGCGGCACGGGGACTGGATCGCCGTAAAGGCGGCGGGCGTTTTCAAGGCCATAGACTTCCGCCGTGCCCGCGAAAAGCCTGGCCGGGTCGATCATGTGACGCGCGCCGCGCGGATGCGCCACCAGTTTCGCGTTCGGCAGCCGCGCCATGTACGCGCCCGCGCCGCCCGCGTGATCGAGGTGAACATGGGTGAGAAACACGTAATCCACCGCTTCCGGCGCAAGCCCAAGCTGGGCGAGCGCGGCAAGAAAGCGCGGCAACGCGGCATTGTGGGCGGTCTCGACGACCGCGACGCGGCCTTCTTCGACAATCAGGTGTATGGCGGCCAGTCCCGGACGGATGTAACCGGCGTCGATGGCATGGATATTGGCGGGCCAGGTGAGGAGCGGAAGGGTTTGCATGGGAATCGGGGGAAAACGGAAAGGCGTCAAGTGTAGAGCGCCCGGCGCGGACAGGCAAACGGTAGCGCCTGTTGTCCCTTGCCCTCTCGAAGAATGGGCGCACGCAGCGCACTACAGTACCGTACAGACGGGTAGCGGGTTTTCGTTGTTTTTTCACCAAAAAAGGGCAAGCTCCGCTTGCCCTTTTTTACTATATGTCCTGGCAAAAAGCGGGTTTTTACTTTTTGCCGTACATCGGAATCAATCCGCCTGTTTGCGCAGGAAAGACGGAATGTCGTGCGTGGCGATGCCGCTGTTTTCCAGCGCGGCGATGGTGGCGCGCCGCCCTCCCCGGCGGACGGCGGCGGGGATTTCCGGATCGTAGAGCGGCTCGCCGAACGGATCATGCGTGCCGGTGCGGATGACTGTAAACGAACGCTCGGGTTCCTGGGCTTGCGTCGGCCCCAGGCCGGTCGCCACCACGGTAACGCGCAACTGGTCATCCATGTTCTCGTCGTAGACCGCGCCAAAGATGATGTGCGCGTCCTCGGCGGCGAAGTTTTCGATGGTCGCCATGACCTCGGTAACTTCACGCATCCGCAGGGAAGCGCGCGTAGCGGTGATATTGACCAGTACACCGCGCGCGCCCGCGAGATTGACGCTTTCCAGAAGCGGAGAGGCCACCGCCTGTTCCGCGGCGATACGCGCGCGATCCTGGCCGCTGGCGGTGGCGGAACCCATCATCGCCCGCCCGGTTTCGCCCATCACGGTGCACACGTCCTCGAAGTCGACATTGACCATGCCGTGATTGGTGACGATCTCGGAAATGCCGCCGACAGCGTTTTTCAGCACGTCATCCGCCGCCTTGAAGCATTCGTCCACGCCCGCGTCCTCGCCCATGACTTCCTGGAGTTTGTCGTTCAGGATGACAATCAGCGAGTCAACATGCCGCGAAAACTCGACGATGCCCGCCTCGGCGTTTTTCATGCGCTTGCCGCCCTCGAAACGGAAGGGCTTGGAAACAACGCCAACGGTGAGCACACTCATTTCCCGCGCCACTTCGGCCACGATGGGCGCGGCGCCCGTGCCTGTGCCGCCGCCCATGCCAGCGGTGATGAAGACCATGCGCGCGCCTTCGAGGCGCGCGCGAATGTCTTCGCGGTGGCTCTCCGCCGCCGCCCGCCCCGCTTCCGGCTTGCCGCCCGCGCCCAGGGTGCCGAGCGCCAGCTTGCTGGCGGCCCGGCAGTTTCGCAACGCCTGCGCGTCCGTATTGGCAGCAATGAATTCCACCCCCTGCACGCCTTCGCGGATCATGTGATCGACGGCGTTGCCGCCCGCGCCGCCTACGCCAATCACCTTGATGATGGTATCCACCTGGGCGTTGGTTTCCGCTTCCTGTTTATCAATGATTTCAAACATCGCTGCCTCCGTTGTGCAAAAAATTAAAAAATGAAAGGGTCAAAAATTCTTTCCGAACCAGGCGGTCAAATCGTTCCAGCTATCCCGCAAGGTGCGTTTCTTCTCGATTTTCAGGCCGCGGCGGCATTCTTCCTGCGCCACCATCAACAAGCCGTAGGCGGTGGAAAAACGCGCGTTGCGCACCACGTCCGAAAGCCCGCCCGAATACTTGGGCGCGGCCTGGCGCACCGACATATGGAAAATTTCCTCGCCCAATTCGACCATGCCCGGCATGAGCGAGGCGCCGCCCGTGATGACGATGCCGGAGGAGAGCACCTCTCCATAACCGGCGCGGACGATTTCCTTCAAGACCTTTTCGTAGATTTCCTCTACCCTGGCCTGGATCACGTTCGCCAGCGTATGCCGTGAGACCTTGCGCGGCGGACGTTCATCCACGCCGGGCACATCCAGGAAATCCTCCGGATCGGTAAGCTGCGCCAGGGCGCAACCGTAACGGCATTTGAGGTCTTCGGCGTCGCGCCGCGGCGTGTGCAGCATCATGGCAATATCGGTCGTCACCAGATCGCCCGCGTCTGGAATGACCGCCGTATGACGGATCGCGCCGCGCGTCCAGATGGCGATGTCCGTGGTGCCGCCGCCAATATCCACCATGCACACCCCCAGATCCTTTTCGTCCTGCGAGAGCACCGCGTAACTGGAAGCCAGCGGTTGCAGCACGATGTTGCTCACTTCCAGCCCGCAACGGCGCACACACTTGATGATGTTCTGGGCGGCGGAAATCGCGCCGGTGACGATATGCACCTTGACCTCCAGACGCATCCCGCTCATGCCGATGGGTTCGCGGATGCCGCCCTGTCCGTCGATGACGAATTCCTGGGGCAGGACATGCAGGACTTCCTGATCGGTAGGCATGGGACGCGCGCGCGCGGTTTCCAGCGCCCGCGCCACATCGGGCGGACTGACTTCCTTGTCGGTAATCGCCACCATGCCGTCCGAATTGAAACTCCGTATATGGCTGCCCGCGATGCCGGTATAGACCATTTCCACCTTGCAATCCGCCATCAACTCCGCTTCGGCGATGGCCCCGGAAATGGCGTCCACGGTCTCCTCGATATTCACCACCACGCCATTCTTCAGGCCGCGCGAATCGTGCATTCCCCTGCCGATGACGTTCAGTTCGCCTTCCACCGTCAATTCCGCCACCAGGGCCACGATCATGGAAGTGCCGATGTCCAGCGCAACGATCAGGTCCTTGTTTTCCTTACTCATCTTCCCAGACTCCGTTTGCCGCCCGCGCGCCTGCCGGATAGATGGAGAACCCATTGGGATAACGCAGATCCACGATGCGCGCGGGCGGCGTCCGCCCCGCCACCACGGATGGATACAGGTCGATGAAGCGTTGCAGCCGCCAGATGAGTGGAGAACGCTCCCGTTCCCGTCCCAGCTTCAGTTGCATCTTGTTGGCAAGCTCCATTTCCAGCGCCTGCCGCGCCGAGAGCGTCAATGCCGCCGGCGCGAGGGAAACGCGCGCCAAGAGCCGCGCGCTCTCGCCATAACGCCGCAGCAAAAAGGCGGCGCTGCCCGGCGGCCCGGAGAGACGCGGCAGGGAGAATTTGCCGCCTTCCGGCAAATCGGGCGGATTGGCGGCAAAAACTTCCCCATGAACATTGACCCACTCGTTGCCCGAATTGCCCCAATGGGCGCTGGCTTCCTGTTCTTCCAGCATGACTTCCAGCCGATCCGGCCAGACCCGGCGCACGCGGGCGCGCCGCACCCAGGGCAGACGCTCCAGCGCCTCGCGCACGTTTTCCGCCGAAAAGCCGAAAAAGTTGCCGCGCAAACGCCCGGCGAGCGCATCCTCCAGTTCCCGCGCCGTCACGAAGCGCAAGGGCGCGGCAAGCTCCACCACGCGCACCGGCGCAAACGGCATGCGCAGGAGCACAATCACCGGCAAGGCCAGCAACATTGCCCATCCAGCGGCAAACAGCATATCCGCCAGCAAGTTGAGTAACCTGGGTTGGTGCCACATTCATTCTTTCTCGAAAATCCTTAAAATTCCGTTTAATCAAACAGTTCCACTGCTTTCCTGATAAAGCACTTTTAATACCAGCTCTTCATAGCTGATTCCAGCGGCTTTTGCCGCCATGGGCGCCAGCGAATGCGAGGTCATGCCGGGCGAGGTGTTGATCTCCAGAAAATAGTGCGCGCCCGCCGCGTCCAGAAGCACGTCGATACGGCTCCAGCCCTTGCCGCCCAGAACGCGAAAAGCCTTTTTCGCCTCTTCCTGAATCTCCTTCTCCTTTTCCGGCGCAAGGCCGCAGGGACAGAGATAGCGGGTATCGTCGCGCAGGTACTTGGCGTCGTAATCGTAAAACGCCGCATTCGGCTCGATTTTCACCATCGGCAAGGCGGCATCCCCCAGGAGCGCCACCGTGTATTCGCCGCCCATGACGCCCGCCTCGGCCATCACCAGCGCGTCGTGTTGTTTGGCCGCGGCATAGGCCGCCGGCAATTCGCCCGTTTTTTTCACCAATGAGACGCCCACCGACGAACCCTCGCGCACCGGCTTGACGAACAGCGGCAGGCCCAGGCGCGCTTCCGCGGCGGCAAAATCCGTGGCGTCGTCCAGCAAGACGTAGTCGGGCACGGGCAGACCCGCCGCCCGCCAGATGAGTTTGCTGCGCAACTTGTCCATGCCCACGGCGCAGGCCATGACGCCAGGGCCGGTATAGGGAATTCCCATGAGTTCGAGCATCCCCTGTATCGTGCCGTCTTCGCCGTGCCGTCCGTGCAGGGCGATGAACACGCGGTCGTACTGCCGCAGGTTTTCCAGCGGTTCCTCCGCCGGATCGAAGGGATGCGCGTCCACCCCCTGACGCCGCAAGGCCGCCAATACGCCCGCGCCGCTTTGCAGGGAAATTTCGCGCTCGGCGGAAGTTCCGCCCAGCAATACCGCCACCTTGCCAAAATTTTTCATTGCTTTTCCGCCGCCTTGGAGAATGGGTTCATAAGACAGATTTTCTCCGCCACGATGTCGATGGATCCCGCGCCCAAGGTCAGCACCACATCGCCATCCCGCGCCGCCTCGGTTATCCGTTCCGGCAAATCGACCAGATGTTCGACAAACATCGGCTCCACCTTGCCCGCCACGCGCACGGCGCGGGCAAGACTGCGGCCATCGGCGGCGACGATCGGCGTTTCGCCCGCCGCGTAGACCTCGGTGAGAAACAGCGCGTCGACGCTGGAGAGCACCGTGACGAAATCCTCGAAGCAATCGCGGGTGCGGGTATAGCGGTGCGGCTGAAAGACCACCATCAGGCGCCGACCGGGAAACGCGGCGCGCGCGGCGGCCAATGTCGCCGCCATTTCCGCCGGGTGATGCCCATAGTCATCGACCAGGGTAAAACTGCCGCCGCCCTTTTCCGCGGTTATGGCGAAATCGCCATAGCGTTGAAAGCGCCGTCCCACGCCCTTGAATTCCGTCAGCGCGCGGACGATGGCCTCATCGCCCACCTGCACTTCAGTGGCGACGCCAATCGCCGCCAGCGCGTTCAATACATTGTGTACCCCCGGCAGATTGAGGGTGATCGGCAATCTCGAGGTCCTGCCATTTACGCGCACGGCGTCAAAACGCATCCGGCCGCCTTCGGCGCGGATGTTTTCGGCATAGAGACCGGCGTCTGGCGACAAACCGTAGCGCACCGCCTGACGGGAAACCCGCGGCAGAATCGCGCGCACGTTTGGATCGTCCTGGCAGAGCACCGCCACGCCGTAAAAAGGCAGGCGATTCAAAAATTCCACGAACGCCTGTTGCAGACGGGAAAAGTCGTGCCCATAGGTATCCATGTGATCGGCGTCGATATTGGTGACGACGGAAATCACCGGCGACAGATGCAGGAAGGAAGCGTCCGACTCGTCGGCCTCGGCCACGAGAAAATCGCCCTTGCCCATGCGCGCGTTCGCGCCCGCCGCGTTCAGCCTGCCGCCGATGACAAAGGTCGGATCGAGTCCGCCTTCCGCCAGTATGCTGGCGACCAGGCTGGTGGTGGTGGTCTTGCCATGCGTCCCGGCAATGGCGATGCCCTGTTTCAAGCGCATCAGCTCCGCCAGCATCAGGGCGCGAGGGACGACGGGAATATCCGCGCGGTGCGCGGCTTCCACTTCCGGGTTGTCCGCCTTGACGGCGGTAGAGGTGACCACGGCATGCGCGCCCGTGATGTTTTCCGCCGCGTGCCCTATGCGGATGCGCATCCCCTTTCCTTCCAGCCGCGCGGTCACGCCGGAAGCCTTGAGATCGGAGCCGGAAACCGTATAGCCCAGATTGAACAGCACCTCGGCAATGCCGCTCATGCCGGAACCGCCAATACCGACAAAGTGGATATGTTTGACCTTGTGTTTCATGCCGCGCATTCCTCGACATGGCGCGCGACCGCCATCGTCGCGTCGGGACGAGCCAGCGCGCGGGATTCTTTCGCCATTTCCAGCAATTGACCGCGGCTGTAATTGCCCATCAACGCCACGGATTCCGGCGTCAGGCGATCCTGCGGCAAAAGGATGCCGCCGCCCGCCAGGGTAAGGAAGCGGGCGTTATGCGTCTGATGGTCATCCACCGCCTGCGGGAAAGGCACCAGAATCGCGGGCACGCCGACAATCGCCAGTTCCGCGATGGTGAGCGCCCCGGCGCGGCAGATCACCAGATCCGCCCAGGCGTAAGCGCCCGCCATATCCTCGATGAAGCTGACGCAGTGCGCCTCGACGCCTGCGGCGGCATAGTTGGCGCGCAAGGTTTCCAGATGCTGTTCGCCCGCCTGGTGCACCACTTCCGGACGCAGGCCCGCGGGCATCAGCGCCAGACCTTGCGGGACGATCGCGTTCAACGCCTGCGCGCCCAGGCTGCCGCCCAGCACCAGCAGTTTGAACGGACCTTCGCGTCCGGCAAGGCGCAGATCCGGCGGCGGCGTTCGCAAAATATCGGCGCGCACCGGATTCCCTACCCAGACGCCCCGGCGCAAGACATCCGGAAAGCCGGTCAGCACCCGGTTCGCCAGGAAGGACAGGACGCGGTTCGCCAGTCCGGCGATGGCGTTCTGTTCATGAATGACGCAGGGAATGCCGGATACCCAGGCCATGAGCGCGCCGGGAAAGCTGATATAGCCGCCCATGCCCAGCACCACATCGGGGCGGACGCGGCGGATTCCCCTTGCCGCCCGCCAGCAGGCGCGCGCCAGGCTGACGGGCAGCGTCAGCTTGCGCGCCAGTCCCTTGCCGCGCAGGGCGGCAAAGCGCACATGAACCATTTCAAAGCCCTGTGCCGGCGCCAGCCGCGCTTCCATGCCCTCTGGATTGCCCAGCCAGAACACCCGCCAGCCGGCGTCGCGCAAGGCAACCGCCACCGCCAGCGCCGGGAAGATATGCCCGCCCGTGCCGCCCGCCATGATCAGGACGGTTTTTTGCGTCGCGCTCATGATGTTCCTCCCCGCATGAGTTGGCGATTGCCCCAATCCACGCGCAACAAAATACCAAAGGCAATGCAGTTGGCGACGATGCCGGAACCGCCAAAACTCATCAGCGGCAAGGTCAATCCCTTGGTGGGCAAGAGGCCGACATTGACGCCCATGTTGATGAAACTTTGCACGCCAAACCAGATGCCAATGCCCATCGTCACCAGCGCCGGATAGATGCGGTTCAGTTGCACGCACTGGCGTCCCACGGCAAAGACGCGATGCACCAGGAGCGCAAACAGGCAAACCACCACCAACACGCCGACAAAACCCAGTTCCTCGGCAATGATGGCGAGCAAAAAATCCGTATGCGCCTCCGGCAGATAAAAAAGCTTCTGCACGCTCGCGCCCAGCCCCACGCCGAACCATTCTCCCCGCCCGAAGGCAATCTCGGATTGCGTCAGTTGATAGCCTTTGCCAAACGGGTCGCGCCAAGGGTCGAAGAAGCTGAACATGCGCTCCAGGCGGTAGGGTTCAATGATGATCAGCACGGCGAACGTCACCAAGAGACAAACGAACAACACGGCAAAGAGCCGCATCTTCATGCCCGCGAGAAAGAGGACGCTCATGGCGATGGTGACGATGATCACCAGCGCGCCGAAATCCGGTTCCTTCAACAACAGCCAGCCGACCAGTATCATGACGCTCGCCATCGGCAAGAAGGCGCGTTTGACGTCGTGCATGAGATTCATCTTGCGCACGGCGTAGTCGGCGGCATAGAGCACGACGAAGAGCTTCATCAATTCGGACGCCTGCAGGTTCAGCATTCCCAGCGATATCCAGCGCCGCGCGCCATTGACTTCCCGTCCCACGCCGGGGATCAGCACAATGCTCAGCAACGCCACGCCCAGCAAGAACAGCCAGGGCGCGGCCTTCTGCCAAGTCTTCATCGGCGCCAGGAACGCCGCCGCGCCGCAGATGAGACCGATGACCAGAAAACTGCCATGCCGCAAAAGAAAATAACTGGCGTAGCCAAAGGCGCGATGACCCTCGGCATAGGCAATGGAGGCGGAATAGACCATCACCAGGCCAAAGCACAGCAACATCAGTCCGCTCCAGAACAACGCCGGATCGATTTCATACGCCGGACGGCGGCTGGCGACCTCGCCCGACGCCAGATGCAGGGAAACCGGAATCATGCGCCCGCCCTCCGTACACGCTTGCCCGCCTTCGCCGTCCTGTTCGCTTTCGCAGGCTTTGCTGCCGATCCCGCTTCCGCGGCCATCTCTTCTACTGCGCGCGCAAAGGCGGCGGCGCGGTCGGCGTAGTTCTTGTACATGTCGAAACTGGCGCAGGCGGGCGAGAGCAGGACGCAATCGCCAGAGCGCGTCGCGCCGGCCAGCCAGCGCACCGCTTCCGGCATATCGGCGCAGGATTTCACCGGCAGGCCGCAAGCGGCAATCGCCTTGCCGATCAGCGCCCCGTCACGCCCGATCAGCGCCACGGCGCGGCCATGCTGTTGCAAGGCGGGCAGGAGCGGCGCGAAATTCTGTCCCTTGCCCTCGCCGCCGAGAATCAGCGCGACTTTGCGTCCCATGCCGCGAATCGCCGCCAGCGTCGCGCCGACATTGGTGCCCTTGGAATCATCCACATAGAGCACGCCCGCGATCTCCGTCACGGGCATGAGCCGATGCGGCAAGCCCTGAAAATCCCGCAAGGCGGGCAAGAGCCGCTTGCCGTTGATGCCGATGGCCGCGCACAGCGCCAGCGCCGCCATGACATTGGCGGCATTGTGCAAGCCCTTGAGCGGCAATTCGTCCAGCCGGATGAGCGCGTCCTCGCCGCGGCACAGGGCATCGTCCAGGATGCCGTAATGTCCGGAGCGTGGCGGCTCATCCAGTCCGAAAGTCAACATTCGCCCCAGATCCTGCCAGTTGCCCATGCCGAGCGACCAGTCATCCTCGCGATTCAGCACCTGGATCGCCCCGCCCCGGAAAATGCGCGCCTTGGCGGTAGCGTAACCTGTCATGTCGCCATGCCGATCCAGATGGTCTTCCGCCACGTTCAGCACCGCCGCCGCCGAAAAGGGCAGGTAGCGGCTGGTTTCCAACTGGAAACTGGAAAGTTCCAGCACCCAGACTTTCGGCAGCGCGCCCGCATCCAGCGCCGCCATCAGCGCGTCCAGGAGCGAAGGCGAGATATTGCCGCAGGCAACCGCGGAGATGCCCGATCCATTCAGAAGATGCGCGGTCAGGGCGGTGGTCGTGGTCTTGCCGTTGCTGCCGGTAATCGCCAATACCTGCGCGTCCGGCTGGCAGTCGTCCAGCGCCGCCATGAACAGATCGACTTCCGAAATCACCTGGACTCCCGAAGCGGCAATTTCCGGCGTAGACAGCGGTATGCCCGGGGAAAGGGCAATGGCGTCGACGGCGCGAAACGTCTCGCTTGCGAACGCGCCGGTGACGACTTCAATCTCCGGCGCGAACGCTTGCAAGGCAGCCAGTCCCGGCGGCGTCTCGCGGCTGTCCGCCACGCGCACGAACGCGCCCTGGCGATGCAGCCATTTCGCCATCGCCAGCCCGGATTCGCCAAGACCTGCCGCCAGGAAACGTTTGCCGGAAAGTTCCATGTCGTTCCTAGCGCAGTTTCAGGGTGGAAAGGCCAAACAGCACCAGCAGGATGGTGATGATCCAGAAACGCACCACCACCTGCGTTTCCTTCCAGCCGCTTTGCTCGAAATGATGATGCAGCGGCGCCATGAGAAAGATGCGCCGCCCCGCGCCGTAGCGGCGCAAGGTGTATCGAAACCAGCCGACCTGGATCATGACCGACAGGGTTTCCACCACGAACACCCCGCCCATGATGAACAGCACGATTTCCTGCCGCACGATGACCGCCACGCACCCCAGCGCCGCGCCCAATGAGAGCGCCCCGACATCGCCCATGAAGACTTCCGCCGGATAGGCGTTGAACCACAGGAAACCCAGCCCCGCGCCGGCAATCGCGCCCAGCAGGATGCACAACTCGCCCGCGCCGGGCACGTAGGGAAACAGCAGATATTCCGCATATCTGGCGTGACCGGCCACATAGGAGAAAATGACAAAGGCGGCGGCGATCATCACCGTCGGCATGATCGCCAGACCATCCAGGCCGTCCGTCAGGTTGATGGCGTTGGAAGTGCCGACGATGACGCAGTAGGTCAGCGTCACGAATCCCCAGACGCCCAACGGATAGGCGACAATCTTGAAGAAGGGCACAATCAGTTCGGTTTGCGCCGGATTATTGCTGGAAAAGGCGAGAAACAGCGCCGCGCCCAGACCCAGCACCGATTGCCAGAAAAATTTCCAGCGGCTCGCCAGCCCTTCTGGATCACGGTACACCACTTTCTTCCAGTCGTCGTACCAGCCAATGACGCCAAAACCCAGGGTGACGATCAGCACCGTCCATACATAGCGATTGGCGAGATCGCACCACAACAGGGTGGTCAGCGTGATGGCCAGCAGGATCAACACTCCGCCCATCGTGGGCGTTCCGGATTTGGCCAGATGCGTTTCCGGTCCGCACTGGCGTATCGCCTGGCCGATTTTTTTCGCCGCCAGCCAGCGGATGACCTTTGGCCCCAGCGCCAGCGAAAAGAACATCGCCGTCATCGCCGCCAACACGGTGCGCAAGGTAAGGTAATTGAAGACGGAAAACGCCCGTACCTCCTGGGATAGCCACTGGAAAAACAAAAGCAGCATCAGTTTGCCCCTTCTTCCGCTTGCGCCGCGTTCAAGAGCAGTCCCACGACCCGCTCCATGCGCATGAAGCGCGATCCCTTGACCAGCAGCGTGAGCGCGCCGGAACCTCCTCCATTCTTGGCGCAATCCTTCAATTCCTCCAGCAGCGCCTTGACCAGCGCTTCCGGCGTCCTGAAAACGCGCGCCCCCTCGCCAAAACCGCGCGCCGCCTGCGCGCTGGCCTCGCCCAGCGCATAGAGGCGATCCACGCCCATGCTGCGGGCGTAACCGCCGATTTCATCGTGATGCTGGGCGCTGCTTTCGCCGACCTCGCCCATGTCGCCCAGCACCAGGAACTGCCGCCCTATCATGCCCGCCAGCACGTCAATGCCCGCGCGCACCGAATCCGGATTGGCGTTATAGGTGTCATCGAGAATGAGCGCGCCATATGGCCCGGTTTTTTGTTGCAGACGCCCATTCACGCCTGAAAACCGGCGCAAGCCCTCGACCAGCGCATCCAGTTCCAGGCCAACCGCCAGACCCGCCGCCGCCGCGGCACAGGCGTTCATGGCGTTGTGACGGCCGGGAATCCGCAACTCAAAATCACGCGAACCCTGGGCGGTGGCGAGGACCAGGCGGGCGCCCAGGCCGCGCAGGCTGACCTCGCCGCGCACATCGGCGGGATGTTCGAGCGCGAAGGTCAGCGTCGGGCGGCTGGCGTTTTTCCGCTGCCAGAGCGCGGCCTGCGGGTCATCGTTATTGATGAGCGCCACGCCGCCCTGTTCCAGGCCGTCATAGATGCTGGCCTTTTCCATCGCCACCGAGGTCAGGTTGCCCATTCCTTCCAGATGCGCGCGTTGGGCGTTGGTGATGAGCGCCGCCGTGGGACGGACAATCCGGGTGAGATAGCCAATCTCTCCGGGATGATTCATGCCCATTTCCAGCACCGCCGCCTTGTGTTCCGCGCCCAGGCGCAACAAGGTAAGCGGGACGCCAATGTCATTGTTGAAATTGCCCTGCGGCGTCAGGACGCTGTTTTCCCCCCAAGCCGTTTTCAGGATGCCGGCGATCATTTCGCGCGTGGTGGTCTTGCCGTTGGATCCGGTTACGGCGATCACCGGCTGCGGGTATTTGCGCCGCCACGCCGCCGCCAGTCGTCCCAACGCCAGCCGGGTGTCTTCCGCCAGAATGACCGGAACGCCCCTCGGCAGTTTATCCGCGGAATGCACCAGCAAGGCCGCCGCGCCCTGATCGACGGCTTCTTCCAGATAATCATGGGCATCGAAACGCTCGCCCTGCAAGGCGATGAACAGGCGACGCGCACAGGCTTGACGGGTATCCGTCGCCACTCCCTCGAGCATGATGTTGCCGCCCCCCGCCACCAGACGCCCCGACACCGCCCTGGCAATATGCGCCAATGACCAGTGCATCATACCCTGCCCTCCCCATATTGTTGTTTCTGCCGCCAGATCGCCAGCGATGATCGGGCGATTTCACCATCGTGAAATGGGTATTGCACTCCGGCGATTTCCTGATAGGCCTCATGCCCCTTGCCCGCCAGCAGAACCACATCCGGCTGCGCCGCCGACAGGATGGCGCGGCGGATGGCTTCCCCCCGATCCACCTCTATTTCCGCCGGCGCATTTGCCGGAACGCCCTGGCGAATGTCGTCGATGATGACATAAGGATTCTCGTGGCGCGGGTTGTCGCTGGTGATCCACAGTTTGTCCGCGCCAGCGGCCGCGACTTCTCCCATCAGCGGACGTTTGCCGCGATCGCGGTCGCCGCCGCATCCAAATACGCAAATCAGCCGCCCGCCGCGCGTCCTTGCCAACTGGCGCAAGGTCGCCAACGCGTTCTCCAGCGCGTCGGGCGTATGCGCGTAATCGATCAGCACCAACGGCAGCGCGGCATAGGCGTCGCCGCTTGCGCTGTCGCAGCGTTGCATTCGTCCCGGCGGCGGCGTGAGCCGTTCCAGCCGCGCCGCGGTTTCGCGCATGGAAAGTCCCGCTTCCAGCAGCGTCGCCGCCACTGCCAGCAAATTGGCGATGTTGTAGGCGCCCAGCACCCTCGTTTCGATCTGGGCGTCACCCCAGGGCGTGGAGAGAGTGAAGACCTGGCTGTTCGCCGTGGCGCGCAAATGCCGCGCCAGGACGCGCTCCGGCACACGTCCCGATCCGCCCGTATCCGCATCGATGCGTTCCGGGCAAAGGCTGTAGCCGATGACGCGTCTGGCCGTCGTCGTTCGCGCCAGATGCCGTCCCTGCTCGTTATCCAAATTGATGACCGCCAACCGTAACATCGGCCAGTGAAAGAGTTTTTCCTTGGCGCGCGCATAGTTGGCCATCGAGCCATGATAATCGAGATGGTCGCGAGTGAAATTGGTGAAAATGGCCGTATCCACCGCTGCGCCATTCAGCCGTCCCTCCTCGATGCCGATGGAACTGACTTCCAGCGCACAGGCATTGCCGCCTTGCGCCGAAATGTCGTGAAGCAAACGCGCCAGCGTCGCCGCTTCTGGCGTGGTAAAGCCAATAAGGCGCAAATCTTCCGGAAAACCCGCGCCCAGCGAACCAACGACGCCGCAGCGTTCCGGCCAGGCCGACGCCAGCCATTGCGTGATGGTAGTTTTCCCATTGGTGCCGGTAACGGCGATGAGTTTCAGGCGTTCCGAAGGCCGCCCGTGAATCTCGTGCGCCAAAAACCCGGCAAGCGCGCGCAGATTCGGCGCCGCCAGGTTGGGGAGCTTGCGCGCCGCGTCCCAGACAAAATCGCCGCCCGGTTCCCAGCATACCGCCGCCGCGCCTCTCGCCAGCGCGTCGGCGATATGCCGTCGGCCACCACCCGCATGCCCCGGAAAAGCCAGGAACAGATTGCCGGGAAGCGTCTGCCGACTGTCATCCGTCACGCCCGTCAGCGGCGCTCCGGATTCCGCGGCCAGCACACGCAGCATTTCCCGCGCCTGTTGCAGGGCTTCCTGCCAGCGCGCCGCCAGTTCCGCCGCCAGGGTCATAGCGGCGGCTCCGCAGGCAAGGCGGCAACCTGCACCGGCATGTCCGGCGCGACGCCCAGAGTCCGCAACGCGCCCGCCGCAATCCTGGCGAATGCCGGAGCGGCCACCGTGCCGCCATAGTGTTGTCCCGCCGAGGGTTCGTCGATCATCACCGCAACCACCAGACGCGGATCGGACATGGGCGCGATGCCGACAAAGGAAGCCACGTATTTGTCACGCGCGTAGCCCATGCCTTCAATCTTGTAGGCCGTTCCGGTCTTGCCGCCAACGCGGTAGCCAGGCACCTGCGCGCGCGGCGCGGTGCCGCCGGGACGCACCGCCATTTCCAGCATGGCGCGTATTTCGCGCGCCGTCTGCGAAGAAAACACGGATACGCCGCGCGGCGGCGGGCCTTCGCGCAAGCGCAGGGAAAGCGGAATCAAATCGCCATCGCGGGCAAAAACCAGATAGGACGACGCCAATTGCAGCAGGCTGGTGGAAATGCCATGACCATAAGACATGGTGGCCTGCTCAACCGGCTGCCAGCTTTTCCAGGGACGCAGGCGTCCACTGACCACGCCGGGAAAATCCAGGCGCAGCGGCGCGCCAAAGCCCAGACTGTCGAACATCTCCCACATTTCTTTCGGCTGAAAGGCGGCGGCGATTTTGGCGGTGCCGACGTTGGAGGATTTTTGAATTACCTGCGCCAGGGTAAGCTGGCCGTAAGCGCGAGGATCCGAAATAGTGGCGTTGCCGATGGTCAGCCGCCCCGGCGAACAGTCGATGACGCTGTCGAAACGGTAACGCCCTTTTTCCAACGCCAGCGCCACGGTAAAGGGTTTCAGGGAGGAACCCGGTTCAAAACTGTCGGTAACGGCAAGATTGCGTAATTTCGGGCCAAAACGCTGGGCAAAATTGTTCGGGTTGTAGGAAGGCCAGTTGACGAGCGCCAGCACCTCGCCATTCTGCGCGTCCAGCACCACGGCGCTCGCTGCTTTCGCCCGATGCTCATAAACCGCCTGCTTGACGGCGGAAAAAGCCAGATACTGAATCTTGGAATCCAGCGTCAGCAAGATATCCCGCCCATCCTGCGGCGGCCGCATTCCCTTGACATCCTCGACAATCCGTCCGCGCCGATCGCGAATGACGCTGCGATGTCCGGGCACGCCCGTGAGTTCATCCTGAAAGGCCAGTTCCACGCCTTCCTGCCCCCTGTCGTCGATGCCGGCAAAACCAACCACATGCGCCGCCATTTCCGCCGCCGGATAAAAACGGCGGAACTCATCGCCCTGAAAAATCCCCGGCAGCCGCAGGGCGGCAATGCGCGCCGCCGTTTCCGGCGCGACCTGCCGCCGGAGGTAAACAAAATTCCTCTCCGAGGCCAGACGCCGATTCAGTTCCTTGATTTCCATCTCCAAGAGCTTTGCCAACGCCTTTTGCTGCTGCGGTTCCAGGCGCGCATCGACAGGAATGGCCCAGATGGATTTCATCGGCGCGCTGATGGCCAGCAGATCGCCATTGCGATCAGTGATTCTACCGCGCGAAGCCGGTATTTCCAGATCGCGCAAATAGCGCGAATTACCCTCTTTTTGCAGGGTATCGTTATGAATTACTTGCAAGTAAAACGCCTGTCCCAACAAAACCAGGAACAAAAAGAGCAGGGTCAACATGGCAAAGCGCGAACGCCAGTCCGGCAACGCCAGTTGCAGCAGGGGATTTTCCGCAAACTGATGCGCCTTGGCCACGATGCGGCGGCGGCGAATAATGGACATCAGTGCCCTCCTCCGAGCATGGCGTCCGGCAGATTCAGCACCGGCGCCACCATTTTGAGCTGCGGTCCGCGCGCAATCTGTTCGATGCGCGCATGACTGGCCCAAGTCGCCAGTTCCAGTTGCAGCTGGCTGTATTCCACTTCCAATTGCCGTGCGCGCTCCTGCTCCGCTTCCAGCGCCTGATAGAGCTTGCGCGCCTTGTTCTGGGCGGTTACGGTTCCCAGGGCGGAAGCCAGTATCAACAAGAGCAGGACAAAGCAGTTAATGCGCGGCATGAATTTCTCCTTGCCGCGTCCCCAGTTTTTCCCCCACCCGCATCACGGCGCTGCGCGCGCGCGGATTGGCCGCCACCTCCGCCGCCGAGGCTCTTCTTGCCCGTCCGATCAGACGCATGAACGGCTGCGGCGTCTCGTGCGCGCGCAAGGGCAGACTCCTGGGCAGATCATCCGGCGCGGCGGCAGAACGCAAGAAGCGCTTGACGATGCGATCCTCCAGTGAATGAAAGGCGATCACCACCAGCCGCCCCCCTGCCTTCAACAGCGCCAGCGCCTGCGGCAAGGCTAGCGCGAGCTGATCGAGTTCCTGATTGACATGAATCCGTAGAGCCTGAAAGCTGCGTGTCGCCGGATCTTGCCCCGGCTCGCGGGAGCGCACGGCCTCGCGTACAAGCGCGGCGAATTCCCCGGTGCTTGCAACAGGCCGTTTGGCCCTAAAAGCCACAATCTTCTTTGCAATCTGGAAAGCAAACCGTTCTTCGCCATAGTTTCTG
Organism: Zoogloeaceae bacterium; assembly: GCA_031288305.1. Lineage (GTDB taxonomy): Bacteria > Pseudomonadota > Gammaproteobacteria > Burkholderiales > Rhodocyclaceae > Azovibrio. Next base: position 25,569 of record JAITRP010000058.1, read on the forward strand.
ATGACCTCCGTAATTTCCCTGATTTCAGCCCGCGCCAGCCATTCGGCCGCCGTTTCGCCGCGTGTGGCATCCATGCGCATGTCGAGTGGCGCGTCGTGCCGAAAACTGAACCCTCTGCGCCCGTCATCCAACTGCGGGCCAGACACCCCCAAGTCGAACAAAATCCCGTCGAACACGGACAAACCCGCCTCCGACGCGCCTTGTTGCAATTCGGCAAAAGAACGATGCAACAACGTAAATCGCACATCGTGAATGTCTTGCCCGGCGCGAATCGCTTCCGGATCGCGATCAAACGCCAGCAGCCGCCCGTCCTGCCCCAGGCGCGCCAGGATTGCCCGGCTATGCCCGCCGCGTCCAAAGGTAGCGTCGAGATAAACCCCATCCGGCTGCATGTTCAGCGCCATGACCGCTTCTTCCCGCAAAACGGTGACGTGCGTCAGGACGCTGTTCATTGCAACAAATCCTCAAGACCCGGCGGCATCAGGGATTTCACATCCACGCTCAAATCGTTTTGCCGCTCCCAGGCCGCTTCGTCCCAGAGTTCAAAACGCTTGCCCATGCCCGCCATGACGATCTTCTTTTCCAGACGCGCCAGCTTGCGCAGTTCCGGCGCAATCAGCAAGCGCCCCGCCGAATCCATCCGGTCATCGCGCGCATTGCCGTTCAGTATCCGCTTGAGCCGCTGCGCGTCCTGAATTGTCGAGCGCATCAGTTTTTCCTGCACCTGTTGCCAGACAGAGCGCGGATAAAGCAACAGGCAACCATCCGGATGCGCCGTGATGGTCAATTCTTCCTCACCCGTCCGCACAAGCGCTTCCCGGTGCAATGCCGGAATGGCAAAGCGTCCCTTGGCGTCCAGCGTGAGCGTAGCGGTTCCCTGAAACATGTCGATCGCAAAATCATGAAGTCCACTTTTGTGAACTTGTACTCCACTTTTTAACACATTTCTCCACTTTAAGACACTTTAAAACCCAATGCAAGCACTTTTTACAAATTTTTGAATCAAGACAAGGACTTAGCAACACTCTTGCATGTAGAATGAATTGTTATTTCTATTTAAAATCAATGCTTGATAATTTGAAGTTAAAGTTGATTATCAAGATCAGGATCGAGGATGAAATGGGGGGTGCAGTTGCGCCGTTGCGCATACGGTGATTTTGCGGATACCCCTGTCGTCATCGTCTGCGCGAAAAAACCGCGCGGTATTGAAAAAGACGCTATAATCATGGTTTCCGTCTTGTCGGACGGAATGATTCATGGGGCAGAGATGCTGCCTGACTGGAAGGGGGTGATTTTAGATGCCGAGTATTCGCGTCAAGGAAAACGAGCCGTTTGAGGTAGCCATTCGCCGCTTCAAGCGTGCGGTTGAAAAGACCGGCTTGCTGACGGAACTGCGTGCTCGCGAGTTTTATGAAAAGCCGACCGCCGAGCGCAAACGCAAGGCCGCAGCTGCCGTCAAGCGCCATTACAAGCGTCTGCGCAGCATGACCCTGCCACCCAAACTGTACTGATTTCGTACTGATTTCGTACTGATTTTTTAGCGTTTCGCAAAGCCGCTCGTCGTTCGACAGCGGCTTTTTGCGTTATCGTCCAATTTCGCATCGGGAGAAGGAAACATGAGTCTGCGTCCGCGCATTCACGAGGACATGAAAGCCGCCTTGAAGGCAGGCGAGACTGTGCGCCTGGGCGCGATCCGTCTGTTGATGGCCGCCATTCGGCAAAAGGAGGTCGATGAACGCATCGAACTCGACGACAATGGCATTACATCCATCATTGGAAAAATGGTCAAACGCGGCAAGGAAAGCCTGAGCCAGTTCGAGGCGGCGGGACGCTTGGATCTGGCCGACAGGGAACGCCAGGAAATCAGCGTGCTTTGCGCCTATCTGCCCGAAAAAATGAGCCTTCCGGAAGTCGATGCCGCCATTGACGCCGCCTTGCGCGAAACCGGCGCGGCAATGGCTGCCGACATGGGCAAGGTCATGAACATCCTCAAGCCGCGGCTTTCCGGCAAGGCGGATATGGGCGTGGTGTCGGGACGGGTCAGGTCTCGCCTCGTCTGATCTGATGCGGCGCGCATGATCCCGGAATCCTTCATTCAGGACGTACTGGCGCGGGCAGACATCGTCGACCTGATCGACAAATACGTGACGCTGAAAAAGGCAGGCGCCAATTACATGGCCTGCTGCCCTTTTCACAATGAAAAAACGCCTTCTTTCACCGTCAGTCCGAGCAAGCAGTTTTATCACTGTTTCGGCTGCGGCGCGCATGGCACGGCCATCGGTTTCCTCATGGAATATCGGGGCATGGGTTTCGTCGATGCGGTGCGGGAACTGGCGGCCTCGATGGGCATGCAGGTTCCGGAAAGCCATGCGCAGCAAGGCGGCGCGGAACATGGCAGCCGCTTGCGGCGTTTGAGCGAGCGCATGAGCGAAGCGCAAGCGTTCTACAAGGCCGCCTTGAAAAAAAGCGAGCGCGCCGCTTCTTACCTGAAAAACCGGGGACTGAGCGGCGAGACGGCGGCAAGATTCGGCATGGGCTACGCGCCGGAGGGCTGGCAGGCGCTACAGGCGGTATTTGCCGATTATGCCTCTCCGGAAATGCTGGCGACCGGACTGGTCATCGACAGCGAAAACGGACGACGATATGACCGTTTCCGGGATCGCGTCATGTTTCCCATCATCAACGCCAAGGGCGAGGTCATCGGCTTTGGCGGGCGCGTTCTGGATCGGGGCGAACCCAAGTACCTAAATTCTCCGGAAACGCCGCTTTTTGAAAAAGGGCGCGAACTGTTCGGCTTGCCGCAGGCGCGCCAGGCGTTACGCGATGAAAATTGCGCCATCGTGGTGGAAGGGTATATGGACGTAGTGACGCTGGCGCAGCATGGCGTCGGCAACGCGGTGGCCACGCTGGGCACGGCAACCACACCGACGCATGTGCAAAAACTCTTGCGTCAGGTGGATCGCGTAGTCTTCTGTTTCGATGGCGACGCCGCCGGACGCAAGGCCGCTTCCAGGGCACTGGATAACGCGCTGGAAACGCTCGCGGACAACAAGACCATCGCTTTTGCCTTTTTGCCGGAACCAGAAGATCCTGACAGCTTTATTCGCAAAACGGGCAAGGACGCATTCTCTCGCCTGATCGCCCAAGCGACGCCGCTTTCCGATTTCTTGCTGCGCGAATTGAGTACGCATTGTGATTTGACCACTTCGGAGGGCAAGGCGCGACTGGTTGCCGAAGCCAAGCCGCTGCTCCTGCGGATTCCCGTGCCATTGTTGCGCCTGCAACTGGTCAAGCGGCTGGCAGAGGCCAGCGGCTTTTCGCAAACCGAAGTGGAGCGACTATGCGGCATTCGCGGCTATACGCCACCCGCTCCGCCGAAAGCGGCGCGGCATGCGCCATCGCTTGCGCGCGCCCTGCTGCGTCTGGTATTGCAGAAACCGGAACTGGCGACACAGATTCCGCTGGCGCAATTGCCCGCCAGCCCGGAGCGGCAAATGCTGGAAACCATTGCCCGCGCCGTAACGCATTTGCCGCCCGCGCCCAGTTACGCGCAATTGCGCGAACAATTGCGCGGCGATGCTCAGGAGCGCGCGCTGGATAATCTGGCGAGCGAATGGATGGATATGAAACTGGAAGATGTGGATGTGGAAAATGAATTCCATGCTGCCGTAACGCGCCTGAAAACCGCAGCCCAGGATGCGGAATTCAAGCGTCTACAAGCGCAGGCGCAACAATTCGGCGGCATGTCGGGCTTGAACGAGGAAGAAAAGGAGCGCTTCCGGCATCTGGCGCACAGAAACAGCAAGAAAGCCGCCACATGATTGCGTCGGATTGCCGATCCAATCCCACCGTTTTCAGCGCGTGTGCGTCAAAAAATACGGGGAAATTTTTTGATTTTGTGCTATAATTTTTGGTTTCTCTGACTTCTTCTTTACCAGAGCAGGGCGTCCATGGTTACAGACAAGAGCAGCAAAAACAAAGACGTAGAAACTGCGAAGAACGCATCGCGCAGAAAATCTGTAAAAACGGTGGCGCAAACCGCGCCCCACAAGACAATGGTGAAAACGCCAGCGGACGCGAAAAAAGCGCCAACGGCAAACAGAACGCCCCGCAAGTCCGCTCCGGAGCGCGTAAGACCTGCGTCCCACGCTACTGCCAGGAAAACGCCGGAAACACCCGTGCGCGCGGCAGACAAAGCGGTGGCAAAGACCATGCCGCCCGTGAAAACCGCCAGAACAAAAGCCGCTACGCCGGAGAAGGAAAAAACCGCGCTGGAAAAGAAAGTTGCGGCAAAGCCGGAAACGCCCAAAACCGCCAAAGCTGCGTCCAAACGGGCTTCCGCCACGATTGCGGACAAAGCGACAGCAAAGGACACGCCACCTGTGAAAACCGCCAGAACAAAAGTCGCCACGCCAAAGCAGGAAAAGGCCGCGCCGGAAAAGAAAGTTGCGGCAAAGCAAGAAATACCCCAAAAAACCGCCAAGGCCGTATCCAAACGACCCGCCAAAGCCGCAGGCAAGGTAGCGCCCGGCAGCACGTCCAGAGCGTCGTCGGCAACACCACCCTCTGAGCCTGTCCAGAACGCCGCGAAAGACAAGGCGGGAAAAGCGCCGACAAAGACCAGTGCCGCCGCCAGGAAGTCGCGTGGCGAAAAAAGCGCGAAGGAAATTGCCAAGGCGGCGGCCAAGACCGCGAAAGAAGCCGCTAGGGCAGCGGCAAAGGCCGCGAAGGAAGCCGCCAGGGCAGCGGCCAAGACCGCGAAAGAAGCCGCCAGGGCAGCGGCCAAGACCGCGAAAGAAGCGGCAAAAGAAGCTGCGTCTGCCGCCAGGGCGCTCAAGACGCGACTCGGCAAAAAAGACAAGGCGGCGGCGGAAAGTCTCCTGAATGCGGTCAATGGCATCGCGCAAACGGTAGTTGACATCGAAACGCGCAAGCTGCGTCTGAAAGAACTGATCAAGCTGGGCAAGGAGCGCGGCTACCTGACCCACGCCGAAATCAACGACCATCTGCCGGATGACGTGGTGGATGCCGAGCAGATCGAAGCCATCATCAACACGTTCAGCGGCATGAACATCAAGGTATATGACGAAGCGCCCGCAGATGAAGACCTGTTGTTGTCCGATACGCCCGCCACCACGCCTGGCGACGACGATGACGAAGATGATGAACCCATGCGGGTGCTGCTTTCCACCGTTGATTCCGAATATGGCCGCACGACCGACCCGGTACGCCTGTACATGCGTGAAATGGGCACGGTGGAACTGCTCACCCGCGAAGGCGAAATCGAGATCGCCAAACGCATCGAGGAAGGCTTGAAGCACATGGTGCAGGCCATTTCCGCCTGCCCTTCCACCATCGCCGAAATCCTGGAAATGGTCGACAAGGTGAAAAGGGACGAAATCCGCATCGATGAACTGGTCGACGGTCTGGTCGATCCAGACGCGCCGGAAAAGGAACAGGCAGAAGACGAGGCGGAAGAAGCCGTAGAAGAAGGCGGCGTCAAGGAAGACAAGGGCGAAGACGACGACGAGGAATCGGACGAAGACGCCGAAAGCCGCGCCGCGTCCGCTTCTCTGGCGCAACTGAAAGCGGATGCGCTGGTGCATTTCGAACGCATCCGCGCCGACTACGGCAAAATGCTCAAGGTATTGAGCAGCAAGGGGTCGCAGCACAAAAGCTATCTTGTCCTGCAACAACAGATCAGTGACGAACTGTTGAATATCCGCTTCACTTCCCGCATCATCGAACGCTTTTGCGACAGTGTGCGCGACATGGTCGAGCGTGTGCGCGAGTCCGAGCGCAAAATCCAGCGTATCTGTGTAGACAAGGTGCATATGCCGCGTTCCAGCTTCCTGGAGAGTTTTCCCGGCAACGAAACCCATCTGGAATGGGTGGATGCGAAAATCGCCAACGCGCCCAAGAATTATGCCGCCATATTGGAACGCAACGCGCCCAATATTCGCGAGGAACAACAAAAACTCATCGCCCTGCAAACCCGTCTGGGGTTGTCGCTGAAGGAACTGAAAGCCATCTACAAACAGATGAGCAGCGGCGAGGCCAAGGCCAAGCGCGCTAAGGGAGAAATGACCGAAGCCAACCTGCGGCTGGTCATTTCCATCGCCAAGAAATACACCAACCGCGGCCTGCAATTCCTCGATCTCATCCAGGAGGGCAACATCGGCCTGATGAAAGCGGTCGATAAATTCGAGTACCGGCGCGGCTACAAGTTTTCCACTTACGCGACGTGGTGGATCCGGCAGGCCATCACCCGTTCGATCGCCGATCAGGCGCGCACCATCCGCATTCCGGTGCATATGATCGAGACCATCAACAAGATGAACCGCATCAGCCGCCAGGTTCTCCAGGAAACCGGCTTCGAACCCGATCCGGCGACACTGGCGGAAAAAATGGAAATGCCGGAAGACAAGGTGCGCAAGATCATGAAAATCTCCAAGGAGCCGATCTCCATGGAAACGCCCATTGGCGACGATGACGATTCACACCTGGGCGATTTCATTGAAGACACGGCAACGCTGGCGCCTGCCGATGCCGCCATGTATTCCAGTTTGCGGGAGGTTACGGCGGAAATACTGGACACTCTGACGCAGCGGGAAGCCAAGGTGCTGCGCATGCGCTTCGGCATTGAAATGAACAACGATCACACGCTGGAAGAAGTCGGCAAGCAGTTCGACGTCACGCGCGAGCGCATCCGGCAGATCGAAGCCAAGGCGCTGCGGAAGCTGCGCCACCCCACCCGCTCCGACCGGCTCCGCAGTTTTGTCGACTCGAACGGCAGTTGAGGCAGGTGTGCCATTCCCAGAACCAGCATGCGCAGCAAGATACGGCAAAACGGGCTGCTGGCAGGCAGCCGTGAGCGCGTTTTTGTGATCCAAAGCTCGTGACCATCGAGCCAAGCCAGCCCATTGGCGTATTCGATTCAGGACTGGGCGGCTTGACCGTGTTGCAGTCCCTGCGCGCGCGTCTGCCCAGCGAGGGCTTCCTCTACTTTGCCGATACCCGCCACCTGCCCTATGGCGACAAACCGGAATCCTTCATCCAGGCGCGCGCCCAGCACATCAGCGCCACGCTGGCGGAACGCGGCTGCAAGGCGATCGTCATCGCCTGCAACACCGCCACTGCCGCCGCCGCCGAAAGCATACGCGCGCGGCTCGCCATCCCTGTCATCGCGCTGGAACCCGCCATCAAACCCGCGGCGGCCCTGACGCGAAACGGCATACTCGGCGTGCTTGCCACCACCCGTACCCTGACAAGCCGCCGCTTCGCCCAACTGGTCAAGAGTCATGCGCCCAACGCCACTATTATCGCGCAGGCCTGCCCCGGCCTTGCCGAAACCATCGAAGCCGAAGGGCCGGGGAGCGCAAAAGTCGAAACCCTGCTGGACGCCTACGTGCGTCCGCTCGCCAGCGCCAAGGCCGATGTCGTCGTTCTTGGCTGCACCCATTATCCGTGGGTCAAGGCGGGCATTGCCCGGCGTCTTCTGCCGGAAACGGCCATGGTTGATACCGGCGAAGCCGTTGCTCGTCAGCTTGGACGCCGGTTGAAAGAAGAGAATATCCTGGGCGGCGGTCACGGCCAGTTGCGCTTTGCCGCCAGCGGCGACGCCATCCAGGTGGGCGCAACCCTCGCCCGCCTCTGCGGCATTCGCGCGTCAGTGGAAAGCTGGGCGATATGATGAAATTTCAGCATAAAAAAAGCCGGGAGAGTTCCCGGCTTTTTTGTCCCTGAAGGAAGACAGGTCAGTTGCTGCCTATCGTCAGGTTCTCATTGAGTATCCTCGGCGTAATGAACACTAAAAGCTCGGATTTCTCGGTGACGCGCGCCTGACTGCGAAAGAATGTGCCAAGGACGGGCACGTCGCCCAGAAGCGGCACCTTGTCGATGTCGTTGCGGCTCGACAGTTCATAGATGCCGCCAATCACCACCGTGCCGCCATTTTCCACCAGCACGTCGGTCTGCACCTTCTTGGTGTTGATGGCAACGCCGCCCGGCACGTTTTCGCCGCGCGAATCCTTGTTGACCTCGATCTTCATGGCCACTTTGCCGTCCGGCGTGATCTGCGGTCGCACCTTCAGGGAAAGCACGGCCTTCTTGAAGGAAACGCTGGTCGATCCGGAACTGGAAGCTTCCTGATAGGGAATTTCCATCCCCTGTTCGATCAGGGCTTCCCCCTTGTCCGTGGTCAACACCCGCGGGCTGGAGACAATGCGGCCTTTCAGATCCGCTTCCAGCGCCGATATTTCAAGGTTCAGCATGCGCGTGCCCTGACGGTTGGCCAAGAGGAAGGAGAACAACTGCGCGCCCGCGTTGCCATAGCCCTGCGCGGGCAGATTGACCTGGTTTACGGCGGGAAATTCCGCAGTGCCATCCATCCCCCATGCCGGATTCGTGGTATCGCGTGTTCCTGGAGAATATGTTGTTGTTGTTCCGGCCTGATTCGCAGTCGCCCCCGTCGCTGTTCTCCCCGTCGTCATGGCGCGCATTGTCTGTGCGGCATCGCCCCCCGTCCCGAACCAAGTGCCGCCGTTGGTGTAATTCTTGCCGTGCAACAAACCCAAACGTACGCCCAGATTCTTGGCAAAGGTATCCGTCGCTTCCACGATGCGCGCTTCAATCAGCACCTGGCGCAGGGGCACGTCAATCTGCGCCAGCAGACGCCGCACTTCCTCCAGGCGATTCGGCGTGTCGCGCACGAACAGGATGTTGGTACGCGGGTCGGTGCTGACAGTGCCGCGCTTGGAAAGAATCTGCTGCTCCTTGCTCGACAGGATACCCTGGATGGCGTTGGCATTGTGATAATTCAACTGGAAGCTTTCCATGACCAGCGGTTCCAGTTCTTCACGCGTACGCTCGGTTTCGTATTCCAGCTTTTCCCGCGTCGCCAGTTCGTCACGCGGCGCGATCAGGATCACCTTGCCGTTCTTGCGCATATCCAGCCCTTTTTGCTGGAAAATGATGTCGATGACCTGATCCGCCGGCACGTCCTTCAACACCAGAGTGGTCGTGCCGCGCACGGTTTCGCTGATCACCGCGTTGAAGCCCAGTTCCTCCGCCATCAGGCGCAGCAGCGCGCGCACGTCGCCATTCTGGTAATTGATGCTGATGAGCGGCCCCTGATACCCCAGCTTGCTGCTCTGCACCAGTTTGTTCGGATCTTCGACAATGGCCTTGACTTCCACCACGAACTGGCTTTCCGTCTGATAGGCGTTGTGCTCCCAATTCCCTTTCGAGGTAATCGTCATGCGCGCGTGCTCGCCTTTGCCGTCCGTCACCACAGAGGTCACGGGCGTCGCGAAATCGAGCACGTCCATGCGCCGGTGCAGGTTCTCCGGCAGATCGGTTTTCAGGAAATCCACCACCAGGTCATTGGCCTGCTGGCGGATGTTGATGCCCGCGCCCGCATCCGAAAGATCGACGATGACACGCCCCTCGTCATCCTTGCCCCGGCGGAAGGAAACATCACGGATTTCGTGCCGCTGCCGGATGGTTTCTTGGGCGTAAGCGCTTTTTTGCGTCATGTCCGCATTTTCCAGCGGCGTCAGCGTGACCAGCAGGGAAGCGTCTTCCAGGCGCGCGGCATAATGCATGCTGCGCACCAGATTGAACACCAGACGGGTCTTGTCGCCCGACTGGATGACGTCCAGACTGGTCAAGTCACCTTCTTTCACCACACGGTGATTGCTTCCCAGCGCGTTGTCAACATTCTTGAAATCCAGCGCGACGCGCGGCGGATTGGCAATGCTGAATTCCGCGGGCAATTCCGCCAGCGCCTGCTTCAAGTCAATCTTGAGCATGATGGCATTGCCCTGGGTCGCAACGGTGATCGCGGTGATCGCGTTCTTTTCCGTTTCCTGCGCGCCAGCGACCGCGGAAAACATCACGCCCAGGCAAAGCGCCGTCACCCAAGCGATGTATTTTTTGACGTGTTTCATTTACGCACCCTCCTTAACCTGCAATTTCAACGTGTTGATACGCTCAACCCATTCGCCGTTTCGATCCTCGACGACTTCCTTGATGGTGACTTCATTGTCGGTAATTTGCGTTACCACGCCAAAATCAACTCCAATGTAATCTCCCAGCTTGACCTGCCTGACCAGATTGTCGACCAGAATGGCCGCCATGGTCTGATTGTTGAGATTCAGGACGCCAATCATGTTCATGGATTCCAGCGAATACCGCTCCATGATGTTGTTGCGCAATTCGCGCGCCTCAAAGTCCGGACCGCCAGCACTCTTGTGTCCCCTGCCCATCGGCACGATCTTGGCGCTGTTGAAAGGATCCAGTAGACTGGCCACGTCATACGCCGCAGGCATATAGGGCGTCATCTGGGGAATGGGATCGATGCTGACCTTGATGTCCCTGGTGCTTTCTTCCATCCAGGCTTCCAGATTGTCCTGATTGCTGCAGGCCATCAGACCCAAAGCCATCACACCAACGAGAATCTTGCTCATCTTCTGCCTCCCTGAGCAGCCTGTGCCTGCTCTTCTTCATCAATGTAGCGGTAGGTCTTCAACTGCATTTCCATCCCCAGACTATCCGCCGACGGCGTAATCCTGATGTTGGAAAGCGTGACGATGCGCGGCAGTTTGGCAACGTCCGCCGCGAAGGCGCCCAGGTCGTGATAACCGCCGGCAATCCGCACCGTGATGGGCAATTCCACATAGAACTCGCGGATAATCTCGTTGGATGGACGGAACAATTCAAACTGCAACCCTTGCCCCACCCCCGCCTGGTTTACTTCCTGCAACAGCGCGTCAACCTGAGTGCGGTTGGGCAGTTGCTGCAACAGGGCGCCAAACGATTTGTCGATTTCTTCCAGTTGCTGACGATAAAGCTCCAGACTGGCCGACGCCCGTTTGCCGTTGAGGTATTCCTCCCGTAACTGCGCTTCCCTGGCCTTAGCGCTGTCGAGCATATCCACCTGATCCAAGACGAACAGGTAGCCGCCCAGACCGGCAATCAGAATGAGAATGAACAACAACACCGTAAAGCGCGGAATGGGAAGCCATGTCGCAGGATCGCTGTTGTTCAGGCAACGAAAATCTTCGATAATTTTCTGAAAACTCGGCTTTTCCATGTTCTTCACCCCTCCTTGGCCGTTTCGACGGGCGCGCTACCACCCGTCGTCGTTGCGGGCGCTGTTGCCGCCTCGCCCTCTGATGTTGGCGCTGGCGGCGGCAGCGAGGCCGATTCCGGCGCGCCTCCAGCAGCGGCGTTCGCATCCGTGGCAACATCATCAAGCGCAGCGCCTTCGTCTTCCGCCGCCGCCGGAGACCGCCCTTCTTCCGTTGCCTCACCCTTGTCTACCGCTTGAAATGTCATGATAAACTCCGGAACACGCCGTCCGCGCACCACCACAGCCTTGACTTCCTTCAGCATGGGCGCATTCATCCAGCGGGAAGCTTCAATATTGCGCATCAAAATCGATACGCGCGAACTGGACTGGGCAAAACCCTTGATTTCGACATTGGCGCCTGTTTGCTGCAAGGAGGTGAGATAAATGCCTTCCGGCGTTTGCTGCACCATTTCGCTCAACAGGCGCACCGTGTTGTTGCGATCCTTCTGCAGGGATTCGATGGCATTCTTGCGCCCCAGCAGCGCCGCGCTCTTGGCCTTGATTTCCTCAATCTCCTGAAGCTGACGCTTCGTGGAATCGATGCCCGCCTGCAACCTCTGGTTGCGGCTGTCCTGGCTGTCAATGGCCACACCATACAGCGCATAGGCGACAAAGACCGCAAACGCCGCCGCCGCCGCAAACGCAACGGCCAGTATGCCAAACTGTTGCCGCTTGGCTTTGCGCAGTTCTTCCTTGTAGGGAAGGAGATTAATGCGAATCATGATGGATCAAACCTCCTCAAAGCCAGGCCGCACACGGTCAACAGGGAAGCCGCGTCACTTTGCAGACTGTTGCCGCGGACATTGCTGGAAATCGTCATGCCGGCAAAGGGATTGGCAATGACGGTATTGACCTGCGTCCGGCTCGCCACCTGATTGGCAATCCCTTGAATCGCGGCGCAGCCGCCTGCCAGCATGATGAGATCGACTCTGTCGAATTGCGTGGCGGTAAAGAAGAATTGCAGGGCACGCGCGACTTCCAGCGACAGGTTCTCGGAAAACTGCGGCAGCAGGTCCGTCTCGTAGTCGCCCGGCAGATCCCCTGTGCGCTTGGCGGTTTCGGCTTCGGAATAACTCATGCCATAGCGCCGCACGATATCCTGGGTGAGCATCCCGCCGCCAAACACCGATTCCTTGGTATAGACGGCGGCATCGCCACGCAACACGGAAAGCCGCATGGTATTCATGCCGATATCCACCAGCGCCACCAGGGACGAAGAATGGAGATCGGGCAATTGCTGGACGATCAAATCAAACGCCAGTTGCGAGGCGTAGGATTCGACATCCATCACCACTGGCTTCAGGCCAGCGCCCTCCGCCACCGTCAGACGGTCTTCCACGCGGTCCTTCTTGGACGCGACGATCAATACCTCCTGATCGCCTGATGACGCGGGCGCGGGACCCAACACCTGATAGTCCAGATTGATTTCGTCGATGGAAAACGGAATGTACTGGCTGGCCTCCGACTCTACCAGCGCGTCCAGTTCCTCATCGCGCAAGCCATCCGGCACGATGATCTTCTTGGAAATGACGGCTGACGCGGGCAGCGCCATCGCCACGTTGCGCACGGAAGTCGACATGCGCCTCCAGGCATTGCGTACGCCTGATATGACAGCGTCTACGTTGGCAATGTTGCCATCCGTGACAGCGTCCTTGGGCAGGACTTCGATCGCGTACCGCTCAACACGAAAGTCGTTGCGCCCCACAGCAGACAGTTCCAGCATCTTCACTGCGGACGAACAAACGTCCAACCCAAGCAGGGAACGCGCCTTGGGATTGAAAAAGGACAGAGCCAAGATCACCTCCACTCTTCAAAAAAACTCGATAAAACCACGAGTTACGCCACAAACCGATAATTCACATTAAATCCTAGCAATAAGTCTTGATAATGTAAAGCAATTTATTACAAAAAAATTATGTTGTGTTAGAACGCGATGCGGAGACGGGTAGACGGCGGGTATAATGCGCCACATTTCAACTTTCGACAATCCTGCGATGTCTCTTGCGATTCCCTCCTTTTCCACGCTGCCTCTTGTCGTCCGCATCATACTCTATTCCATTGGCTTTGTGCTGGGCCTGATGCTCATTGGCGTCGCCATCGCCGCCATCGTGGTGACGATCTGCTATCCCAGCCTGCCCGATCTGGACGCGCTCACCAATTATCAACCCAGAATCCCGCTGCGCATCTACAGCCGCGACGGTCACCTGATCGGCGAATTCGGCGAGGAACGCCGCGCCCCGGTACATTTCCAGGAAGTGCCCGATACCCTGAAACAGGCGCTGCTGGCAGCGGAAGACGACGAGTTCTATCAACACTACGGCATAGACCCGAAAGGCGTCTTGCGCGCGGTATATGTTAATATCATGGAAAGGGGACGGCGGCAGGGGGCTTCGACCATCACCCAGCAGGTGGCGCGCAATTTTTTTCTCACTCCGGAAAAGACCCTGAAACGCAAGTTCTACGAGATCCTGCTGACACTGAAGATTGAACAGAATCTCAGCAAGGATCAGATATTTGAGTTGTACATCAACCAGATCTTCCTGGGGCAACACGCCTATGGTTTTGCGGCGGCTTCCCAGATCTATTTTGGCAAGCCCCTGGCGCGCATCAGCCTTGCCGAAGCCGCCATGCTGGCGGGGTTGCCCAAGACGCCCTCCAAAAACCCGGTCAGAGACCCAAAATATGCCCGCCAGCGCCAGGAATACGTGTTGCGGCGCATGTTCGAGCTGGGCTTCATCAGCGCGGAAGAGCGCCAGGAAGCGCTGTCGGAAGCCCTGGTCGTCAAACGCGACATCGGACAACATGCCCTGCACGCCGAATATGTGGCGGAAATGGCGCGCCTGATCGCGGAAGAACAGTTTCCGGACACCGTCTACAGCGGCGGTCTGCAAGTCATCACCACCATCAACATGACGGAACAGGAAGCCGCCTGGCGCGCCTTGCGTCAAGGCGTACTGGACTACGACCAGCGCCAGGGCTATCGCGGCGCGGAAGGATTCATCGATCTTGCGCGCTTTGCGCGAGGCGGCGCCGACGAATCCTCCGGCGACAATCCCGACAATACGCTGGATGCCGCCCTGCATGAATTCCCCTCTGTGGAAGACTTGCCGCCCGCCGTTGTGCTCAGCGCCTCGGCGCAGTCCGTCACGGCGCACATCCGGGATGGCGAGACGGTCACCTTATCCGGCGACGCCGTCAAATTCGCCGCCCGTCTGTTGAGCGACAAGGCAAGCCCCGATAAAAAACTGCGTCCCGGTTCCGTCATCCGCGTCAGCAAAAAGGACGACGGCCAATGGCAGATCGCGCAACTCCCCGATGTGGAAGCCGCCTTTGTCGCCGCCCATCCCGCGGACGGGAGCGCGCGCGCGCTGGTGGGCGGCTTCGATTTCAATCTGGGATCGTACAACCGGGTCACCCAGGCATGGCGGCAACCGGGTTCCAGTTTCAAGCCCTTCATCTATTCGGCGGCGCTGGAAAAAGGCTTTTCGCCCGCCAGCGTCGTGCCGGACGAACCCATGACGCTCAGCGCGGAAGTCACGGGCGAAAGGCCATGGGAACCCAAGAACTACGACGGCAAATACGATGGCCCGATCACCTTGCGCAAGGGGTTGGCGCGTTCCAAGAACATGGTTTCCATCCGTGTGCTCCAGGACATCAGCGCGCGCTATGCCCAGGATTACATCACCCGTTTCGGTTTTGACGCCGCGCGCCATCCGCCCTATCTGACCATGGCGCTGGGCGCGGGTTCCGTCACGCCCTGGCAGATGGCGGCAGGCTATGCCGTGTTCGCCAACGGCGGTTATCGCATCCGCCCCTACATCGTGCAGGAAATCCGTAACGCGCAGGGGCAGGTATTGGCGCAGGCCGCGCCCGTCAAGGCGGGCGACGAAAAACAACGCGCCATTGATCCCAGGAACGCCTATCTGATGTATTCCATGCTGCACGATGTCGCGGTCTACGGCACCGCCGGACGCGCCTCGGCCACCTTGAAGCGGCGCGATCTGGCAGGCAAGACCGGCACCACCAACGATTACCATGACGCCTGGTTCTGTGGTTTCCAGCAAACCATCGTCGGCTGCGCCTGGGTTGGCTTTGACCAGCCGCGCAAGCTGGGATCCCGGGAAACCGGCGGCTTTACGGCGCTTCCCATCTGGATCGATTTCATGCGCCAGGTATTGAAGGATGTGCCGGAAGCGCCGCAGGCGCGTCCCAAAGGCATCGTCAATGCCTATGACGATCTGTATTACAGCGAAAACGTGCCGCCGCCGCCGGAACTTGAGGACCCCAGCATGCCGGAAGAAGGCTTTTCCCTCTCGACGTCCGTTTCGCCGCCGCCCGGCAGCATCGCGCCCTTTTGACAGAGGCGCGCCTGCTCACGGCAAGCCGATGATCTGGCGATCCTTCGGCCAGCGGATGCGGTAGTCGGCGGTAAAGCTCGCATCCTGCCCCGCGTCCAGGGTGTGCTTCCAGGCGACGACGCCCTTTTGTCCGCGCCAGTCTTCCTCACTCACGGCGGGGGTGAAGCGGCGCTCGATTTCCACCGCGTCATTGCGCCCGACCGGGCTGGATTCCAGCACCACGATGTCGACGGCGCGCCGGTGCCAGTTGGTAACATCATAGGTGTCGGTGATCCGCCGCTCGGCATATTGGCCGACGAAGCCGCTCTTGCCCTGTTGGTCTTCTCCGGGCTGATGGGCAACCTGGATCAGGTCGTCGCGGCCAAAGGGAAGGAGGAGAACTTTTCGGCCATTCTGGTTGGCGTTCCAGTTCGTCGCGCCGATGAAAGCGCCGTTCCGGTAAAGCCGCATCTCGCCCGCCGGCCAGACGCCGTCCGGCAATTCGCCGCGCGCGACGAGATAGGCGGCTTTTTCCAGGCGCGGCACGATTTCCAGCTCCAGCTTCACGGGAATGTCCAATCCGCCCAGGGAAACCGCGACCTTCCTGCCGTCGGCGGGCAGCGACACCGTGCCGGGAATCGCGTATTCGGTGGCGTATTCGCTCTGTTCGACTTCGACCTCGAACAGAGGGCCTTGCGTGGCGCGCATCTGAGACCTGGACATTCCTGCCGGCATGGCGGCTGCCGCATCCGCCGCGAACGCCTTGTTCCTCCGGGCGTCATCCAGCAAATTCACGTTCCACGGATAAGGCTGCGGGCCGCTGGCGCTGCGCCGGGGGCTGCTGGTGGAAAGCGAAAGGCGGACGCGGCTCCAGTCTTCTCCGCTGCGCTGGGCGATTTGCGCGGCGAGTTCCAGGCGGAGCGTGCCGCGTCCCGAATCGAGCAGGGCGCGATAGGCCGGACGCCAACCCGCGTCGGCGAAAAGATAGGAAAGACGCACCTCGCCGTCGTTTTTCGCCCGCAGGCGCACGGACAGGGTGCGCACGCTATCGACATTCGGGCGAATACGCGCCAGATCTTCGTTTGCGGCTTTCAACTCCTTTTCGAGATCGCGTTTTTGCGTCTCGGCTTCCAGGATGCGCCGTTCCGCCTGAAGGCTCCCCTGGCGGATGACTTCCAGGGCGCGCGCCGGATTGCCGGAGGCTTCCACGGCGGAAGCCTGGCCGGGGGACGCGAGCGCCTCCAGGTATTTCAATTCGCGTTCCGCCGCCTTGCGTTCCACGTCCATCGCCTTCAAACGGTCGGAGAGTTTTCGCACGGTTGCTTCCAGCCGCGCTTCCTCGGCGTTGAGCGGCCCGCTGCGGGCGCTGTCCCGCCAGACGAGTTCGCCGATTTCGATGCCGCCGTCCGCCTCGACGCGCACGCTCGTCGCGTCGAAATTGGCCGGCAGACCGGTGATCTCCAGGCTCTCCGCCCCCGCCTTCACCCGCGCCGCGCGCTCGACCAGGGCGCTGCCGGGATAGAGCACAATACGAGTAACCGGCGCAGAAGGCGCGGAAAAAACCGCAGCGGGCGGTGCGGCAAACAAGGGAAGGGAAAGCAGGACAAGGACAAGAAGCGATGCGTGCGCAAAGGTCTTCATGAGCGAGGACTCCATCCGGGAATAAGGTTAGCGACATATGGTACCGCAAACCCGCGCAAATACGGGCCAATTCGAAGTGGAGGAAAAAACCTTGCCAAGGGAAGCGGACAAACAGGCGCTTTCACCCACACCATACGGCAGCTTTATGCAATTACCCTACCAATGGCATTCATGCGATTGCCCTGCCAGAAGAAGACTTTTCATGGTGATTGCCGTTGAACCCTGATAGAATCTCCTGACATTTTGGGAAAACGTTCAGGAGAAAAATCATGGGTTTGGCAAAACGTGGATTGGGCGGGTTCATGACGCTGACGCTGGCGGTGGTGCTGGCGGTGGTTCTGGGCGTTGCCTTGGGGTATGGCCTGAAAAATGGCGTACTGACGGAAGATGCCGCCGAAGAAGCGGTCTCGCCGGAACTCGAAGCCTTCGAGGAGGCCAACACCGGCCCCATCGAGCTGGTCGAGCTCAATAATCGCGATCTCGATGGTTCGCCCGCACTGGCGCTCACCTTCACCCAGCCTCTGGACGCGCGCCAGAGTTATGATGAATTCATCCAGGTGTTCGAGATGCCCCTGCGCGATCAGGATAAATCGAACAGGAGATACTACGACGAGGATGAGGACAATCCCCGCCCCGGCGTCAAGGCGTCGGTGACGGCCAGCACAGCGCCCGCCGATGTGGATAGCGAGGGCGGCGCGCTCGTCAAGGGTTCCTGGGTGGTGGGCGAAAATCCTCGTCTTTTGTTCTTTCCCCACATCAAGCCGGAAACCCGTTACGTGGTGCGCGTTTCCCCTGGCGTTCCGGCGAGGAGCGGGCAGAAGACCGTGGCGGAATCGCGTTACGGCATCCTGACCGCGGCGGTTTCCCCGGCCTATTACTTCGCCAGCAAGGGCGTGGTGCTGCCCGCCCGGCAAAACGGCGGCCTGCCGGTCGTCACCGTCAATGTGCCGGAAGTCGATATCCAGTTCCTGAAAGTCAAGCCCGAACAACTTTCCAGCTTTTTGAGCCGGGTCATCGGCGGAAGAAATGGCCCGGTGGACGAAGAGGATGCGGAGTATTACGGCGGCAACCCCAGACTGAAGGGCGCGGTCGACAACTGGGAACTCGATCGCTTCCACCACCTGACGGAGAGCGTCTACGCTGGCCGTTTCCTGACCGAGCAGAAGGAAAACCGGCGCGGCGTGACCTTCATTCCCGTGGAGGACATCAAGGAACTCTCGGAGCCGGGCATCTATGTCGTGGTCATGAGCCAGCCCAACCGCTTTCGTTACGACCATCAGGTCACGTACTTTTATACCAGCAACCTGGGGCTGCACACCCGCCTGTTCGAGAAGGGGGCGGACGCCTACGTGAGCGCCCTGGACAAGGGCACGGCCATTGCCGGCGTGGAAGTCTCCTGGCTCGACCAACAAGGCAAGATTCTCCTGCAAGGGAAGACGGACAAGGAAGGCCGCGCGCATTTCGCGGAACGTCCGGCGGAAGCCAGGGTCATCCTGGCGCGTCAGGAAAAGCAGGTGTCCCTGATCGCGCTGCGCGAACCGGCGCTGGATTTGTCCGAATATGACATCGGCGGCGTTCCTGGCCGCGCGGTGAGCCTCTTTGCCTATTCCGGGCGCAATCTCTACCGTCCCGGCGAAACCTTCGACGTTTCCGTGCTGGCGCGCGACGCCGACGGCCATCCCGTCCCCGCGCAGCCCATCCAGGCCATTCTGAAAGCGCCCGACGGCAAGGCGCAATTCACCGCCGCCTGGCAGCCCAGCGACGTCTTTTCCGGCTATTACCAGCAGGCGCTGGAAATCCCGGCGGACGCGGCCACCGGCTTCTGGAACCTGGAACTGCGCGCCGACCCCGCCGACAAGCGTCCCAGCGTCACCTACCGCTTCGGCGTGGAGGAATTCCTGCCGGAACGCATGAAGCTGGATCTGTCGGTGAAAAACGCTCAACTGGACAAGGATCATCCCTTTGACCTGGAAGTCGAGGGCAATTACCTCTATGGCGCGCCCGCCGCGGGCAACCGGCTTCTGGGCGTGGCGCAGTTCTCGCGCAACAAGAATCCCCTGTCCGAAAAACTCCCCGGCTTCGAGTTCGGCGACGCCAACGAGGATTCCGCCCGGCATCGGGAAGAATTGCCCGAAACGGCGCTCGATGATGACGGCAAGGCGCAACTCGGCATCAATCTGGAAAAGGTCGCCAGCCGCCATTCGCCCTTCACGGCGCGCGCGACCATGAGCCTGCTGGAATCCGGCGGGCGTCCGGTCATCCGTTCCCTGGAGCGCACCTATTGGCCCGCGCCCTGGCTTTTTGCCGTGCGCCCGCTCTTTGCCGGCGAATACGCGCGGGAGGGAAGCCTTGCCAATTTCGAGGTGGCACGGGTCGACGCGCAGGGGAATTTTTCCGCCGGGGTCTTTCCGGCGCGCCTTTTCCGGGAAGACCGGACACACTACTGGCGCTTCGAAGACCAGCGCGGCTGGCATTCCGGTTATACGGAAACCGACGAACTGGTCGCCTCGACCACGGTCACGCTGCCGCAGACCGGACGCGGCAAGATTGCCGTGCCGGTGCGCTATGGTCGTTACCGGCTGGAAATCAACGACCCGGAAACGGGCAAGCGCCTCGCCTATCGCTTCTATGCGGGCTGGAGCGCCCAGGCGGATGAAAGCCAGGGCATCCGTCCCGACCGGGTGAACCTGAAGCTGGAAAAACCCGCCTACCGCGAAGGAGAAACCGCGCGGCTGACGATCACCCCGCCGCACGCGGGCGAAGCCCTGGTTACCGTGGAAGGCGACCGCACCCTGTGGGTGAAGCGCCTTTCCCTGCCCGCCGAGGGCGCGACCGTCGACATTCCAGTGGATAAATCCTGGCTGCGCCATGACCTCTATGTTTCCGTGCTGGTCATGCGTCCCGGCGAAAGCGGCGCGAAGGTGACGCCCGCGCGCGCCCTGGGGCTGGTCTATCTGCCGCTGGAGCGGGGCGAGCGCAAGCTGGAAGTGAAGCTCGACGCGCCGCAACGGATGCTGCCCGACACGCCGCTCAAGGTGAAGGTCAAGGCGCCCGGCGCGAAGGGACAAAAGGCGCAGGTGACGCTTTCCGCCGTTGATGTGGGCATCCTGAACATCACCAATTTCAAGACGCCCGACCCGTTCAGCCATTTCTTTGGCAAATTGCGTTATGGCGCGGATCAATACGACGTCTATGGCCGCCTGATCGAGAAAATGGCCGGGCAGAAGGGCAAGCTCAAGTTCGGCGGCGACGCCACGCCGGAGCGCCCCGACAACCTGCCCAGCAAGGTGCGCCTGATCGACCTCTTCTCCGGCCCGGTGGCGCTGAACGCCGAGGGCGAGGCGGAAATCACCCTGGATGTGCCCGATTTCAACGGCCAGTTGCGCCTGATGGCCGTGGTCGCCGCGCCCAGCAGTTTCGGCAACGCCGAATCCAACCTCATCGTCGCCGCGCCGCTGGTGGCGGAAATTTCCACGCCGCGCTTTTTGACCATCGGCGACAGCGCCGTCGTGGCGCTGGATCTGCACAATCTTTCCGGCGCGGCGCAGCGCCTGGAAGTGGAACTCGCCAACGCGGGCGGCTTGGTGATCGGCGAAGCCAAACGCAGCGTCGCCCTGAAAGACCAGCAAAAGACCACCCTGCGCTTTCCCCTGGCTTCGGGAAGCGCGTTCGGCCTCGTGCCCATTTCGCTCAACGTGAGCGGCAGCCTCAAGCTGAAGCGGGAATTCGCGCTTCAGGTGCAGGCCGCCACGCCCCGGCAGCAAAACCTGCGCCGCTACGCCATCGCGCCGGGAGAAAGCCTGGAGATTCGGGACGCGGACTTGAGCGGCTTCTTGCCTTCCACGGCGGCGGGGCACCTGACGATTTCCGATACGCCGCCCTTGGACGTAAAAAGCGCGGTGCGCGGCCTCCTGGTCTACCCCTATGGTTGTACCGAGCAGACGACCAGTACTGCCTATCCGCACGTCTTCATCGGCGAGGAAGAGGCGAAAGCTTTCGACCTGAAACCCTTCAGCCGGGATGAGCGCGCCCAGATGCTGGAAAAGGCCATTGCCCGCCTGGGCGCGATGCAAGCGCCCAATGGCGGCTTCAGCTTGTGGGGCAATGCCGGGAATTATGAATACTGGCTATCGGCCTATGTGAGCAACTTCCTTCTGGATGCCCGCGAGCAGAATTTCGTCGTGCCGGAGCAGATGCAGCAGCGGGCGATGGATTTTCTCCTGAAAAACCTGCAGGAAGGCGTGGCCGGACTGCCGAAGAACAGCGCGCTGGCCTACAACGAAAGCAGCATCTGGAACGATTACCGCTATAGCGGCAATGGCCGCTTCGGGGTATTGGCCTATGGCGCGTATGTGCTGGCGCGCGAAGCGAAAGCGCCGCTTTCCACCCTGCGCGAACTGTTCGATTCCCGGAGTCTTGCGCATTCGGGTCTGGCGCGGGTGCATCTGGGTTTGGCGCTGCACCTGATGGGCGATGAAAAGCGGGCGCAGACCGCGCTGGCCGAAGGCGTTGGTCAGGCGCGGCGCTTCAACCAATACTGGTGGGGCGATTACGGTTCCGACCTGCGCGACGCGGCGCTCGCCTACATGCTGCTGGAACGTCACAAGCTCAATGTGCCCGGAAAGGAAAACCTGGTGGCGCTGATCGCCTCCGAACTGGACGCGCGCGGGCGCTACGACTACACGAGCACGCAGGAAAAACTGGCCGTCTTCCTGGCGGGACGGCAGATGCTCGCCAGCAGCGCGGACGGCGCGCCCTGGAAGCTCGATCTGACAAGGAAGGCGGGCGAAAAGGCGCTGATCCACAATGCGCCGCTGGTGCAGGCGCTGAGCGTGGCGGATGTGCGCGGCGGCTTCCGGGCGAAAAACTCCGGCGACAAGAAGCTCTATCTGGAACTGGCGCTCGAAGGCAGCCCGGCGCGGATGCCCGCCGCCCGGAGCGACGCCATGGAACTGAAGCGCAGGCTCTTCGACGCGCAGGGCAAACCCCTGGACAATCGCAGCCTCAGGACAGGCGAGACGGTGATCGTCATGCTGGAAGTGACGCCCAGGGTGAACATCAGGAACGCCCTGGTGGTCGATCACATCCCCGCCGGTCTGGAAATCGAGAATTTCAATATCGTGCAGGGCGAGGCGATGAACGCCGTGCAGATAGAAGGCGTCGATCCCGCCGCCGCCATGCAGGGTTCGGACATCCAGCACGTCGAATTCCGCGACGACCGCTTCGCCGCCGCCCTGAGCCTCAACAGCCGCTACTACAACCGTGGCGCAAGGAGGCTCTTCTACCGCGCCAAGGCGGTCACCCCGGGCCGCTTCGTCTTCCCGCCAACCTACGCCGAAGACATGTACCGTCCCCAGGTCTATGGCCTGGCGGAAGGGCAGGGGGCGCTGACGGTGACGGACAGGTGATGGAACCTTGGCCGCGAACGCCCGACCGCTACGCGAGCGCAATTTTGTGCGGCCATGTCTTCCCCCCTGACAAGGGGGGATTGAGGGGGGTTTGCGGCGTTTCAACTTGCTTCCTTGTGGGGGGGGGGGGGGGGGGGGGGGGGGGGGGGGGGGGGGTGG
>JAITRP010000136.1 GCA_031288305.1 Zoogloeaceae bacterium
ACAGTACGATGGAGCGCCCTCGTGCGCTACATCATCAGGCAATTCCTCGCCTGCAAAACCAGAAATCCATTCTTTCTCGCTCTGCCCAATCAGGTTATCGGGGGTCGATAGCAGGGGACTGAGGAATTTAGGATTAATCGTCCAAAAGTAAAAACCTACTTTGGCCGGAAATGTTTGGGTTTGAAAGCAAGCGAAGCTCGCCTTCAAACCGTGAAAATCTAACGAAAAACCTATCCGGCCTACGCGGAGTTTTGTTGCCTTTACTCCCGGAAAGGCCGGGTTTTGCCTGGTTTTTCCGGCTGATCGAACTGGCGAAAAGTAGGGCTTCGCTTTTTGCCACAACTACAATCCGATGCCGATCTGCGCCCAGACGCCATCGGCGTCGACGCCGGTGATCTTCCCGACGCGCAAGCGGGTGAAGCTGGAGGGTACGATGGCAACGGTCTTGGCGATCATCTGGTCAACGACCAGGTAGCAGTCCGCGCCCACGTCGGTCTAGGTGATGAGGTCCGTTCCGGCGCTGTTGGCGAACTTGAATTCGCCGCGCCGTGCCTTGACGCGGAACGCACCGTTCGTTCCAACGGTGTTGTCGGCGTCTTCCTCGAAGCGGCCAACGGCAATGAGGCCGACCGCCGTGGAAGCGGGCGCGGCGTAGCCGCCGGAAAGGACGGCAATCCCTCTCTGGAAGCCGTGCGCCCCGGTCTTGATGGGGAAATCGTAAACTTCCCCGGCGCGTTCTTGGGTATTACGGGCAGATGTCAATGCAGTCATGGCGTTTTCCTTTCTTTGCGTTCAAACCTGTATGGGTGGGAAGCGCGCCGTGCCCCTGCGCGCCCTTGGCGGATTCTTCGGCGGTGACGAGGGCTTTCATCACGGCGAGGTCTGAGCTGGTCGCGCCAAGGGCTTGCCGTCCGCGCCGATGTGTTGCGTATCCGACTGCATGCCCTTCAAGGCGGCAATGACGGCCAGGCAATCCAGTACGCCCTTGAGTGCAGCAACGGGGACATTTGCACGCAGATGCGCTTCATGTTCTGCGGAGATCGATTTGCCCGCCTCGTGCGCTTCCTTGAAGAGAGCATCGACCGATCTCTTGTCCTGCGCAGCCTTCAGCGCGGCAATCTCGGCGTCCTTCGTTTGCATGCAGCCCGTCCGCCTTGGCCTTGAGCGCGGCGAGGGCAGCAAAGCGCCTCGTCTTCGGTTTTACCCTCCGGTAGCCCGACGGTAGCCAGGAGCTTTTGCAGCAGTTCCATTTGGGTTCCTTCCTTGGTGGGTGAATCGAGCCGGGCGAGAGCGGATGAAAGCGCTGCCGCCTTCATGCCGTCCAGTCCGGGACCATTGGTGAGCGCGGCCATGCGGATGCGCTCTACTTCCCCGATCTTGCCGTCGTAGGCGAAGACCGGAGAAATGAAGCGGTACTCGCCCGCGTAAATCATCGCCGGCACCTTGTCCGTCCATGGCGAACAGCCCTCGCCCTCGCGCCATTCAAGCCGCTTGAACCACCCGGCGGCGGGCGCGCGGGCTGGCCGTTCTTTGATGTCAGCGGGTCTGGTGTTTGTAGTCGATGGACAGCGGGTTCTTCTTTGCCTTCATTCGCGCAATGAGCCGCTGCGCGATCTCGCGGTCGATCCACCACGCGGCCACGTCCTCCGGATGGCCGGAGCCGTCGTTGGCACGAAACGCGGGACCCGCCGGGGTAAGCTGGATAGCCTTCCCGGCGGCGTCGAGAGCGAAGATGAGCGCGGCGTGGGTCATGCGGCGCATTCTCGCGATGAAAAGGAGTGCGCGGCAGGGGGAAGGTGTTCGGTAGTTTCGGGTATCAGGAATCAGAGGAGGCGCTGGTTTTTTCCCCAATCCCCCCTGCCCCCTGTGAAGGGGGGAACGAGGGGGGTTTTGGGGGGATTGGGGTTTTTTTTGGGGAGGGGTGTAGGGGGCGAATAATGATTCGCCCCCTACGGCGAACGTTCAGAACAATGCCTGCTGCGTCGCGCCTTCTGATCCCTGATCCGACCGATTGAGGATGCGTTCTATGCTGCGGTAATTTTTCTTGTACTTGACGCCCAATTCAAACACCACGTCGCGGTGCGAGAAGCCGTCCTGCAAGGTGAGGCGGTCCTATTCTTCCTTCAGCCTTATTTCCAGTTGATGCCCGCGCACGATGTCGCACATCAGGATGTAGATGATTTCGCCCGAGTAGGCGCTAACGAGGCGCGCCGCCGCCTCTCCTCCGACCAGTTCGGCCAGTTGTCCCCAGCATCTTCTGTCCCCCAAAAAAGGGCAAGCTCCGCTTGCCCTTTTTTGCTGACGGATCCGGCAAAAAGTGGTTTTTCACTTTTTGACGCCAACTATTATCCACCACCCAAGCGGCAAGAGCAGCAAGGCTGCCTGCGCGCCCAGGCTTTGCGCGGTGGGTGCGATGCCCAGCCAGTTGATGTGCGGGAAGCCGGGGAGGTAGATGCTGGCGATCCAGCCCGCGGCCTGGAGTTCAACGATGGCCTGGCCGAGAAAGATGACGGCAAGACCATAGAGCAAGGCCGAGGTTACGCCGAAAAAGAGCTTGAAGGGCAGGCGCAGCGCCGCGTGGCGCATCAGGAAAAAGAAGGCGACGAGGAGCAGGGCGGCAACCCCCAGTCCCGCGCAGAGAAAAAGTTCCTGCCCCGGCGATTGCAGCGCCAGCGCCTGATAGAACAGCACGGTCTCCGCGCCTTCCCGGTAGACCGCCAGGCAGGCCGCGCCAGAGAGCGCCAGCAGGGAACCCTTGCTCAAGGCGGCGTCCATCTGCCGGGCAATCCATTCTTCCCAGCGTTTGGCCTCGCGCTTGGCGAACATCCAGCAACTCACATAGAACAGCACCGCGCAGGCCGCCAGCATGGTGACGCCTTCCACCACCGCCAGCGGCGCGCCGGTGGATTGAAGAAAATCATTGACCGCCCAGCCGGTCAGGAGGGACAAGGGAATGGCGGTCGCCACGCCCGCGTAGATGACCCACACCCGATCCGCCGCGCCCGCGCGCCGCAGATAGGCCGCCAGCGCGCCGACCACCAGCATGGCCTCCACGCCTTCCCGAAGCAGGATGGTCAGCGCCTTCAAGAAGGCGCCGCCGCCGCTGGCGCGCTCGCTTGCGGCGTAGAGCGTTTGCGCCAGCGCGAGTTTGCCTTTCAGTTCCTGCCAGGAGGCTTCCAGTTGCGCTTTCGGCACGCCGCGCATGGCGCCGCCGTTCAATGCGCCGAAGAGGATTTCCAGTTCATTTTTCAGGTTGGAATCCTTGAGCGCCAAATCGAGTTCCAGGTTTTCGAAACGATCAAAATAAAGCGCCGAGAATTCACTGGCGGTGGCGAGCGAACGCGCCGGATCGTAAGCAGTAACGCTGGCCTCGCCGCGCGCCAGAATGTCGGCGATCACTTCTCCGCCATCGATGGCTTCGGCATGCAGGACGAGCGAAAAGAGGGAAAAGGCCAGCGGGAGAAGGAGGCGATACAGCGTCAACATGGGAATCCCCTTCAGGAAACGGACGAAACATCGGCAAGAATCAGGTTGTAGAGGCGGCGGGCGCAGGTTCTTACACGCAATGGCGCGTCATCGCGTCCGGCGGCATAGCGCCAGTCGGTATAGGCCAGGGTGAGGGCGTTCATTTCCTTTTCCCAGAGCGGATGCGCGGCAATGACGCGGCGGGCGTAGTCGCTGGGGCATTCCCAGAGCGCATACGCTAATCCGCGCTGCTGCAACAAACGGCAGAGGCGGCGCCACTCGCGTTCGGGAGGCGGCAGGCGGCGGTTGGCGCGCAGTTGGACAAGGAGTTGTCCCGCGAGCATCACCAGCGCGCTGCCCAGGGTTGCGCCGCCCAGAAGCCAGACCCAGGCAAAGCCGCCGCCCAACCCGCCGAGCAGGGATTGTTGCGTTCCAGCATCGAGACGAAACATCCAGCGGCCGAGAAAGTCGCCCAGATCGGGCAGTTCCCAGGTTTTTCCCGGCGGCGCGGCGGGCGCAAGAACCGCGACATCAAACGCGCCAGAAGGCGGCTCTTCGCGGCTCTGACGGGCAGGCGTCCGCGGCGGTCTTTCTTGTCGTTCGGCTTTGGGCGGCTTGATTTCGGGCTTGGGCGCCGGTTTTGACTGCGATGTCGCAACGGAAGAATTAAAACGTTCGGGCGCGATCAGGTCGATGGGATCGATGCGCCGCCAGCCGCGCTGTTCTTCCCAGATTTCCGCCCAGGCATGGGCGTGACTTTTCTTGACGATTACATAATCGGTCAAGGCCATCAGCTTGCCGCCGCGATAGCCGGCGACGAGCCGCGCCGGAACGCCAGCGGCGCGCATCAGATACACGAAGGTTCCGGCATAGAGGTCGGCGTTGCCCGCGCGCGTCTCGAACCAGAAATCATCGAGCGCGTTTGTCCCTTCCTGAAAGGCGAACTGGTCGCGCAACTTGTAGCCTTCCCGGGCAAGCATGGCGAGGACGGCCTTGTAGCGATCCTCGACATTCGGCAGGGCGGCAAGCTCCGCGCCCAGCGCCTTGAGACGCGGATTGCCCTCGGAAGGCAGGGCGAGCGAGCGCGAGCGCAATTCTTCCGGCAACGCGCCGCCCGCCTCCCAATCCAGCCAGGAACTCAACTGATAACTCGTTTCTTCGCGTATCGGACGATGCGAAAGCACCTGCCAATCCTGGCTGATGAAGGCTTCGCTGGTCAGGCCGGAAGGCAGATCGAGGCCGTAGAGCCAGAGCCGGTCGTGCGGCGTGACGCGGACGCGGTAACGGATTTCCTGCGCCTTCCTTTGCAAGGTTGCGGCAAAGGCGCTGGCCTTTGTAAAGCCGCGACGCATGAGCCTGCGTCCTTGTCCCGCTTCGTATTCCGCGTCCAGCCGCCATTCTTGCCCGTCAAAATCGTAATATACCGGCCCGCGCCAGTAGAGCAGGCTGGTGGGCGGCACCCAGTTCTCGAATTCCGCCACCAGCACCGGCTGGCTTTCGCCAACGCCGGCCTGCGTTTGCTCCTGACCGGGTCTCAGGCGGGTGGAGACGCCCAGTCCCTGATTGGATTTTTCCAGACTGAGCGTGAGCGGCAATCCGAAGGAGAGGCCAATATCCCACAACGGGCCGGGAATGCGCGGAAAAAAGAGGAACAGCACGGCAGCGAGCGGCAAGGCCAGCAGAATGCGTCCGGAATTGCGCGTCAGCGCCGTGCGCAAGGAAAATCTGCCGTTGGCGGCTTCCAGCGCGCCCAAGGCAATGAGCGGGAAAAGCAGAATCAGGACGAGGCCGATCCACTCATTCCATTGCAGTATGCCGATAGCGCCCGCCACCAGCGCCGCGCTCGTCAACAAAATGAACTCCCGCGCCATTTTCGCTTCCGCCCATTTCAGGAGCAGCGCCAGCAACAGGGAAAGCCGCAGGGTGGTTTCACCGAACCAGCCGTGGAACGAACCGAGCGCGATGACGACGATGAACAAAAAAACGAGGCGCAGCGCCGCCGACCAGCCACGGCGCGGCAAGGCGCGGCTGCCCAGGGCAAGAAGAAAAACCGGCCAGGCGGGCAGGGGCAAGGCCGGAGCGTGGGCGACGAGCGCCAGGAGGCAAAGGACAAGAGACAGAAGCGCATCGGATCGCGGCAGCGTGTCGCGCCGGAAAAAAGACGAAGCGGCGCTTTTGGAACGAGGCGTGATGTGGGTTGCAGACATGGAAAAAGTCTGAACGATACTCGCGCAAATGTCAATAAATGAGAATTATTATCAACATGATGCGCGCACCGATCATAATAAAATCCCCGGTCGCGGGGTTTTCGTTGCCTTTCCACCAAAAAAGGGCAAAGCTCTCGCTTGCTTGCCCTTTTTTGCTAACTGCCGCCCTCCGACACGTCCGCCCAGCAGTTGGGAGTTTCGTACAGGCGGATTTTGCTCAGTTTCAGGCGTGCGCCGTAGTTTTCCCGATACACGGGCGCAAGCAGATCGAAGGCGGCGCGGGCGAGGTTCTCCGCGGTGGGAACGCAATCCAGCAGCACGGTTTTGTGATTGGGCAAGGTGGCGAGAAAATCCGCCACCACCTTGTCTTCCCGCCAGACCAGGAAGGCGTGATCCCAGGCGTCGATCAGGTGTTTCCTGGCGATGGCCTTGATGTTGGAAAAATCCAGCGCCATGCCGTTGTCGGAAGCGCCCGCCTCGTTTCGGACTTCCCCTTCCAGGGTAATTTCGATAACGTAGCGATGTCCGTGCAGGTTGCGGCACTGGCTTTCATGATCGGGGATGCGGTGTCCGGCATCGAATTCCAGACGGCGGGTAATGTGCATACGAACGGGGAAAAGCGGATGAAGGAAGTGGCGGATTGTAACATCGAGCGGCAGAACCGGGCGGCGGCGCGGCTGACCATTGCCGACCATCGGCGCGATCAGGCGGGGATGACCTATGTCTATCCCGTGCTTTCCCGCCGCGCGCGCGGCGTATCCATCGGCATTAACCTCAATCAAAACCGCGCCTGCAACTGGGCTTGCGTCTATTGTCAGGTGGAAAACCTGCGGCGCGGCGCGCCAGACGCCATTGATCTGGATTTGCTCGAAAACGAACTGGACAGCTTCTTGCGGGAAGCCGCGCAGGGCGACTATCTGGCGCGACATGTCGCTCAAGCGCGTTATCGGCGGCTGGCGGACATCGCCTTTTCCGGTGAAGGCGAACCGACATCGGCCAGGGAATTCGCGGCGGCGGCGGCGCGGGTAGCATCCGTGCTACAGGCGCACGCGTTGCAAGGTCAATTGCCGCTACGCCTGATCACCAATGGCAGCCTGATCCACAAGTCTGGAGTGCGAGCGGGATTGGCGCTGCTGGCGCGGGCGGGCGGCGAAGCGTGGTTCAAGCTGGATCGCGGCGACGCGGCGGGGATGCGGGCGGTCAATCGGATATCCGGCGATCCGGCGCGCGTGCTGGAAAATCTGCGCGCCTGCGCCGCGCTGCTGCCCACCTGGGTGCAAACCTGCTGGTTCGCCACAGAGGGCAAGGCGCCGGACGAAGCGGCGGAGGCGGCATATCTGGAACTGCTGGCGCAAGCGGCGGACGTGATTCGCGGCGTGCATCTCTATGGCCTGGCGCGCGCCTCCAAACAGCGCGGGGCGGAAAAGCTGTCGCGCCTCTCCGCGCCGCTCCTGCGGGCGTGGGGATGGCGCATCCAGCAAAAAACGGGCGTCAGGGCGGTGAAAGTCTCACCCTGACGCCCCGTTATGGAAAAAAACAGCTGGAATTCCGCCTTACGCCGTTTTTTCCGCTTTCTTTGCCTGTTGGGCGGATTTTTTCAGCGCCTTGAACTGCTCCGGCTCGTATTTTTTCAGGTATTCCACGACTTCAAAGTCCTCCCGTTTGATGCGGTGGATGTCAATCTGCTCCACATGCACCAGACGCAACAGCTCGCGTACGGGTTTGGGCATGGTGCGCCCGCTCTCGTAGCGGGAGCCGCCGCTTTGGGTAACATTGATGCACGACCAGAACTGTTGCTGGTTCATGCCCAGCTTGTGCCGGATCTCGCGCGGGTTGATGGTTTCAGTTGCTTTTACGTTCATCGTTGTTTTCCTTTCAACATTTTGATTTTAAAACGGAAAATGTGAAATTTTCCATTTTCGTCATACAACTCAAGTCAGCGCCCTGCGCTATAACTAAAGTTATATTTCTGCATTATAGGTAACTGTCAAGCATAATTGCAAGTGTCCTAGGAAATTTTACATTTGATACAAATTACGCGTAATTGCCTTTTGCTGCGCTAGAATCCGCAGGTTTTTTCTCCAGAAGGAACAGTATGGCCCTGATTGTTCAGAAATACGGCGGAACCTCTGTGGGCAGCCCAGAGCGCATCAAGAACGTGGCGCAGCGCGTGGCGCGTTTCGTGACGCAAGGGGATCGGGTGGTCGTGGTCGTTTCCGCCATGAGCGGCGAGACCAATCGTCTGCTGGCGTTGGCAAAGGAAATCCAGCCGCAACCCGACCCGCGCGAACTGGACGTGGTGCTTTCCACAGGCGAGCAGGTAACGATAGGTCTTTTGTGCATGGCGCTGCAAACGCTGGGTGTTGCCGCCAGAAGCTATACCGGCGGACAGGCGCGCATTCTTACCGACGACGCGTTCAACAAGGCGCGCATCTCCAGCATTGATGGCGACGCCATCCGCCGCGATCTGGAAGCGGGGCGCGTGGTGGTGGTGGCGGGCTTTCAGGGCGTGGACGCGGCGGGCAACATCACCACACTGGGGCGCGGCGGATCGGATACCACGGGCGTGGCGCTGGCGGCGGCCTTGCAGGCCGATGAATGCCAAATCTACACCGACGTGGATGGCGTCTATACCACTGATCCGCGCATTGTCAGCGAAGCGAGAAAGCTCGACCGCATCACCTTCGAGGAAATGCTGGAAATGGCGAGCCTCGGATCCAAGGTGCTGCAAATCCGTTCCGTTGAGTTCGCGGGCAAATACAAGGTCAAACTGCGCGTGCTTTCCAGCTTCGAAGAAGCGGGGGAGGGGACGCTGATTACTGTTGAGGAAGGCAAGAACATGGAAGAACCGATTATTTCCGGCATCGCATTCAGTCGTGACGAGGCCAAACTGACGGTGCTGGGCGTCCCAGACTGCCCGGGCATCGCCTATCAGATTCTGGGCGCGGTGGCGGAGGCCAATATCGACGTGGACATGATCATCCAGAACGTGGGACATGACGGCGCGACCGATTTTTCCTTTACGGTGAATCGTTCCGAGTTCGACAAGGCGAAGGCGGCGCTGGAAGGCGTACGCGAACATATCGGCGCGCGCGAGATTCAGGGCGACAACAAGGTCTGCAAGGTTTCCGCCGTGGGCGTGGGGATGCGTTCGCATCCCGGCGTCGCCAGCCAGATGTTTCGCGCCCTGGCGGAGGAAGGCATCAACATTCGCATGATCTCCACTTCGGAAATCAAGATTTCCGTGGTGCTGGACGAAAAATACCTGGAACTCGCCGTCCGCGTCCTGCACCGCGCCTTTGGGCTGGAAGCGGCCTGAGGTTGTACGGCAAAAAGTAAAAACCCACTTTTTACCGGTTTGTCTTGGGTTTGAAGCCAAGCAGAGCCTAGCTTCAAACCGTGTAAAACCAACGAAAAACCAGCGCGGCCTTTTTTGGGTTGGCGTTGTCTTTCCGCACAAGTGCAGGAGCGGCATATGCGTCGCCCTTGCACAAGCTGTCTTCCGCTCACCCGAACAGATTCTTCTGCTGCGCTTTCTTCCCTTCTTTCCTTGCCTTCTTGAAGGTTGCCGCGCCCAGGGAAAGGTCGGGGTAACGGGGGCGTTCGTGGCCGGAGAGCAAGCCTTCGAC
>JAITRP010000182.1 GCA_031288305.1 Zoogloeaceae bacterium
ATCAAAACCATGAACGCCAATGTTCGCAAGGGTCTCCGCTCCGTTTCGACAACCGCGCCCCAGTTGCCCAAAACAGTACGATGGAGCGCCCTCGTGCGCTACATCATCAGGCAATTCCTCGCATGCAAAACCAGAAATCCATTCTTTCTCGCTCTGCCCAATCAGGTTATCGGGGGTCGATAGCAGGGGACTGAGGAATTTAGGTTTATTGCAGGCGCTGAGTTGTTCTGTGTTGCTGTCGTGGGCGCGGACGTTTCGCAAATTCCGGCGTGCGGAACCAATCAGGCGATGGGGGATTTGACGGCGGGAGGGTTTTGGGTCAGGTAGCGCAGGATGCCGCGCGCCAAGGCTTCCGCGAGCTGGTTCTGGTATTTTTCGTTGGCGAGTTTGCGTTCTTCTTCCGGGTTGGAGATGAAGGCGGTTTCCACCAGGATGGACGGAATGTCCGGCGCTTTCAACACCGCGAAACCAGCCTGTTCCACGCTTTCCCGGTGCAGGCGATTGACGCCGCCCAGTTCGCCCAGCACCAGTTTGGCCAAGCGCAGGCTGTCATTCTTGGTGGCGGTTTGCGAAAGATCGAGCAGGGTGCGCGCCAGGAACGGATCCTTGACGTTGATATTGACGCCGCCCACCAAATCGGCATTGTTTTCCTTTTGCGCCAGCCAGCGAGCGGCGGAACTGGACGCGCCCTTTTCCGACAGCACGAATACCGAAGAGCCGCGCGCCTCCGGCTTGATCCAGGCATCGGCATGGATGGAAACGAAAAGGTCCGACTGCACGCGCCGCGCTTTCTGGATGCGCGTGCCCAACGGCACGAAAAAATCGCCGTCGCGGGTCAGGGCAACGCGCACATTGGGATCGCGTTCCAGTTTGGCTTTCAGGCGGCGGGCAATGGCCAGGGTCACGGTTTTTTCGCGGTTGCCGCCGCGGCCAATCGCGCCGGGGTCTTCGCCGCCATGACCGGGATCGAGGGTGATGGTGATCCGCTGCTTCAACTTGCTGGCCGGACTGGACGCGGCGGCGTTGTTGGCAATCTTGCCGTCTTTGCCGCTTTCCTTGCCATTTGCCGGTTGCTTGCCTTCCGCCGGGGGCGTTTTTTCTTCCGTTGGGGCATCCTCCAGGCGAATTTCCTCGCCCGGCGGATAGTCGTTGTCGCGCTGTTCCTGCAATAGCGCCAGCAGGGGATCGAGCGGAACTTCCGGATACACGTCCAGCACCAGCCTGTGTCCGTAGCCTCCCACCGGTTGCAGGGTAAATACCTGCGGCTTTACGCGCGTCTTCAGTTCCATCACCAGGCGCACCATGCCGGGTTTGTATTGTCCAGCGCGCAGAAGCCGGATATAGGGGTCATTGGCCGCCACCTTTCCGGCAAGGCTTTTCAGCGCGGCGTTGAATTCTATGCCTTCGATATCCACCACCAGACGATCCGGCGCTTCCAGCGTAAAGTGGGAAAAACGCACGTTGGCGTTGAGTTCCAGCGTGACGCGCGTATATTCCTCCGCCGGCCAGACGCGCACGGCAAGCAGCGTGGGACGCGCCTCTTCCGCAAAGACAGGCGTTACCGAGATGACAAGGGTCGCGCCGAAAAAATTCAGGAAGCGGCGGCGCGCCACGCGGCAAGGAGTTTTGTCAGGCATTTTCGCCCCTCCTCACTGCCGGCGGCGAAAACGCAACGGCGTCCCGCCCCGATCGCATGCAGAGAAAGGACGAGATCGGCGGGCGGAACGTAGCCAAACGCCCTGTCCGGCCATTCCACCAGGCATATCGAGTCTTCACGGAAGTACTCGTCCAACCCCGCATCGAGAAACTCCTCTGGCGACATGAAACGATAAAAATCAAAGTGATACAAGTATAATCTCGAAACTACATAAACTTCAACCAATGTATAACTCGGACTTTTGACGGGTCCTGTATGACCCAACGCGTAAAGCAACGCGCGTGCCAGTGTGGTCTTGCCCGCGCCCAGGTCGCCTTGCAGATACATCACCAGTCCGGGATGCAGGCAGTTTGCCAGCGTTTTCCCCAGGGCTTTGCTGGCGGCAAGATCCGGCAGATCGATTTCAGACAAGATTTTTTCTCCATGCGCAATGATGCCGACGCCTTTACACAACTGACCGCCCGGCTTGCAAGCTGGGCGGCGGAACTGGGTTTTTCCGCGCTGGGGATTGCCGCTGTCCATGATGCGGAACTAAAGGACGCTCATGCCCGTTACGCCGACTGGATCAGAGAAGGGCGGCACGGGCAGATGGATTATATGGCGCGCAATGCCGATTTGCGCGCCCGGCCGGAAGGTCTGTTGCCGGATGCGCAAAGCGTCATCAGCGTCACGCTGGCGTATTGGCCGGAAGAAGGTCTCGCGCGGGCGCGCTCCGCCTTGGCGCGACCCGAACGCGCTTATATTTCCCGCTATGCGCTGGGACGCGATTATCACAAGATCATGCGCCGCCGCCTGAACGCGCTGGCGCAACGCATGGAGGGCGTCATCGGCGCCTTTTCCTGGCGCGTCTGCGTCGATTCCGCGCCCGTCCTGGAAGTGGCGTTCGCCCGGCAGGGCGGTTTGGGCTGGCGCGGCAAACATACGCTCTTGCTTTCCCGGCAGGGTTCGTTCCATTTCCTGGGCGAGCTCTATACCAATCTGCCGCTGCCCGCCAGCCTGCCCCAGGCTTCGCCGCGTTGCGGCACATGCGGCCGCTGCCTGCGCGCCTGCCCCACGCGGGCGATTGTCGCGCCATATGTAGTGGATGCCCGCCGCTGCATCGCCTATCTCACCATCGAACATCCCGGAAGCATTCCGGAAACCTTGCGTCCCGCCATCGGCAACCGTATTTATGGCTGCGACGATTGCCAGCTCGTCTGTCCCTGGAATCGCGCCGTTCCAATGGGCGACGCCGCCTTTTTCCCCCGGCACGGACTGGATGCCGCCACGCTTGCCGAACTCATGGCCTGGGAAGAAAGCGCGTTCCTGGACAAACTCGCGGGCAGTCCCATTCGCCGCATCGGTTATCTGCGTTGGTTGCGCAACATCGCGGTCGCCTTGGGCAATTGCGCTCCGGCGCACCCGGACGCCCTGCGCGCCCTGAACGCCAGAGCCGATCATCCTTCCGCGCTGGTGCGCGAACATGTCGCCTGGGCGCTTGCAAGGGGAGAACACAAAGCGCGATAAAGACGGGTACTCCGTCCCTGGCGACCCCTATCCGTTTTTTTGTTCCTTGCTGAATCCAGAATCCATATACCATGTATACTCCAACCCGTAGTCGCATCCTCGGAACAACCTACCAGGAAAGGAAATTTTCATGAGCAATGATCTTTCGCAAAACGCGCCCTCCGCTGACGACAGGAACTTGGCCATGCTGGCGCATATTCTTGGCATCTTTACTTCATTCATTGCTCCCCTGATCATCTGGCTGATGAACAAAGACAGACCGGGAAAAGCGTTTGTCAATGACCAAGCCAAGGAAGCCCTGAATTTTCAGATTACGGTACTGCCCATTTTCGTGATCGGCAGCATATTGATGAAAATCCTGGCGTCCATCGGGTTTTTGCTGATATTGCTGGGTGCGCTGTTTTCGCTATTGGGAATCGGTGTCATCGCGCTTTGCATCATCGCCGGGATTGCCGCAAGCAAGGGGACGAAATACCGCTATTTCTTTGCGCTGCGCTTGATCAAGTAAGTGCGCGGCAAAAGCAGAACCCAACGCAAACCAGTCCGGACTTGGGTTCTCGTTGCCTTTACACCAAAAAAGTGGGTTTTTACTTTTTGCCGGTTCCTATTACCCGGTGGCCGATGTCCTGGCGGTACTGCATCCCTTTCCAGGCAATGCCGGAGGCCGCCGCGTAGGCGTGTTGGCGCGCGAGCTTGATGTTTTCGCCCAGGGCGGTGACGCAGAGCACGCGCCCTCCGGCAGTGACGATCTTGCCGTTCTTTACCGCCGTGCCCGCGTGAAACACGCGCGTGTCGTCAGCGAAACGGTTGTCTTCGGGCAGGCCGGAAATGACGTTCCCTTTTCGAGGCGCGCCGGGATAGTTCGCGGCGGCGAGCACCACGCCCAGGGCCGCGCGCCGATCCCATTCGGCTTCGACCCGATCCAGCGTGCCGTCGATGGCGTGTTTGATGAGCCGGGCCAGGTCGGATTTCAGCCGCATCAGGATGGGCTGCGTTTCCGGGTCACCCATGCGGCAGTTGAATTCCAGTGTCTTGACGCTGCCGTCTTCGCCGATCATCAGTCCCGCGTAGAGAAAGCCGGTGTAGGGAATGCCGTCGTCCGCCATGCCCTTGACGGTCGGCAGGATGATTTCGCGCATGACCTTGGCGTGAATTTCCGGCGTCACGATCGGCGCGGGGGAATACGCGCCCATGCCGCCGGTGTTGGGGCCGGCGTCGCCGTCGCCGATGCGCTTGTGATCCTGGCTGGTGGCCAGCGGCAGCACGTTCTTGCCATCAACCATGACGATGAAGCTGGCTTCCTCGCCGGTCAGGAATTCCTCGATCACCACTCGCGCCCCGGCCTTCCCCAGCGCGTAGCCGGAGAACATGTCGTCGATGGCGGCATGGGCTTCGGCAAGCGTCGCCGCCGCCACCACCCCCTTGCCCGCCGCAAGGCCGTCGGCCTTGACGACGATGGGCGCGCCCTGTTTTTCCACATAGTCATGCGCGGCGGCGGCCTCTGAAAATGTCGCGAAGGCCGCGGTGGGGATGTTGTGCCGCATCATGAATCGCTTGGCGAAATCCTTGGAGGATTCAAGCTGCGCCGCAGCCTGCGTCGGCCCGAAAATCCGGAGATCTTGCGCGCGAAAGACATCCACGATACCGGCGGCCAAGGGCGCTTCGGGACCGACGACGGTAAGAAGGATGTCGTTTTGCCGCGCGAAATCGGCCAGCGCTTTTGGGTCGGTGAGCGGCAGGTTTTCGATTCCACGCTCCCGCGCCGTTCCGGCATTGCCCGGCGCAACATAGATTTTCTGCAAACCGGGCGTTTGCGCCAGCTTCCAGGCCAGCGCATGCTCACGCCCACCAGAGCCAATGACGAGAAGTTTCATGATTTTATCCCTTTGCTGAACTCGATGATTCTTGTGACCTTATGCTGGTTGAAGACAAATGCATATCCCTGCGCCCACCGCAAAACCAGCACGGCCGTGGGGTTTTTCGTTGCCTTTACTTCAAAAAAGGGCGAGCTTTGCTTGCCCTTTTTTGCTAACTGACCCGGCAAAAAGTAGATTTTTACTTTTTGCCGCACAACCATTAATGCCGGAAATGTCGCGCCCCGGTAAAAACCATTGCCAAGCCGTGTTCGTTGGCGGCGGCGATCACTTCTTCGTCGCGCAGGGAGCCGCCGGGCTGGATGACGGCCGCCGCGCCCGCCTTGGCGAGCACATCGATGCCGTCGCGAAACGGGAAGAAGGCGTCCGAGGCGACCACGGAACCGGCAAGCGAAAGTCCGGCGTTTTGCGCCTTGACGCCCGCGATGCGAGTGGAATCGACGCGGCTCATCTGCCCCGCGCCCACGCCCAAGGTCATGCCATTTGCGCAAAAGACGATGGCGTTGGATTTGACGAACTTGGCGACGCGCCAGGCAAACAACAGGTCGTCGATCTGCGCGGGCGCCGGCGCTTTTTGCGTCACCACCTTCAGGTTTTCCGGTTTGACGTCGAAATCATCCGGCGTTTGTGCCAGTAACCCGCCGCCGACGCGCTTCAATTCCAATGGATTGCGTGTGCGCAAGATCGGCGCTTCCAGTACGCGCAGATTCTGTTTTGCGGTCAAGAGCGTCCGGGCGGCTTCGGTGAAGGCGGGCGCAATCAGCACTTCGACAAAGTGTTTCTTGTCGCTCATGGACTGGACAATTTCCTCGCCGACCTCGCCGTTGAAGGCGATGATGCCGCCGAAGGCGGAGGTGGCGTCCGTCTGGAACGCCTTTTCGTAGGCTTCGGCAAGGTTCGCGCCAACAGCGACGCCGCACGGGTTGGCGTGCTTGACGATGACGCAGGCGGGCGTCGGGAAGGTCTTGACGCACTCCCAGGCGGCATCGGCATCGGCGATGTTGTTGTAGGAAAGTTCCTTTCCCTGCGCTTGGCGGTACGCGGCAATACTCCCCGGCGCGGGCGCAAGGTCGCGGTAGAAGGCCGCCTCTTGGTGCGGATTCTCGCCGTAACGCAGGACTTCCACGCGATCAAACGCCAGATGCAGGCGTTCGGGGAAAGGAGACAAGGCGGACACGGGTTTTTCCGGTTCGGCTTCCACGCCTTCGGGCGCGCCGGTGAGCCAGTTGGCGATCATGGCGTCATAGCGGGCGGTGTGGGTAAAGGCTTTTTTGGCCAGGGCAAAGCGCGTGGCAAGCGAGATTTCCCCGTGGTTCGCCTTCAATTCGGCAAGAATAAAAGCATAATCCGCCGGATCGGTGACAATGACAACGCCGGTAAAATTCTTGGCGGCGGAACGCGCCATCGCCGGGCCGCCGATGTCGATGTTCTCGATGGCCGCCGCGAGCGTCACGCCGGGCGTGGCGACGGTCGCGGCGAACGGATAGAGGTTGACGCACACGAGATCGATCGGCGGGATGCCGTGCCGCTCGATCGTCGCCAGATGTCCGGGAGAATCGCGCCGGGCCAGGATGCCGGCGTGGACCTTGGGATGCAGCGTCTTGACGCGGCCGTCGAGCATTTCCGGAAATCCCGTGTAGTCGCCGATTTCGGTCACGGCAAGGCCGGCGTCCCGGAGCAGCCGGGCGGTGCCGCCGGTGGAAAGGAGCTTGACGCCTTGGGCGGCGAGGCCACGGGCGAATTCGAGCGCGTCGCGTTTGTCGGACAGGCTGAACAAGGCTTGGCGGATTTTCATGAAGAACGCTTCCTCATCATTGGGAACCGGATTGCAAGACACAAGCGCGGGAGCCGCTCGGGCCTTGCCCCGCGGCGCGAAGGATGGATCAGGGCATCAGAGCAAGTGGTGTTCGTTGATCTTCTTGCGCAGTGTGTTGCGGTTGATGCCGAGCATCTCGGCGGCCAGCGTCTGGTTGCCGCCGGCCTGCCGCAGCGTGACTTCGAGCATCGGCCGCTCGACGCTCTTCAGCACCATGGCGTAGATGTTGCTCGGCGTTTCGCCTTCGAGGTCGCGGAAATAAGTCTCGAGCGCGCCTTGGATGCAGGCGGCGATGTCGTTGGTGCTTTTCATGCGGCAGGTCCATCGATGTCGTTGGCGTCGACCGGGTCGCGGGGCAGGCGTTCGTTCCGCTCGGCAAGATCCAGAAAGAACTCGTCGACGGCCTTGCGTTGTCCGGCAACGCCCGGCAAGCGGTTCATGCGCTGGCGGAACGCCGCCGAACCGGCCAGTCCCTTGGTATACCACGAGATGTGCTTGCGCGCGACGCGCACGCCGACATCGGCGCCGTAGAAATCGTACAAAGCCTCCAGGTGGGCCAGGAGGATGTCGCGGATTTCGTCGACGCGCGGCGGCGGCAGACGCGCGCCGGTGGCAAGATAGTGCTCGATTTCCCGGAACAGCCATGGCCGGCCCTGCGCCGCGCGGCCGATCATCAGCGCGTCGGCGCCGGTGGCGTCGAGCACCTGCCTCGCCTTTTCCGGCGAGTCGATGTC
>JAITRP010000211.1 GCA_031288305.1 Zoogloeaceae bacterium
GGGGTTTGCATCCCCTCCCCAATGGCTACGGTCGAAACCCCGGCCTTCAGGCCGGGGTCTCACCTTCGCACCGCCCTGAAGGGCGGGGTTTCAAACCGGAGTTAGTTTTACGATGAAAATTTCCGCGGCCAGTTCGGCGACGAACGGACGCCGGTTTTCGGTCGGGTCATATAAACCGTTGAATTGCGCGATCAGAACATTGGGCAGGGTGACGCCCGGAAACTGGTCGATGGCGGCCGCGGCCAGGGACATGACGACGTCCTTCTCTCAGCCGGAGCGAAGTTGATCTCGCGGGATGGCGCTCACCCAAGGGAGTTCATTGATGCGCGCCCGGGATTGCAGATCGAGGAGCAGCAGCGACCTTCGGCGGGCAAACGCCTTGTAGGTCTCGGACGCCAACAGGCCGAGCGCCGGGTCCCGATGCGCGAGGCCGATCCAGTATGCCGCGACGACCGGTGAAAACCTCGCCAGCGCCTCCGCGGACGGCACGAGACCAAGCGCGATCAGGGCCGGCAGCGGCGCGGCGCGGGATTTTTCGACGACATGCCTGACGCGCGGCGGCGCCGGCGCGCCTTCGGGCAGGCGCGCTTTCGCTTCGTCACGCGAGATCGGGCCGAGCAGTGCCGCCGGATTCTCGATTCCCGAATCGGACGTCGGCCACGATCATTTCATACCCCGGCAGTCCGGCGATACGCGCCTGTTCGGCCCGCAACCGGCGATGTCTCTCACTGCCGGGCGCCGTATTTGGCCAGGAAACATCCCGCCGCGTACCGCGCCTTCGCGTCCCCAGGGTGGTCTGGATCGCCGCCCGGCATGTCCAGCAATGCATCAGCATGATGCCGAGGGTTTCCTTCGGGCTGTGATATTTCTTGCACAATGTGTATTGCGCGCGAAGACGCTCGTATTCCGCGAGCAGGGCGACCGCTTCCGCTTTCCATCCATACGGCATGTCCGCGAAACCTCCCGCGCGGGATGCCGGCGCGACCCGCCCCGAATCGTCCCGCGTCCCCAGCCAGAAGGGAACGACATGATCGGTAAACGGCAACCATACGCCAAGCGTCTCGCGTTGCGCGGCGATTCGGGGGTCTGGCCTGCGGGCGGCGAGGCGCGCCTTCGCCTCGTTCGCGCTGTAGCGCCACACGCAATCCGACAAGGCGCGCGCTTCCCCGGTTTCCTTTGGCAGGAAGCGCAGGACACTGGAATACGGCAGATCGCCTCCAGGATCGACAACGCCGCGCCATGATCGCCGTGATCCCACAGCCAGGTAAAACCAGCAAGGCGGCGTCTTCCGGCACTTCCACGCGAAAACGGCGTTCACCCAGGATTTCGCGCATTCCGGCGATACCCGCATCCGATACCAGAGCAAGAAATTGGCGGCAGCCCTTCAGGGCTGCCGGTCTAACGTCATCGGGAAGGGGGGTTTCTCTCCCCTCCCCAATGGCTACGGATTGATCCCCCGGCCTTCAGGCCGGGGTCTCACCTTCGCACCGATTCTTCCGGGCGGGGTTTCAAACCAGAGTTAGTTTTACGATCAAGAAAGATGACGGAGCGTGGTCTTCGGGCGACACATGCGTTACCCCTGCTCTCCCGCCCATGAAAAGCGGGCGGGCATTCCGTCCTCTTCTTCCGTCTTCTGATCCCTTGTCCTCTGTCGCGGATTTCGGGTATTGTCCGTTCTTTGGCGGATAATTCCGTTTCGCAATCCATCTCGAATTCTGGGCAGGCGCAATGTCAAATTATGTGGTCGTAACCGGCGCGGCCGGGTTTATCGGGTCGAACCTGGTCAGGGCGCTGAACGCGCGCGGCGAGCGGCGAATCATCGCGGTGGATAACCTGGCGCGCGCCGAAAAGTTCAGGAATCTCGCCGACTGCGAGATTGCCGATTATCTGGACAAGGAAGACTTCATCGCGCGCATCCAGCATGGGCATTTCGATGGCGAAATCGACGCCGTCCTGCATCAGGGCGCGTGTTCCAACACCATGGAGAGCGATGGCCGCTACATGATGGAGAACAACTACCGGTATTCCTGCATCCTGCTCAACTGGTGCCTGGATCAGGAAGTGCCGCTGCTCTACGCTTCCAGCGCCGCGACCTACGGCGGCGGCGCCATTTTCCGGGAAAAGCGCCAATACGAAACGCCCCTGAACATCTACGGCTATTCCAAATTCCTGTTCGACCAGATGGCGCGCCGGCGTCCGCCGGAAGGCTCGCAGGTGGCGGGACTGCGCTATTTCAACGTCTATGGCCCGCATGAACAGCACAAGGGGCGCATGGCTTCCGTGGCCTTTCACCACTATCACCAGTTCAGGAACGAAGGCCGGGTCAAGCTTTTCAAAGGCTCGCACGGCTACGCCAACGGCGAACAGCAGCGGGATTTTGTTTTCATTGACGATGTGGTCAAGGTCAATCTGTTTTTCCTCGATCATCCGGAAAAATCCGGCATCTTCAATCTGGGCACGGGACGCGCGCAGAGTTTCAACGCGGTGGCGCTCGCCGCGATCAATGGGTGTCGCGCATTGCAGGGCGAAGCGCCGCTCGCCCTGGAAGAAATCGTCAAGCGCGGCCTTCTGGAATATATCGATTTTCCGGAAGGACTGCATGACAAATATCAGGCCTTTACGCAAGCCGACCTGACGCGCCTGCGTTCCGTCGGCTATGCCGCGCCGTTCGCCACGGTGGAAGAAGGCGTTTCCCAATACGCGCAATGGTTGTCCAGACAATGAATGCCCACGCCCGCCCCATCTTCAAGAAACTGGAAGATTTCGTCGGCAACACGCCGCTCATCGAATTGCAACGCCTGCCGGGCGCGGAAAACCAGCGGCGCAACAACGCCATCCTGGCAAAGCTGGAAGGCAACAACCCGGCGGGTTCAGTGAAGGACAGGCCGGCGCTTTCCATGATCAGCGAAGCGGAAGCGCGCGGCGACATCAAACCTGGCGATACCCTGATCGAAGCCACTTCCGGCAATACCGGCATCGCGCTGGCGATGGCCGCCGCCATGCGCGGCTACCGCATGATCCTGGTCATGCCGGAAAACCAGAGCCTGGAACGGCGGCAGACCATGCGCGCCTATGGCGCGGAACTGGTGCTCACCCCCAAGAACGGCGGCATGGAACTCGCCCGCGACATGGCGAGCAAAATGCGCGACGCGGGCGAAGGCATCATCCTCGACCAGTTCGCCAATCCCGACAATCCCAAGGCGCATTTCACCGGCACCGGCCCGGAAATCTGGCGCGATACGGCGGGCAGCGTCACGCATTTCGTCTCCTCGATGGGCACCACGGGCACGGTTATCGGCACGGCGCAATTTCTGAAATCGCAAAACCCGGCCATTCGCGTCATCGGCTGCCAGCCGGATGCCGACAGCCAGATTCCCGGCATCCGCAAATGGCCGGACGCCTACCTGCCGAAAATCTATGACAAGCAGTGGGTAGACCAACTGGAGATCGTCTCCCAGGCCGAGGCCGAGGACATGACCCGGCGGCTAGCAAGAGAAGAAGGCGTCTTCGCCGGCATTTCCTCCGGCGGCGCGCTCGCCGTGACTCTGCGCCTCTCCCAGCAGATCAAAAACGCCGTCATCGTCTTCATCATCTGCGACCGGGGTGATCGTTACCTGTCGACCGGCGTTTTTCCCGCCTGAACGCCTTGCAAGGGCGAGGCGAAGAACAGAATCCAGAAAAATATCCGCCGCCGGATTATTCATGCCAGCTATTGCGCAGGACACCAGAATTTTGCCTTCCATTGCTTAAATTCCGCATCATTCATCGTAAAACCAACTCCGGTTTGAAACCCCGCCCTTCAGGGCGGGGCGAAGGTGAAACCCCGGCCTGAAGGCCGGGGTTTCGACCGTAGTCATTGGGGAGGGGAGAAAAATCCCTTCCCAATGACGTTAGACCGGCAGCCCTGAAGGTCTGCCGCTAATTTCTTGCCAGGGCGTGTTCACACTACCCCTGAAAGATGTTATGCTTCGGTACCAAGAAGTTACTGGAGCTTGATGATGGAAATCACCGAATCCCAATATCAACAGATCGAAGACTGCCTGCCGCGTCAGCG
>JAITRP010000027.1 GCA_031288305.1 Zoogloeaceae bacterium
GACGAACTCGCCAAAACGTTAAAAATCGAAGCCCTGATGCGCGGAAGACGCTGACCAAGTGTTGCAAAAAAACAACAGCAACCCGAGATAAACCAGAACCGATTTATCTCGCAAAAACCTTGGAATTATCTCGCGCGGCTTCACCCATCCCCGGAAATATTGCCTTTTATAACCTGCTCCACTCCGGGTATTTTGCGCAGGAAAGTAAAACTCGGCGCATAAGGTTGGTAATCCCTACTATCCTCAATCACATATATGAGCCTGAACCCGCGTTCGGTCAAGGGGGCGGTCAATTTTTCCAGAAAGCGTTTCTTGACCGCGTCCTTCGAGAGATTCCACGTCTCCGTAAGGTCAGGATCCCAAGCAAGACGGTACTTGTTGCTTTCCTCCGTCGGCACGCCTATGCTCCATGCGGGCACATAACCCGCCGGAACTCATCGTAAATATCCAGCTTCAACATCCGCGCCAGCGGAAAAAGCACCTTGAAGAACTCCGGTATCTTGTCCCCATCGTACATCTCCGGCTGTCAGAGCGCGCCTTCGTGCCCCTTGAGCAGTTTGAACGGGTCATTGAGCCAGAAATACCCCATGTCATGCTGGTCGGAAAACACGGGAAAGCGATCCGTGGATTCCCTGAGCCTGACCCCCAGGCGCACAAAGCGCGGATTGATGCCGTCCTGCATGCGTTGCATCTTTTCCACCGCGTCCGCCACCATTCCAATATCCTGTACCTTGCCCACGGGCAGAAGATA
Organism: Zoogloeaceae bacterium; assembly: GCA_031288305.1. Lineage (GTDB taxonomy): Bacteria > Pseudomonadota > Gammaproteobacteria > Burkholderiales > Rhodocyclaceae > Azovibrio. Next base: position 752 of record JAITRP010000027.1, read on the forward strand.
CTGATGGCGCGTGGAATCGAAGAGGTAAATCGGGTAGTCCATCGTTTGCTCCTTGTGTCGTTGTGGTCAAAATAGGCGGGCAGGTTCAGGGGCGGAGGGCTCGCGGCAATCCAGACGGCGGTTCAGTCATCCGAAACGCCAAGGCAAATCGAAAGGCCATCTGGATTGCCACGAGCGCCTGCGGCGCGCTCGCTTTTGACGAGAGGGGGAGAGATTGCCGTGGAATTTTGCATGTGTCAGCATTTACGCCAAAAACGCGCTAATTATATGCGGTCGCGTATAAAGGCTTCGATGGCGTCCAGCATGACTTCGGGTTGTTGCAGGTGCGGCGAGTGGCCGCATTGCGGCAGGACGCACAGCTCGGTTTGCGGCGCTTGCCGTTGGATGCCGTGGATTTGTTCGAGCGTTGCGTATTCGTCCGCGTCGCCCTGGATCGCCAGCACGGGGCAGGTGATGCGTTTCAAGTCCGCTTCCACGTTCCAGTCGCGGTAGGCAGGGTCGAGCCAGATGTCGTGCCAACCGTGGAAGGCGCCGTCTACGTCCTGGTGGTAACGCGCCAGCCGCGCGCGCAGGTTGCCCGTTTCGAATGCGGCGGAAGCGCGGCGTATGCCTTCGAGGCAAACGTCTTCCACGAAATAGTGCGGCGCGATGACGACGATGCCGGAATAGGCGGCAGCATCGCAACTGGCGGCCAGAAGGGCGATGCTGCCGCCATCGCTGTGGCCAATCAGCCAGGGTTTTTGCCGTGCGATGCCGATCGCTTCCAGCAAGGCGGGCAGCACCTCGACAGCTTCGCGGCGCAGGTAATGGCGCGGCAGCGGTTCGTCATGCGGTCGCGGCGTGGATGCACCGTATCCCATGCGCGAATACGCCAGTCCACGCCGCCCCAGCCGCCGACACAGTCGTTCTGGAAAATTCCGCCATAGGGCGATACAGCCCAGTCCTTCATGCAGGAAAACGAGGGCAGGAGAATCCGTTGTCATTACTCCTGTCCATGCGTATTCCAGCGTCTGTTTTCGGCCTTGCGGCGCGATGGTGACGAAAGCGGACGGAAAGGGCGGCATGGTGGCGGAAATCCTCATTCTTACGGCCAGCGCGCCTGTTTCGCGGCGCGGGCAGGATCGGCGCGCGCCTGGTAGGAGAGAACGCCCAGCAGCGGCGCGGGCAGGGTAGCTTTCAAGGTTGCGAGGTTTTCTGCAAAGCGGGGCATGTCCGGATCGATGCAGTTGGCAATCCATCCGGCGAAGGGAAGCCGCCGGGCGGCAATGGCCTCCGCGGTCAACAGCGCGTGATTGATGCAGCCCAGCCGCATTCCAACCACCAGGATGACCGGCAGGTTGAGCAAGCGGGCGAGATCGGCGCTGTCGCCTTCCGCGCCCAAGGGAACGCGAAAGCCGCCCACGCCTTCGACCAGCACCCGATCCGCCGCCTTCCTTGCCACATTCAACGCTTCCTGGATGCGCGAAAAGGCAATCTCGACGCCCGCTTCCCGCGCGGCAAGGTGCGGCGCGATGGGCGGAGCAAAGCAATAGGGATTGCGGACGCGCAACGGCAGATCGACTTCCGGCGAAGCCGCCGCCCGATGCGCCCGGACATCCTCGTTTTCGCCGTCTTCCGCCACGCCCGCCGCCACAGGCTTGATCGCCATTGCCCTAAAACCATCCCGGCGCGCGCGTAAAAGCAGGGCGCAGGCGGCGAATGTTTTGCCTACGCCCGTGTCGGTGCCGGCGACGAAGTAGCCTGGCGTCATTTCTTGGCGATGCAAAAGACAACCTGATAGGTAAGCGGCAGGCCGCGCGCGCCGCGTCTGGCTTCGTAGGCGGCTTCCAGCTTTTGCCAGGTTTTGCGTCCCATCAGGCCGGGACGGCGGGTGGAAGGCGCAATCTGGTTGGCGCCGATGGCCTTGATGGCCTTGATCAGGCTGCGCAGGTCGCGGTAATGGGCGACGCAGGGTTCGGCGTGAATCTCGATGCTGGTGAATCCGGCGGCGGAGAGCGCGTCCTGCCAGTTTTCCGGCGTCTGAAAAGGCAGCGTATGCGGGTAAGGGTCAACCTGGGCAAAAATCTCGTCGAGTTCGTGAAAGGTGCCAGGCGCCAGGCTGGAAAGCGCCAGTGTTCCCTTGGGCCAGAGCACCCGCCAGGCTTCAAGGCTCAAAGCCGCCGGATCGCACCATTGGGCAGCAAGATTCGACCAGTAGAGACCCGCCACTTCGTCACGCAGGGGGATGTGTTCCACATCGCCACAGATGCCGAATTCCAGTTGCCGGATGTGGGCGAGCATGGCGCGGGAGAAATCCAGCGCCATGCACCGCGCCGCTGGAAAACGCAGCGCAAGCATTTCCAGGCTGAAACCTGTGCCGCAACCGGCATCCAGAATGATGGCGGGTATCAGCGCGGGCGGCAAAAAGCCGATCAGGCGCGAAGAAACCCAGCGTTGCGCCCGCGCGGCGCTGTTGTAGGTGCTGGCGGCGCGTTCGAAATTCTGCCGCACCAGACGTTTGGCGGGCAGTTCCGAGTGCGCGGACGAGGGAGAAGAAAAGCGAACGGTTTTCATGGGCGGGGCAATTTTCGCAGAAATCGGGCGCATGCGGAGGCATTTGGCGCAAATGGCGCGTGCGCCTTGTCCGGGATGAGCGATAGATGCGCTTGCGGCAACTGACTGACGAGCCAGCGGGCGGCTTCTGCGGGAATCAGCGGATCGTTTTCGCCGTGGATCAGGGTGACGGGACAGGCCACCCGCCCGATCCCCGCGCGCAGATCGGCCTCTTCCAGCCAGAGCAATCCCGCATCCAACGCCGCTTGCGACATTGAACTGGCATTTTGCAAGAGCCATTGGGCGGCCTGCGGTTCTGCGTCGCCGCGGCAAAAACTGGCGGCAAAGCGCGGCAACAACGCCGCGCCTTCCCGACGGATTCTCTCCCGAAAAGCCTGGAGTTCTTGTGGCGGACGCCCGAAAGCCCAGTCTTCGCGCTGGATGAAACTGGGCGTCGCGGCAACCAGAAGAAGCTGGCAAAAACGCTCCGGCGCGCGCAGGGCGGCGGCCAGCGCCAACATGCCGCCCAGCGACCAGCCGCCCAAGGCGCAGACGGGCGGCAGTTGCGCCAAGAGCGCGTCGACCGCCGCCGTGAAATGGACGGGAATGGGCGCGGAAGTGGACGCTTCCGTACCACAACCCGGCAAATCCATGCGCCGCCAACGGCTTTTCCCCAGCGCCGCGTCCAGCGGGCCGCGGCCGAATCCCCAGCCGGGGAGGAAGAAGGCAGGCAGCGAGGTCACGCCAGTTCCCGCAAGGCGCAAACGAGTTGCGCCACATCTCCTTCCGTGTGGGCGGCGGAAAGGGAAATGCGCAATCGCGCCGTGCCGGGCGGTACGGTGGGCGGGCGGATGGCGGCAACCCACAGGCCGCGTCGCCAGAGTTGTTGGGAAAGCGCGAGCGCCTTGTCGTTTTCTCCCAGCAGCAATGGCTGGATGGCGGTTTCCGAGGGCAACAATTGCCAGGGAAGCGTGGCGCATCCCATGCGCAATTGCTGGATTAAGGCGCGCAGGTGGAGGCGTCTGGCTTCGTCCGTCTGGATGATTTCCAGGCTTTTCGTTGCGGCAACCGCGATGGCGGGCGGTTGCGCGGTGGTAAAGATGTAGCTTCTGGCTTTTTGCAACAGATATTCGATGACAAGCGCCGATCCAGCGACAAACGCCCCGCCCGCCCCTGCCGCCTTGCCCAGGGTTGCCATCAGCAGGATGCGCGGATGCGGACGAATGCCGCAATGGACGAGACTGCCGCGTCCCTCTGTTCCCAGTACGCCAAAGCCATGCGCGTCGTCGATGACCAGCCAGGCGTCAAAGCGTTCCGCCAATTTGAAGAGTTCGGGAAGAGGCGCGAGATCGCCATCCATGCTGAAAACCGCGTCGCTGACGATGACCTTGTTTTTTGCCGCGCTGCGGGCCAACAACCGTTCCAGCGCCGCCATGTCGCCATGCGGGTAGCGGTGCTGGCGGGCGCGGGAAAGGCGCGCGGCGTCGATCAGGGAGGCGTGATTCAGCCGGTCGGCAAAGATAGCGTCATCGCGCCCCGCCGCCAGTGTCGGCGTAACCGCCAGATTGGCGAGATACCCGGTGGAAAAGCCAAGACAACGCTCAAAGCCGGTGAATTCGGCAAGACGCCGTTCCAGCGTTTCATGCGCTTCTAGATGTCCGCTTACCAGATGGGAAGCGCCGCTGCCCGCGCCCCAGTCGCGCGCGCCTTGCGCCAGCGCGGCGATGATCTCGGGATGCGCCGCCAGACCCAGATAGTCATTGCTGGCAAAAGCCAGCATCTTTTGCCCTTCCACCCGCATGTGCGGCGCCACAGGCGAATCCAGCCGCCGCCGCTGGCGCGTCAATCCGGCATCGGCAAGCTGCCGCAAATGGTCGGATAAAGGAAGTTCACATGTGTTCATGGCGTTTTTCGCGGGATGGCGTCGAATAAATTCTGTCAAGCTAACGCACGCCTTCGTCTTCTGTCCACTGCTTTTTGCGTCTACGGATGCTGGAATCCACGTTTGGCAAAAAACGTCCAGCAACTGCGGGGGCATGTTGTAGAAGAGTGTCTCAGGAGATTTTGAAAAACAATATTTCGTTGCCGCGCCAAGTGTCCGACGCGCTCATTCACATAAGCGGCAGCCGTGGATCGTCACCTCGCGCGTTTCACGGAGAGTTGTAGCAGCCGACCAAGGTATCCGGAAACCTCAACCGTTCTCCTGTCGACCACTGACTGAACGCGTTATCGGCAATCTGCCGGGCGCGATTAAAAATGGAATTTCGTCATTTTTGCCACATCGCTATGCTCCGCAGAGACAAGGTTGGTGAGCGCGCGGGTTTTCCTTTCCCCTGACAAGGGAGGATTGAGGGGTTGCGGCGAACAGGTCTGCATCAGACCTTGGTTCCTGTTTCTCCGCCGTAAACCCCTCCCCAGCTCTCCCTTCTCAGGGAAAAGTGTTCAAAAGTGTTCGGTCGCGCTTCGTTGAAGGCAAGTTATCGACATGACATCCTCCACTTTTAATCGCGCCCATCTGCCTCTACGCTCTGTTACGGACTTTTGAATCTGTCCGCCTGAGTGATTTTCAGATTGTCCGCTTTTTCATGCCGTATGCCAATTGCCGGAGGGCGCAGCCCACTGGCGTCGGCATACGACGCGGACGCCGGCGCCTCAGGCAACCCTGTGGGCCGCCGTCTCTTCCGCCGTTTTCACCTCCTTTCCTTCCACCGTGTAGTCCGCGAGTCTCCTCTGCCCATGGAAGACCGCCATGCGCCCATCCGGGTAACGATGTACTTCCACTCTGGCCTTCACGTAGTGGCAACGACGCTTGTCCATCGGCAGTCGCGGCGTCCGTTTCTCGAACTTCACACAGTTGTCCGACCCCGCCGTCCGCGCATGGCGTTCGCGCAGAATGTCCGCAAGATCGCCGCCGATCCACGCCACGAAGGCGCTCCCTTCCTCCCGCGCCGCCACCCGGAATTCCTCGTTGCAACGCTTGAGGAATTCCTCTTGGATGAACCGGTTCGCCGCCTCCAGATTCGTGATGCGGAGAAGCGCCAATTCCTTCGGTAGCCTGTCCTGCAGCATCTTGAACCGCCGCTCCGAACGCCCGCGCGTCTGGGGTGGTCTGGGGTGAATACACGCGGCGATCATCCGAATGTTCAACTGCCGCATCGCCCGCCCAAACCGGGTCGGATTGGACTTGTCCGCCTTTCCGCCCGCCTCCGGCGTGTGCCAATCGTGGCGGTCACCGTGGAAGCCGCCGGGCAGTCCATGCGAATCGATCGCCTCTCGCATCCCCGCAAAGCTCGATGCCGTCCCTTCTTCTTCCACCAGGAACATGGAATAGACCCCTCTCGTGGCGTCATCCACCGTCACGACCGGATCGCGCCACTGGCCCGCAAGCCACTCATGCCGCGAGCCATCCTGATGCATCATCATCCCCGGCAGAGGCTTACGGTCGCGCTTCTTCCGGTGTTGTCCCTTGCGCTTGCCGCCATCCGCCTTGTAGTGACTGAAAAAATGCCACACGCTCCAGCCTCCATACCGTTCGCGGCGCTGCTCCCGCAACGCCAGCGTCTCATCGAACCGGAGCGCCACGGGCGCAACGTCCCTCCAACCGCTTGTCCAGCAACCCAGACTTGCCTTCGGCCTCGTGGCGCGCCAGGTAACGACGAAAACCGCGCGCGCACATCCCCAGCAACCGCGCCGCTTCCTCCTGGCTCAACCGCCCCTGATTCCAGCCTTCATACGCTTCTTCAAAACGCGTCTTCCTCACCTCTTCCCGCGCGACTGTCCGTTTCATCATGCCCTCCTTGTGAGGTGACTATGACGACCGGACAACTATCGCGCCATTGAAGTGGACAGATACAAAGCTCGCTACACGCACAGATCAGATCGTTGACATGCTGCGCGATGCCGCCTAGCATGCGGTCTCCCGCGCGCATGTGCTTGCGCGAACACAAGGAGTGAACAGGATGAAAGCATGGCTCAAGCATGGTTTCGGTCTTCTGGCCGGATTGGTCTTCT
>JAITRP010000092.1 GCA_031288305.1 Zoogloeaceae bacterium
GCGCTTTGTCTTGACCTGCCTTGTCCTGCCGTATGTCATTGTCGCCCTGCCCTTGATGTGGCATAACTACGCGCGTTTTGGCTCGATTACGGATTTTGGCGCTTTCCATCAGTTGACGCAGGCCAACATGGAAGCCCTGCCGCTTGCCAACCCGATAGGCAAGCTGCTGAAAGCATTGGCCGGGTTCCAGGCTTATTTCTTCAATCCGCTCGATTTTTCCGCGCGCTTCCCGTTCATAACCCTCAAACCGGATTCTTGGCTTTTTCAACGGCTATATGACGCGGCCTTTCCGGTATACATGTTCAATAGCCCCACGATTGGTTTGGTGAATCTTCCCTTGTTATGGTTTTTATTCCAGATCCGGCGCGTCGGCGCCGCCTTGCGGAAAGATGACAGGTTGCTGTATGGACTGTTGCTGCTGCTTCCCGGTATAGGACTGTTGCATATTCTGTTTCTCTCCCTGAATGCGGGCGTCTATATACGATACAGCATTGATTTTTTATGGTTATTTACGCTCGCCGCCCTGATTTGCGCCTATTTTACCTATCGGATTCATGCCGCCGATGTGCCGCTGGCAAGGACCCTCCTGAAATTCATGTACGCGTCGTGCGCGGCAAGTATTGTCTTCTGTTTTTTCTTGAGTATTACTCTTCCCAGCGCCATTCTAGGTTTGCCGGTCCGTCATTACCTGCAAAATCTTTTCAGCATTTGACGCAAGGCATTACCCGGAGCGTGATTAAACGTAGAGGATTTTCATTGGCGCGAAGAACCAAACGCTGTGTCAATCTCCCTCGTTTCGTCATTGCGATGGCCGTAGGCCCGTGGCAATCCAGAGGGCGCTTTAGCGCCCTTGCGGGCGCACTGGATTGCCACGGCGCTACGCGCCTCGCAATGACGATGCGGGAAAAATCAACACGGCGTTTCGTTCTTCGCGCGGACAGATTTCCTCCACTTTCAATCGCGCCCCATTACTCGCCCGAATTTGCAACGGCGCGGCGCAAGGCATATCCTTCGCGTTTTCCGTATCACTTCTTGAATCTCCATGTCCTTGTCATGCCCGCTTTCTCCGGACGCCCTGCGGCGTCGTTCCGATCCTGACGCGCTGGGGTTTGCCAGCACCGCCGAGCTTTCGCCTTTGCCTTTTGCCCTGGGGCAGGAGCGGGCGGAGGAGGCAATTGCCTTCGGGCTGGCGATCGCGCATCCTGGCTATCATATTTTTGTCATGGGCGAGCCGGGGGAGAGCCGGCATACGACCCTGTTCCGTCTGGTCAGGGAATTGGCGGCAAAGGGACGCACACCGCCGGATTTATGCTACTTGCACAATTTTGCCGAGCCGCGCGCGCCGCGTCTGTTGCGTTTGCCCGCGGGACGCGGGGCGCGTCTCAAGGCGGATTTGCGGCAACTGACGCTGGATTTGCGGCCTGCCATCGAGGCGGCGCTCAATGCCGACAGCCATGTCGATCGGGTCAAAGCCTTGCGGGAAAAGCACAAAAAACGCGAAGAGGAGGCCATTGCCGTTCTGGGCAAGGCCAGCGAGGCGGAGGCGCTGGGTCTTATCAATACGCCGGAAGGCTTTGTATTCATGCCCATGCAGGATGGTCAGCCCATGTCGCCAGAGGAATTCGAGGCGCTTCCCGCCGAGGCGCGCCAGCGGATTGAAACGCAGGTGGAAGCGTGGAGTGAAAAACTCGCTGAACTGTTGAGCGAATTCCCCGGTTGGCGGCAGGAGTTGAACCGCGCGCTTGCCCATGCCGAACGTCATGCCCTGCGTCCGGTGCTGGCGCATCTGACCCGCGACCTGCGCCGCCATTACGCCGATCTGGCGGAGGTCATCCGCTTCATCGACGCCATCTGCGACGATGTCATCCAGCGCGCCGCCAAGGGCTTGTTGGAAGAGGAGGACGAAACGGACGAAGATCAGGAAAACGCGGAGGACGACGCGGCGCATCTGTTGCGCTATCAGGTGAACCTCCTGGTCGATCATGGGGAAACGCGGGGAGCGCCGGTGGCGCGTGAAGACAATCCCGGCTTTGGCAACCTGATTGGCCGCATCGAGCATTTTCCTTCCGCGCATGGGCAGGCCACGCATTTCAACATGATTCGGCCTGGCGCCTTGCATCGCGCCAATGGCGGTTATCTGGTGCTGGACGCGGCGCGGCTTTTCGGCCAGCCTTTTGCCTGGGATGGCCTGAAACGCGCCCTGAAAAGCGGTCAGATCGCCATCGAGCCGCCTGCCGAGGCGCAAGGCTGGGGCGGTCAGGTCACGCTCTCCCCCGCGCCCGCGCCTTGCCAGCTCAAGGTGATTCTGGTGGGCGAGCGCGAGTTGTTTGCCTTGCTCACGGAAAATGACCCCGATTTTGGCGAACTCTTCAAGGTCGTCGCCGATTTTGCCGACGACCTGCCGCGCACGCTGGAAAACGAGCGCCGTTTTGCCCGTCTTGCCGCCGACATTGGCAGGCATGCCGGATTGCCGCCCTTCGACGCGCCCGCCGTCGCCTTGCTGATGGAAGAAGCCGCTCGCCACGCCGAACACGCGGGGCGCCTGTCGCTTTCCACACGCCATATGAACGATTTGATGCGGGAATCCAGCTTCTACGCCCATCAGGCGGCGGAAGATGTCCACATCATTGGCGCAAAGGCCGTTCGCGCCGCGCTCGCGGCTCGCGGGCGGCGCGTCAGCCGCTACCCGCGGGCAGTGCTGGAGGACATCCTGGAAGGCGGCATCCTGATTTCCACCGAGGGCGAGCGCGCCGGGCAAGCCAACGCGCTGGTGGTGGTGGAACTTGCGGGAGTATGTCATGGACATCCAGCGCGCGTTACCGCCACCGCGCGCGTGGGTGACGGCGATGTGGTGGATATTGAACGCGAAACGGAATTGGGCGGCGCGATTCATTCCAAGGGCGTACTCATCCTCACCGCTTTCCTTGCCGCCCGTTATGCCCGCCATCAGCCGCTTTCGCTTTCCGCCAGCCTGGTATTCGAACAGTCCTACGGTCAGGTCGAAGGCGACTCGGCGTCGCTTGCCGAACTTTGCGCCCTGCTTTCCGCGCTGGCGCAAGTTCCCATCCGGCAATCCCTGGCGATTACCGGATCGGTCAACCAGTTTGGCGAAGTGCAGGTCATTGGCGGCGTCAATGAAAAGATCGAGGGTTTTTTCGATCTCTGCGCCGCGCGCGGCCTTACCGGAGAACAGGGCGTATTGATTCCCGCCGCCAGCCAACCCCACCTCATGCTGCGCCCGGACGTGGTGGACGCCGCCCGCGCCGGGCGCTTTCACATCTACACGGTCGCCACTGTGGATGAGGCCATGCAGATTCTTACCGGCCTGCCCGCCGGAACACCCGACACGCGCGGGATGCTGCCCCGGGACAGCATCAATGAAAAAGTCGCCAAGGCGCTGGCGGAAATGACCGCCGCCCAACACCCGCGCCGCGAAGGCGAATCGCTGCTCCTGCGCAAGCCTTTGCGGCACAATCGCTTCAATGCGCTTTCCGGCAGTTGAACGGGCGCGGTTAGAAGTGGAGAGAAATCCTTGCCAAGCAAAGCGCGAACGCAAAATCCATGCGGCTACCGTCAAACTCGTCATTGCGAGAACGCCGTAGACGCTCATGGCAATTACACGGTCTTTCCGGTTGCTTCATTTCCGATGCCTGATTCGCCGTATGGATTGCCACGGCGCTACGCGCCTCGCAATGACGAGGTTGGGAGGGTGTTCGCATGGGGCGCTCCACTTTTAATCGCACTCCAGTGGAACGGGTGTAATCCAAAGTGGAGGAAAAACAAACGAAACGCCGCCGCTTCTATCCCCCCTCCCCCCAAGGAGAGCGAGGCGCGAAGCGTCGCGGCAATCTATGTTTCGGGCCTTTTGCCCTTGTAATAACGAACTTCCCTTCTCTTTCCATCAACCCAAGAGTACGCAAAATGGATCTTGCCCGCTTTATTTGTTTGATTCCACCCGCCATCGGGATATTTTGCGCAATCCGCTGGAAATTCAGGATGTTGGCGAGGTGGCGGAAGCCTTTGGGAAGTTGAGGCAGTTGGAAACGGATGTCAGCCCAAGGTTTGCGCGTTTGGGGGTCAGACTGGGAGACTATCTGGAACAGTTGCCGGTATATGGGGAGAACAAGAGAAAAGGGTATTTCTGGTTGAATGATCCGGTCACGTACCTGAAGACTTGCAAATGGGCGGTCTGGCAGCCGGAGATCTATGACATGGAGCGACTGGAAGAATTTTTCAATGAGCTTTTTCCATTGGCGCGAATGCTGGGGCTGGACATTTATGATGAATTCCAGATGGTATATGTTTCCGCGCGCTGCATGGGTGTGCCCCAAGAAAGGAGCAACCATTACCGTTTTGCCTTTGATCCGAATATTACGAAACCCTTGGCGCTTTCGAAGGATGCGGTCAAGAAGCGTTTTCTGGAAAGATTGGACGAACCCTTGACTGAACGCGGGTTCAGGCTTACAAATGTGATCGAGGATGGCGGGATTACCAGCCTTATGTAGAGGGTTTTGTTTTCCTGCGCGAAATACCCGGCGTGGAGCATGTTATAGAAGGCACTATTTCCGAAGATGAACCTTTCGTGCGATGCAGATTTAATTTATTCAGCGGGAGTCAGCACTTAAGGGAGATTTTCATCGTAAAACTAACTCCGGTTTGAAACCCCGCCCTTCAGGGCGGTGCGAAGGTGAAACCCCGGCCTGAAGGCCGGGGTTTCGACCGTAGCCATTGGGGAGGGGATGCAAACTCCTTCCCAATGACGTTAG
>JAITRP010000156.1 GCA_031288305.1 Zoogloeaceae bacterium
CCTGTCGCCCAGCCGCCAGCCGTCATCCTTGGCAATCCGTCCCATTTCCTCTCCTCTCATTTCAATGCCGTACAGGGATGCTTCATCACTAAAATTACACCTGATGAAATAGGCTCTAAGTCTCATTGATTGCGCGCCCCCAGACCGAAGACCAGATAACAGCATCCACGACCACATTCCCCGCCGCATAGCACCGCTCCAGAAAAACAGAAAATGTCTCATTCTGGATATCCAATCCCGAATTGGCAAGCACTCCTGCGCCATGAGCGGATCAGAACGGGGCGCATCGCGGATCGATATTCGACGCTATTCCCCGCGCCTGCCCTCTCCCTTTGGAAACGGCATGAAAACGCCGCTCTCTCCGTACAGTCCTTGCGCGCAGCACGTCCTGGGCTTCTTTATGCCCCTGCGCGGCGGGCCATGCGATACCACTGGAGGGCTTCGGCATCATCCCGCGCCACGCCTTGACCATTGGCATATAATATGTCTAGCATGGACGTTCCGCGTGTGCGTCCATGGCCATTCTCTTTCTTCATTTGAAACCGATACCCGCATCAGGAAACACGCCGGTATCGGGACATTTGCATTTCATATATCCTGTTGACGACCACCAGCAGGACAAGGCTCAAGGGAATGTTCACACAAGAGGAAAACAATCCTGCCCCGCTTATCGTGATTAGATCGCTTATCTTCTCCGAACCGGACATACTCATCCTGAGAATGAAATGTCCGAGTACATTGGAAACGATCCACAGAAACCACCACCATCCCAGAAGCGGCAAGGCTTCCTGATTCTGCCAGTCTTGCGACTGCGGATTGGCGCTCGCTTTCCATATTTCCTTCATGGCCTGATAGGGTATCCACAGACAAGCGATGGGAATGAAATACCACCCGATGGACCAACCAGGCGTAAACCGCATGCCCGCCGCGCCAAGTTGCCGGACATTGAAATTGGCGCGATATATCCACTTCAGAATCAGGACGGCCAATACCATATAGACGCACAAATCAAGGATGCCCACCACTCTTTGCCGCGCATCGCTTGCTTCCGCTTGGGCGAGGGATATGCCCCCCTTGAGCGCATCCTGGAGCAACTGATACTCAAGCGTTCCCGTAATCAGGCTGATAATCTCGATGCCGATGTAGAGCGCCAGGAATCCGCGCACCCAGTTCGTCAACCTTGTCGGATCAATGAAGTCGGCAAGCGCGGGTTGCGGGTCATCCAGCGATGTCTGGCTTGCCGTTTGCGGCATCGCATAGGGATTCCAGGCTGCCCCCGAATCGCATCCTGTCGCCTCCCCGGCGCTACCCTCGCAATCGACCATTACCTGGCTTGCCGTTTGCGGCGGCGAGAGACGTACGCCGCGCAGTACCCATGCCAACAGGTCTATCACTTCCTTCGCGGCGGCCTCATCGACGAAATGTTCGTCCTTCAAAAAACGCGCCTGCGCCTTCTTGCCATTTTCCAGATCCGCGGCATGGGCAATTTCCCTTGCCACGCCCGCCTTGATTGCCCGCAGCAGCAAATGACGCTCTCTTTTATATTCGTTCTGCGCGTAATCGTTCAACAACGCCAAGCTTTTCGCCGCATCCAGCAATATCGATTTGTTATGCTCGTTGCACATGCGTTCAACGATTGCCACGAATTGCGCATTCATTTCCTGCTCCCCTCCTTTTTATGAACCACTTTGCAAGCAGCTGCCCGATGCATTGTTCGGCTCAATCATGCCAACGTTATCGAGATGATGATATAGGCAAGCGTCACGTCGCCAATGTATGCGGCTACGCCTATGCATAACTGTTTACCCCGGCTCCGGCGAAGACAGTTTGCGCCGAACTTCTCTTTGACGTACCTTGCTTGGGCACTGCCCGCGAAAGGATACCATACAATCAGATATGAAAATAATCGCCGCCATAGCCTACCTCCCGGAAACAGGCCGCGCCCGATTCAAGGGAAAAAAGCCATGCACACCCAGCGTCCAGGCTCTTTGCTCTCTCATTCAATGTACAACGGGATATGCGGATACAATGACAAGCGCAACCAGGCATGCGTCGGTATTCGACGTTCCGGAAACCCCCGCAGCTTTTCATTGCGCCCTCAAAAGCGTAAGCTTTGCGCCTTTATTCGTCTTTTCATCATGCGCGCACAACCTTGCAAGACACTGGAAACCTTTCCCAATCCCACGCCGGAACGGGATTTTCATGTGCATATGCAGATTCCCGAATTTACCTGTCTGTGTCCCAAGACTGGCCAGCCAGACTTTGCCACCCTGTTTCTCGATTACATTCCTGATCGGCTTTGCGTGGAACTGAAGAGCCTGAAACTTTACATCTGGTCCTATCGTGACGAGGGCGCGTTTCATGAGGCCGTGACCAACCGCATCCTGGATGATCTGGCCGCCGCCGCCGCGCCCCGCTTCATGCGCCTGACGGCAAAGTTCTATGTGCGCGGCGGGATTTTTACCCATGTCGTCGCCGAACACCGCCAACCCGGATGGCATCCCGCGCCGCGCGTGACCTTGAGCGACTTCCCCATCGATTGCAGCATCCAGGATTGACCCATCATGCCGCGCCCGCTTGCCGACACGCCCTCCCCGGAGGGTGACGTCCGTTTCCTGCGCCGCGCCCTGGCGCTGGCGGCGGAAAACGCCGAGCGCGGCGACGGCGGGCCGTTTGGCGCGGTCATCGCGCAAAATGGGCGGATGCTTGCCGAAGCCCGCAATCTGGTGCTCGCCGCCAACGACCCGACCGCGCACGCCGAAATACAGGCCATTCGCGCGGCCTGCCGGAAAACCGGCCGCTTCCATCTGGAAAACAGCGTACTCTACGCTTCCTCCGAACCTTGCCCGATGTGCCTTGCCGCCGCCTATTGGGCCAGGGTAACGCGCATCGTCTATGCCAACGCCCGGCTCCAGGCGGCAAACGCCGGGTTTGCGGACGACGATTTGTACCGCGAGCTTTGCCTGCCCGCCGCCGCCCGCCGCATCTCCATCGCGCAACGGACGCTGGCAGAAGCAAACGCGCCCTTCGCGGCATGGCAAAAAAGCGCGAAGCGGCGAATGTACTAAGAGCCTATTTCATTAGACCAGTAGCGCGCCAGGTGATGATGCCGCAGGCGAGGTGCGGCATGGCAATGAAAATCCGGGGGAGTCTCTCTTGGCGCACGAGGATTCGGCGAAAGCGATTCATCCAACTGTTGGGTACGCTCAACGACCCAACGGCGCGCCTCGAAGCCCGCCTCTTGTTTGATGACCCTGGTTTCTTCCCCTCTGGCGCGGATGCGCGCGGTCAAGCCAAACGCCTTGACGATGTCCCTGACTTCGTCGAAGTCGTATCCCTTGTCCAGACAGAGTCCCTGTGAGGCGCATCCCCGCTGCCGGCGCCGGACGGGGAGCCATGATGTTGTCCAGTGTATGTTCTTGACCTGTTTCATGTCGTGACGGTTGGCGCCATCGATACTCAAGTCGACGTACTGCCCTTGGAGTTTGAGCGGGTTCTTGAATCCCGCGCCCTGCGCGGCTTTTTTCGAGGTGATCTCCTTCGCCTCGCCCCGCGCCTTGTACTGTGCGTTCCAAGCGATATTGCCCTCTTCGTCCGTGATTTTTTGAGGCATGCCCATCCGTTGGCTGCTGGCGTTCTACGGGTAACGGGTTCTTTCCCCGTTCCTGAGCTTCTCCACTAGGAGGTTGCCGCATTCGTCGTAGCGGTGGTAGCCGCTATCTTGGATTCTCGTCCATTGCCCGGGCGTGCGATCATGGGTGTCCAGCCTTGGCGCGAGAGACGCCCATGCGCTGCTAACGGCGGTCAGCAGGACAAGCATGAAAGAGAAAAAGCGACTTGGTGCTTGGTGACATGGCAGGAAGTTTAGCGCGAAACATCCGCTTCAGGTATTATCCAAGGTGGTGGAAGACGGAGCGGAAGGGAAGGCGTTACAGCAGATCAAGGAGAAGAAATACGCCGATAAATATCCTTCGCAAAATCAGCCCGTTCATCTGGTTGGCGTGGAATTCAGCAAGAAGAAGCGCAATGTGGCGGGGTTTGAGGTGGAGAGTCTTGGGTAATCTTCTTCTCCCCCTTTTGTCGTCCAGCCTGGCGATCACCGCGCATGGCAAGCCCCGCGCTACACACGGACAATGCCCCGGTGTTTCTTTTCCATTTCCAGGCCGTTTCTGTCTCCTGTCCTCTACCAAACCCTCCCAAAAAATCAGGAACCAAGGTCGCCCTGATTCCTGATTCCTGGTGGGGAACGTCACATGTTCGGGTAATTCGGCCCGCCGCCGCCTTCGGGCACTGTCCATTTGATGTTCTGCGTCGGATCCTTGATGTCGCAGGTCTTGCAGTGCAGGCAGTTTTGCGCGTTGATTTGCAGGCGCGGTTTGCCTTCGTCCTCGCCCAGGATTTCATAGACGCCTGCCGGGCAATAGCGGGTTTCCGGAGCGGCGTATTTTTCGTAATTGATGCGGATCGGCACGCTCTCATCCCTCAGGCGCAGGTGGCAGAGCTGGTTCTCCTCGTGGTTTACGTTGGCGAGAAACACCGACGAGAGCCGATCGAAGGTGAGAACGCCATCCGGCTTGGGATAGTCGATCTTCGGATAGGCGCGCTTGTCTTCGAGTTCCTCGTGGTCGGGATGGATGGCAAAGGTCCAGGGCGCCTTGCCGCGAAAGAGGTAGGTGTCCAACGCCGAATAGCCCAAGCCCACCCACATGCCCCAGCGAAAACTGGGACGGATGTTGCGCGCCCGGTAGAGTTCGTCCCACAACCAGCTCGCCTTTACCTTGTCGGCGTAGGCGGCGGCTTCCTGCCGCGGATTTTCCTGGAAGACCACCTCGAAGACGGCTTCCGCCGCCAGCATCCCGGATTTCATCGCGGTATGCCCGCCCTTGATCTTGGGCACGTCCAGGAAACCTGCCGTGTCGCCGACCAGTACGCCGCCGGGAAAGGTGAATTTGGGGATGGACTGGAAGCCGCCTTCGGAGAGCGAACGCGCGCCATAGGCGAGCCGCCGTCCGCCTTCCAGAAGGGAACGGATCGCCGGATGCGTCTTGAAGCGCTGGAATTCCTCGAAGGGCGACAGCCAGGGGTTCCTGTAATCCAGCCCCACCACGAACATGATGGCGATCTGGTTGTTTTCCATGTGGTACAGCGCGGAACCGCCGTAGGTTGCGGCATCCAGCGGCCAGCCGACCGAGTGGATGAGCTTGCCGGGCTTGTGCCTTGCCGGCTCGATCTCCCAGATTTCCTTGATGCCGATGCCGTAGGTCTGTGGTTGGGCGTCCTTTCGCAAGTCGAATTTCGCAAACAGATCCTGCGTGAGCGAGCCGCGGCAACCTTCGGCAAAAAT
Organism: Zoogloeaceae bacterium; assembly: GCA_031288305.1. Lineage (GTDB taxonomy): Bacteria > Pseudomonadota > Gammaproteobacteria > Burkholderiales > Rhodocyclaceae > Azovibrio. The sequence continues at coordinate 5,345 of JAITRP010000156.1, forward strand.
GGTTTGCTTTGCCAGAAGCTCGTAGCCGGGCGTGTAATTGGCGGTGCGCTGCCCATCCTTGCCGATGCCCATGTCGCCAGTCGCCACGCCCCGGACGCCGCCCGATTCGTCGTAGAGGACTTCCGCCGCGGCAAAGCCGGGGAAAATCTGTACGCCCAGGGCGTCTGCCTGTTCGCCCAGCCAGCGGGCGAGGTTGGCCATGCTGATGATGTAGTTGCCCTCGTTTTCCATCTGTGGGGGCGTCGGCATCTTGAGGGCGCGGGTCTCGGTGAGCAGGAGGAAATTGTCGTCGATGGTCGGCACGTTGAGCGGCGCGCCCTTTTCCTTCCAATCGGGGATCAGTTCGGTCAGCGCGGTCGGCTCGAAGCAAGCGCCGGACAGGATGTGCGCCCCGACTTCCGATCCCTTCTCCAGAACGCAAACCTCCAGTTCCCTGCCCGCCTCCGTCGCCAGTTGTTTGAGACGGATCGCGGCGGACAGGCCGGAAGGTCCGCCTCCCACCACGACAACGTCGAATTCCATGGTTTCACGTTCAGCGCTCATTTTGTCTCTCCTGTTGTTTTCTGTTCGTTGTTTTTCCTTCGGGAAAACGCCTCGAATTCCTGGCCGGAAAGGCCGGGCTTCGAGGCGTCCGTTTCTCCGCGGGCAAGTCTTCTCTAGAAGAGCGGTTCGTCCAGTCCCAGGACGGAGGGTCCGCCCTCGGTGATTTCCCGCTTCAGCGCCTGCGCCTGTACCAGCCAATGCTTGGCATAGTAGCGGGTCGTGGCGATCTTGCCCTTGTAATAGCCGTCGGTTGCGCCCGCGTCGAGCTTCTTCTGCGCGATCCGCGCGGACTTGGCCAACAACCAGCCGCCCAGCACGATGCCGCCCAGCTTCAGGTACGGCACCGATCCGGCGGAAGCCACCTGCGGTTCCGGTCCATAGGTCTTGACCGCCCATTCCGTCGTGTCAATCAACGCCCTGGCCGCTTCCTGCAATTCCTTGCCGATGTCGCCCAGCTTGGCGTCCTTGGCAAGTTCATCCGCGAAGGCGGCGACTTCCTTGTAAAGGGCGCGGGCGGTGAAGCCGGTTTCTCCCGTTTCCTTGTTGACTTCGCGCGCCGTCTTGCGGCCGATGTAGTCATTGGCCTGGATGGCGGTGGTGCCTTCGTAGATCGCGGTGATGCGGCAGTCGCGGTAATACTGCGCCGCGCCGGTCTCCTCGATGAAACCCGTGCCGCCATGCACCTGGACGCCTTCGGAGGTGATGTCGATGGAGCTTTCCGTGCTCCAGCCCTTGACGATCGGGGTCAGGAGTTCCACGTAGGCTTGCGCTTTCCTGGCGACCGCAGGATCGGCGGACCTGGCGATGTCCATCTGTCCCGCCGCGAAGTAGCCGATCGCGCGCAGCGCCTCGGTGCGCGATTTCATGTCCATCAGCAGACGGCGCACATCCGGGTGGAACAGGATGGGCTTGGGTTTCGTCTTGCTTTCCGCGTCGCCGATGATCGCGCCCTGGATGCGTTCGCGCGCGTAGGCGAGCGCGTGCTGGTAGGCGCGCTCGGCCACCGCGATGCCTTCCAGGCCGACATGGATGCGGGCGTGGTTCATCATGGTGAACATGTAGGCGACGCCATTGCCCTCCTTGCCGATCAGCCAGCCGATCGCGCCGGTCTTGTCGCCATAGGACATCACCGCCGTGGCGGAACCCTTGATGCCCAGCTTGTGCTCGATGGCCGAGCAGATGAGGTCGTTTCTCGCGCCCAGAGAACCATCGTCGTTTGCCAGGAACTTGGGCACGAGGAACAGGGAAATGCCCTTCAATCCCGGATCGGAATTGGGCAGCCGCGCGAGCACCAGATGGACGAGGTTTTCCGCCATGTCGTGTTCGCCCCAGGTGATGAAGATCTTGGTGCCGGTGATGAGATAGGCGCCGTCGCCGCGCGGCACAGCCTTGGTGCGAATGGCCGTGAGGTCGGAACCGGCTTGCGGCTCGGTCAGGTTCATGGTGCCGCCCCAGGTGCCGTCGATCATCTTGGGCAGGTATTTTTGCTTCAATTCGTCGGAAGCGTGGTGCTCGATGGCATGCACCGCGCCCATGGTCAGCATCGGACAAAGCGCGAAGGCGATGGAAGCCGAACGCCACATTTCATTGACGGCGAAATTCACCAGACTGGGCAGGCCCTGTCCGCCGAATTCCTGATTGCCGGGCATGGCGTGCCAGCCGTTTTCGCAGAAGAGCTTATAGACCTTCTTGTATTCGGGACTGACCGTCACCACACCGTTGTCCCACTTGGGAGACTGCTTGCGGTCGCCGATGATGTTGATCGGGTCAATCTGTTCGGCGGCGAACTTGGCGGCTTCTTCCAGAATGGAATCGACCGTGTCGGCATCGACCGTATCGGCAAAGGCGGGAAGGGATAGAATGTCCTTCAGGCCGGCGATTTCGTTCATGAGGAAACGCATGTCGTTCAAGGGAGCTGCATAGGTGCTCATTGTAAATCTCCTGTCGTTAATCGAATCCGCCTTCGCCAGAGATTCTCTTCTCCGGCGATTGGCGGATGGGGGTTGGAATCAAGCTTTCTGCAAGACCTTCCTACAGTGCCGCGACCAGTTCGGGCACGGCTTCATTCAGGTCGGCGACCAGTCCATAGTCGGCGATCTGGAAGATGGGCTCATCCGGATTCTTGTTGATGGCGACAATCACCTTGGAATCCTTCATGCCCGCCAGATGCTGGATGGCGCCGGAAATGCCGACCGCGATGTAGAGTTGCGGCGCGACGATCTTGCCGGTTTGTCCCACCTGGAAATCGTTGGGCACGAAACCCGCGTCCACGGCGGCGCGGGAAGCGCCCAGCGCCGCGCCCAACTTGTCGGCCAGCGGCTCCAGCACCTTTTTGTAGTTCTCGCCGCTGCCCAGGCCGCGACCGCCGGAAACGATGATCTTGGCCGCGCCCAGTTCAGGACGCTCGGACTTGGTCAGTTCCTGCCCCAGACGCTTGGAAAAACCCAAATCGGCTGCCGCCGCGACGTTTTCTATCGGCGCGGAACCGCCTTCGGGCAGCGCGTCGAAAGCCGTGGCGCGCACGGAAATCACCTTCACCGCGTCCGCGCTCTGCACCGTTGCCAGCGCGTTGCCCGCGTAGATGGGACGCACGAAGGTATCCGCCGACAGTACGCCGACGATGTCGGAAATCTGCGCCACATCGAGAAGCGCCGCCACGCGCGGCAGGAAATTCTTGCCGAAGGAGGAGGCCGGCGCCAGGATGTGCGAGTAACCGCCCGCCAGCGAGACGACGAGCGCCGCCAGGTTTTCGGCGGACTGCTCGGCATACTGGGGCGCGTCGGCCAACAGCACCTTGGCGACGCCGCCAGCCGCCGCGCCTTGCGCCGCCGCGCCGGCAGCGTTGCCGCCGGCGACGAGCAGATGCGCCTCGCCGCCCAGTTTGGCGGCTGCCGCCAGCGTATTGCGGGTTGCCGCCTTGAGGCTGGCGTGGTCGTGTTCAGCAATAACGAGAATAGCCATTTCAGATCACCTTTGCTTCGTTTTTGAGTTTATTCACCAAATCGGCCACATCAGCCACCTTGCCGCCACCTTGCCGCTTGGGCGGATCGGAGACCTTCAGCGTCTTCAGCCGGGGCGCGACATCCACGCCGAGTTCAGCGGGCGTTGTCGCATCCAGCGGTTTTTTCTTCGCCTTCATGACATCCGGCAGCTTGGCGTAACGCGGCTCATTCAGGCGCAAATCCGCCGTGATCACGGCAGGCAGCGGCACTTCCAGCGTTTCCAGCCCGCCGTCGACTTCCCGCGTCACCCTGGCCTTGCCGTCCGACACTTCCACCTTGGAAGCAAACGCCGCCTGTGGCCAGCCTTGCAGCGCGGCCAGCATCTGCCCGACCTGGTTGGCGTCATCGTCGATGGCCTGCTTGCCGGCAATCACCAGTTGCGGCGCTTCCTTGGCGACCAGCGCCTTGAGGAGTTTGGCCACCGCCAGCGGCTGCACCTCGATATCGCCGACATCGACCAGAATCGCCCGATCGGCGCCCACTTCCAACGCCTTGCGCAGGGTTTCCTGGCAGATGGCGGGGCCGCAGCTCACAACCACCACTTCCGTCGCGACGCCCTTTTCCTTCAGGCGCACCGCTTCTTCGACCGCGATTTCGTCAAACGGATTCATCGCCATCTTGACGTTCGCCAAATCCACCCCTGTCTCGTCCGCCTTGGCGCGTACCTTGACATTGGAATCAACAACCCGTTTCACGGGAACCAGTACTTTCATCATGCTCCTCCAGTTGATTGCTTACACCATTTGAAAACCCGAACGCCGGAAACGCCAGCACATGCACGACGCCGCCCGCGGCGAAACCGTTTACCGCCAGCGCGAAGCCTGCCAGGCCAAAGGCCAGTACGGCAGCTTCCGGCCACAAGACGGATACGCAAGCTGATGGACAAGAACCGACAAGCCGGAAGACAGCATCGCTCCCCGGCGCATGGCGTTTATATGCGTACTTTTCACGTTGTCACCCTGCTGTTGTTGTGCGCCAGTCACCTGACTTTATTCTGATTTGTGAAAATGTACTTGATTGCGCGCACAAAGACAATGGGAAATCTCGTCTTTTTATGCTGCACCGCAACACGAAAGCCGCGTCAATACAGGGTTCCGGAACGGGGAATTATATGCCATAAGATTGGACGTGATAATCCTTTGACATGATCTTCAAATCGCGCCGGTGCGCCGGGGTCAAGCGTCTGATGCGCTGCAGCCTGCCGGCTCCTGCTCACGCTCACCCATGCGGCAAGTATTCGCATCAAAACCATGAACGCCAATGTTCGCAAGGGTCTCCGCTCCGTTTCGACAACCGCGCCCCAGTTGTCCAAAACAGTACGATGGAGCGCCCTCGTGCGCTACATCATCAGGCAATTCCTCGCCTACGCAGGTAACTGAGGAATTTAGGGTTATTTTCTGATCCCTGATCCCTGATAGAATCCGCTTTCTTTCTTTCCCATTCTGTCTCCCCTTTTTCATGTTTTCAGGAATCGTTGCGGCGGTAGGCCGCATTGTCCGGCTTTCGCCGCGTGAGGTCGGGTTTCGGCTGGCGGTGGATCCGGGGCGGCTGGATATTTCCCGTGTCGGGCTGGGGGATTCCATCGCCCACGCCGGCGTATGTTTGACCGTGGCGGAAAAGAACGCCGAGGGCTATTGCGTCGATGTTTCGCCGGAAACGCTGAATTGTTCCGTGGGACTGGACGCGCCGGGCGAGGTCAATCTGGAAAAGGCGCTCTGCCTGGGCGACCCGGTGGGCGGCCATCTGGTATCCGGGCATGTGGACGGCGTCGGCGAGGTGCTGCGCTTTGACGCGGTGGGCGACAACCGCCTGCTGGAGATCCGCGCGCCGCATGCGCTTTCGAAATACATCGCGCGCAAGGGATCGGTGACGGTCGACGGATGCAGCCTGACCACCAACACGGTGACGGGCGACGTCTTCGCCATCAACCTGATCCCGCACACGCTCGAAGTCACCACCTTGGGGCGGCTTGCGCCGGGGAAAAGGGTGAACCTGGAAATCGACCTGATCGCCCGCTATACGGAACGCATGCTCGCCTGGGAAAACGAGTCCGCCGCCTGAAGGTTTTTCCCGTAATTTTTCCATTGGAGTAAAAACATGACAAGCATCATTCCCTTGATGAATTCGCCGCTTCCCCAGGCCGCGATTGCGCCGACCGAGGAAATCATCGCCGAAATCCAGGCCGGGCGCATGGCGATCCTGGTCGATGAGGAAGACCGGGAAAACGAGGGCGATCTGTTGATTGCCGCCGAGCATGTCACGCCGGAGGCCATCAATTTCATGGTCACGCACTGCCGGGGGCTTGTCTGCCTGACGATTACCGAGGCGCGCGCCCGGCAACTGGGGCTGGCGCAGATGACGCGCGACAACAGGACGCCCTACAACACGGCTTTCACGATTTCGATTGAAGCAGCCGAGGGCGTGACCACCGGCATCTCCGCTTTTGATCGCGCGCGCACAGTGCGGGCGGCGGTCGCCCGGAACGCCACGCCGGACGACATCGTGCAGCCCGGCCATGTTTTCCCCATCACGGCGAAGGAAGGCGGCGTGCTGGTGCGCGCCGGGCATACCGAGGCGGGCTGCGACCTGACCCGGCTGGCCGGACTGGAACCGGCGGCGGTGATCTGCGAAGTGCTGAAGGAAGACGGCTCGATGGCGCGCCTGCCGGATTTGCTCGAATTCGCCCGCGTCCACGGCATCAAGGTGGGCAGCATCGCCGACCTGATCCATTACCGCGCCGCTTCCGAAACGCTGATCGAGCGCGTGGCCTCGCGCCCGGTTCAGACGGCGCACGGCGAGTTCATCCTGCACGCCTACCGCGACAAGGCTTCCGGCGCGGCGCATCTGGCGCTGGTGAAGGGCGAGATCCCCGCCGGCAATGAAACCCTGGTGCGGGTGCATGAGCCGCTCTCCGTGCTCGATTTTCTCGACCCGCAAGGCCAGATGGCCGCCTTCAGCATCGATGAGGCAGAGGCGGCCATCGCCCGGAACGGACATGGCGTCATCGTGCTCATGCACCATCCCGAAGGCAGCGAGGAGATTTTGACGCGCCTTGCCGCCAACGCGCCAGCGAACAGGATGCGCCGCCAGTTCAAGTGGGACCCGCGCGTCTACGGCATCGGCGCGCAGATTCTGCGCGATTTGGGCGTCAGCAAGATGCGGCTGCTCGCCAGCCAGCGCAAAATGCCCTCGATGACCGGTTTTTCGCTGGAAGTGACCGGCTTTGTCGCCGCGCTGAAGCTGGAACCGGAGGCGGAGCGTTGAGTATGTCGAACAGAACGCCCGCCGCGCCGGAGGGCTTGAATGGCGCGGGATTGCGCATCGGGATCGTCAGCAGCCGCTTCAACGCGGAAATCTGCGCGGCGCTGACGGAAGCGGCGGAAGCCGAATTGCGGCGGCTGGGCGTCGCCGACACGCGCCGGTTTTCCGTCCCTGGCGCGCTGGAAATTCCGCTCCTGTCGCAGACGCTGGCGCAAAGCGGCGGGTTCGACGCCCTGATCGCGCTGGGCGCGGTCATTCGCGGGGAAACCTATCATTTCGAGGTCGTCTCCAACGACGCCTGCCGGGGCGTCATGGAAACGCAACTGGAAACCGGCGTCCCCATCGCCAACGGCATCCTGACCTGCGAAAGCGACGAACAGGCGCTTGCCCGCGCCGCGCAAAAGGGAGAAGACTGCGCCCGCGCCGCCGTGGAAATGGCGCGGCGGATACGCGACATCAAGGACGAACGAGCAAGAAATTAGCGGCAGACCTTCAGGTCTGCCGGTCCAACATCATTGGGAAGGGGTTTCTCTTCCCTCCCCAATGGCTACGGATTGATCCCCCGGCCTTCAGGCCGGGGTCTCAACCTTCGCGCCGCCCTGAAGGGCGGGGTTTCAAACCGGAGTTAGTTTTACGATGAACGTTCCCGCCAACGCCAAAAAATCCGCCCGTGAAAAAAGGGCGTCCAGCCCGCGCCGCCGCGCGCGCGAACTGGCCTTGCAAGGCTTGTATCAGTGGCGCGTCGGCGGCGCGGAGGCCGCTGTCGTGGAAAGCCACATGCCGCAATGGGCGGCTTGCGCCGCTGGCGAAAGACAAGGCGAGGCAATCGCCGCCAGCGTCGACGAGGTCGCCGATGTGGATGGCGGCTTCTATCTCCTTTTGGTGCGCGGCGTCATCCGCGATAGCGCCGCCCTGAAGGATCGCCTCGCGCCCGTTCTTGATCGCGCCTTCGACGCGCTTTCCCCGGTGGAGGCCGTCATCTTGCTCATCGCCGCCTTCGAGTTGATTCACTGCCCGGAAACTCCCTGTCGCGTCATCCTCAACGAGGCCATCGAGCTTGCCAAACGCTTCGGCGGCAACGAAGGCCATCGCTACGTGAATGGCGTGCTCGATAAAGTCGCGGGCATGGCGCGGGCGGAAGAATTGGGGAACGGCAATCCGCAAGAGCCTGTTCATCGTCTCTGATCCCTTCTTCTGGCGCGGGCTTCCCTCACCTCGTCAAAAGCGAGGCGCGCAGCGCCGCGGCAATCTGGTAGTCCGTCATGCTGAATGAACCCCATGAAACTCAAAATGCCTGAAGACAGGGCAAACGCTTTTGTCCCCCTCCCCCCTTGCGGGAGAGGGGACGTTTCCATTCCCCTCCCCCCTTGTGGGGGAGGGGTCAGGGGAGAGGGGAAGCCACGGTTCAACGGCTTTGCTCTTTTGATCTGCCCCTCTCCCGGCGCTGCGCGCCACCCTCTCCCACAAGGGAGGGAGGGCAGGAGGGCTTCCGGCGGGCAGTCACGCCAAATTTGCGTCGATTCAACATGACTGACTACTAGGCGATGCAGCGATTACGATTACCCGGAACACCCGGGGAAAGCTGGAAGGCCGTCTGGATTGCCGCGGGCCTTCGGCCCTTGCTTTTGACGAGGCGGGAGAGATGAAACAGAGACCGCAAGGAACCAGGAGCCATGAACAGGTTCCAGGTAACGGCAAGGAACGCGCCTTGGGAAGAAAGACGGGGCGCGCGTTTTGCGTTCTGGAGGAGAGGGAATCTTGCGAAGCGAATTTGACCTGATTGCCCGCCACTTTTACCGGCCGACGCCGCAAACCCGCCTGGGGCCGGGGGATGATTGCGCCCTCTTTTCTCCCTCTCCCGGCATGGAACTGGCGGCAACCAGCGACCTGTTGGCGTGCGGCGTGCACTTTTTGCCCGATGCCGATCCCGCCCATCTGGGCTGGAAATCACTGGCGGTCAATCTTTCCGACCTTGCCGCGATGGGCGCGAAAGCGCGCTGGGCGCTGCTGGCCTTGAGCCTGCCCGCCGCCGATGAAGACTGGCTGGCCGCTTTTTCCACCGGCTTTTTCGCTTGTGCCCGGCAGTTTGGCGTAGATCTGGCGGGCGGCGACACCACGCGCGGCCCGCTCAGTCTTTGCGTTACCGCGCTCGGCGAAATCCCCGCCGGTCAGGCGTTGCGCCGGGACGGCGCAAAAGCGGGCGACGACATCTGGCTTTCTGGTCATCCTGGCCTGGCCGCGCTGGGTTTGCGGCGCCTGCGAGGCGAGATCGCCTTGCCCGAACCGCTTTGCCGTCTCTGCCTCCAGCGCCTGCAAGCGCCCGTGCCGCGCCTTTTGCTGGGACAGATGCTGCGTCCGATCGCCCATGCCGCCATCGATATTTCCGACGGCCTGATGGCGGATGTCCGCCACATTGCCGAACGTTCCCGCCTGACGGCGGAAATCTTCCTGCATCAGCTTCCCCGCCTGCCGCGGGGAGTGGAACGCGCCATCGCCCTGGATGCGCTGCTCTGCGGCGGCGACGACTACGAGCTTGCCTTCACCGCCGATCCAGGGCAACGCCCGGCGCTTGCCCGATTGGCCGCGCAACTGGACATTCCCTTGTGGCGCATTGGCCGGATGCGCGCGGACGCGGCGGCGAGTACCGCGCAACTGATTGATTCAGAAGGAAAAATTGTGCCCCTGGAAAAACAGGGCTACGATCACTTCTCCATGCCGCCTTCCGTCTCCTGAACATGAAACCTACCCTCGCCCTGATTGGCCGGCCCAACGTCGGCAAATCCACCCTGTTCAACCGCCTGACCAAAAGCCGCGACGCCATTGTCGCCGACTTTCCCGGTCTGACGCGCGATCGTCATTATGGACATGGGCGCGTGGGCGACAAGCCGTTTCTGGTGGTCGATACCGGCGGCTTCGAGCCTTTGGTCAAGGAGGGCATTCTGCTGGAGATGGCGCGGCAGACAAGGGAAGCGATTTTTGTTGCCGACGCCGTTCTGTTCATTGTCGACGGGCGTGGCGGACTCACGCCGCAGGATCGGGAAATCGCCGACAAATTGCGCCGTCTGGGGCGTCCGGTTTTTGTCGCCGTCAATAAAACCGAAGGCATGAACGCGGGTGTGGCCGCGGCCGAATTCCACGAACTCGGCCTGGGCGAACCCTGGCCGATTTCCGCCGCGCACGGCGAAGGCGTGCGTTTGCTCCTCGAGCGCGCCCTGGCGGAATTTTCCGCTGTGGAAGAAGAAGAGACTTCCGCGCGCCTGAAAATCGCCATTGCCGGACGCCCCAATGTGGGCAAATCCACCCTGATCAACACCTTGCTGGGCGAAGAACGGGTGATCGCCTTTGATCGTCCCGGCACCACGCGCGACGCCATCGCCGTGGACTTTACGCGCAACGGACGGGAATACAGCCTGATCGATACGGCTGGATTGCGAAAGAAGGGCAAGGTGTTCGAGACGGTGGAAAAATTTTCCGTCCTCAAGACCCTGCAATCCATCGAAGGCGCGAACGTGGTGATTCTGATGCTCGACGCCCGCCAGGACATTTCCGATCAGGACGCGCACATTGCGGATTTCGCGCTGCAATCCGGCCGCGCGCTGACGATTGCCGTCAATAAATGGGATGGCCTCGATTCTTACGCCAGGACGCAAATCCGCGCGGCGGTGGAAAGAAAGCTCAAGTTTCTCGAATTCGCCCGCGCGCATTTCATTTCCGCGCGGGAAAACACCGGCATCGACAAACTGCTGGTTTCCGTTGACAAGGCCTATGCCGCCGCCACCGCCAAACTTGCCACGCCCAAACTCACGCGCGTGCTGGCGGACGCCGTCCTTCGCCAATCCCCGCCCCGGCACGGCGCCATCCGCCCGAAAATGCGCTACGCCCACCAGGGCGGCATGAACCCCCCGGTCATCGTCATCCACGGCAACGCCCTGGAACATGTGCCGGAAAGCTACCGCCGCTATCTGGAAAACATCTTTCGCGAAGTGTTCAGACTGCAAGGCACGCCTCTGCGGATACAGTTCAACAGCAGCCATAATCCCTACGCGGGGCAAAAGACTGAGGACTGAGGACGGAAGACGGAAGACGGAAGACGGAAGACAGAAGACAGAAGACAGAAGACAGAAGACGGAAGACGGAAGACGGAAGACAGAAGACGGATGCAGGGGAGGGGTTTGGACCACGCCGCAGGGGCGCGGCGCGCCGTGCCCCTGCATCTGTCCCCGGTCATCCATCCATCCTCCGAACCCCAGGGTTCCCCAAATCGCGCGGATGTGACAGAATGCGCCCCTTGCCGCCGCCGCTCTGTATCTGACGGTTGTTGACCGCGCTTGCCGATCGTGAAACGGCAGGGCGGCAGCGTGGGCGCCGGAGGACGCCCACGCCGGAGGACGCCCATTGTCCGGCGGGTGTTCTCCAGATTCTGAAAAAAATGCACTGGCATCTCATTCACACCAAGGCCCGGCTGGAAAAGCGGGCGCTGGAAAATCTCGAACGGCAGGGTTACGAGTGCTATTTGCCGCTTTTTCCCATGGAAAAACTGTGCCGCGGCAAGCTGACCGTCGTCCATGTTCCCCTGTTTCCGCGTTATCTCTTCATCCGTCTGGGCGTGGAGGATTCCGACAAGAGCTGGGGGCCGATCCGTTCGACCAGGGGCGTCAGCGCCCTGGTGCGCTTTGGCGGCCAACCCGCCAGGGCGGACGACGCGCTGATCGCCTTCCTGAAATCCCGCGAGCTGACCTTGGCCGGCGCGCCTGCCCGCCTGTTCGCGCCGGGCGATTCCGTCTGCCTGACCGAAGGTCCGTTCGCGGGCATGGAAGGCGTCTATCAGATGACCGACGGCGAACAACGCGCCATGGTGCTCATTGAACTGCTGGGCAAATCCGCTTCCTTGCGCGTCGAGGTGGGAAAACTGCGCGTCAGCGCCCCCGCCGCCGCGCCGATCCCTCCGGCATGATCGGCGCGGCGCGTTCCAAAGCGTTGGCGGGAGGCTTCTTGCCCGCCAGCGCAACGTATCCGGACGGGATCGAAAATCGCGTGGCGGCTATATTTTTTCAAGGGTTTGCAGCATGACGATTTCCGAAAACAGTGTCGTTGCGGTCGTTGGGCTTGGCTATGTCGGCTTGCCTCTTGCCGTCGAGTTTGGCAAGAAATATCGCACGATTGGCTACGATCTTTCCGCGCGCAAGGTGGCCTGTTACCGGAATCACCGCGATCCCACGGGCGAAGTCGCCGCCGGGGATTTCCGGGCGGCCGCGAGACTCACGCTATCCACGGATCCCCAAAGCCTTGCCGCCGCGGACATCCTCATCGTGGCCGTGCCGACGCCGGTCGATGACGCGCACAGGCCCGATTTTTCGCCGCTTGCCGGCGCGTCGGCCACCGTGGGCCAGCACATGAAGCGGGGAAGCGTCGTGGTGTACGAATCCACGGTTTATCCCGGCGCGACCGAGGAGATATGCGTTCCGCTGCTGGAACGGCATTCCGGGATGAAGTGGAAGCGGGATTTTCATGTTGGCTATTCTCCCGAACGGGTCAATCCCGGCGACAGGGAACACGCCATTGTCCGGATCGTCAAGGTCGTCTCCGGGGACGACGAAGCGACGCTCCAGGACATTGGCGATCTCTACGCCTCGGTGATCGCGGCTGGCGTACACCGGGCAAGCTCCATCAAGGTGGCCGAGGCCGCCAAGGTCATCGAAAACACGCAGCGCGACCTGAACATTGCCCTGATGAACGAACTGGCCATCATTTTCGACCGGATTGGGATCGACACGCTCGAGGTTCTCGAGGCGGCTGGCACCAAGTGGAATTTCTTGCCTTTTCGTCCGGGTCTCGTGGGTGGTCATTGCATCGGCGTGGATCCGTATTATCTGACCTGCAAGGCCGAAATGCTGGGCTACCATCCGCAGGTGATCCTGGCGGGACGCCGCGTCAATGACGAAATGGCCGCCTTCGTCGCCCGGCAGGCCGTCAAGCGGATGATAGAGGCGGGCAGCCGCGTCAAGGGCGCCAGGGTCATCGTCCTGGGGCTTGCCTTCAAGGAGAACTGCCCGGATCTGCGCAATTCCAAGGTAGCCGATCTGGTGCGGGAATTGCGGTCTTTTGGCTGCGAGGTGACGGCGCATGATCCGGTCGCCGCCGCCGAGGAAGCCATGCGCGAGTACGGCATTCCGCTTGCCGCCTGGGAGGATTTGCCGGAATCCGCCGATGCGCTCATTGCCGCCGTCGCCCACCAAGCCTACCTGCGAATGCCGCTGGCCGGCATCACCGGCAAACTCAGGCCGGGCGGCGTGTTCATCGACGTGAAATCGGTCTTCGATCCCGCCGCGATCCGGACGGCGGGCCTTGATCTCTGGCGGCTGTAGGAAAGCCGCGCGATGTCCCGGCATTTCCCAATGTATCGCTGAAGGCGCGGCATGGCGGAATCGTTCCTGAAATCCATCGGCGCGTCCGTTCTTTGGCGAGGCCTGAATTACCTGGCGGGGCTTGCCAAGCATATCGTCATTGCCGCCGCGATTGGTTTGAGCGCCCAGCTCGATGTGTTCTACATGGCGATGGCGTTGTTGGGAGTACTGGTTTTTTCCTGGGCGGGCTTGCTGGATATCATGGCGGTGCCGGATATGGTCCGCGCCTGGCGGGAGAACCGCCATGAAGAGTTCCGGCGCATCGCTTCCGGGTTGTTTTCCCTCGTCCTGGCGGGTTCCGCGGCGTTGGCGCTGACGCTCTGCTTTGCGTGGGGGGAAATCGCGAATGTGGCGATGGGTTTCGATCAGGGCCGCAAGGAACTGCTCGCACAAGCCATTCCCTGGTTGTTGCCGGCGGTTCTCCTTTACATTCCGCTGCGTTTCATCGGCTCTGTCCTGCGCGCCATCCGGAAGTTTTCGCTTTTCTACCAGGCCGAATTTTCCATTGCGCTGGTGGTCCTGATCTGTGTGCTTTCCTGCGAGGACGCGCATGTATTGCTCTGGTCGTTCAGCGCGGGCGTGAGCGTGGCGTTTCTCTTCCTGCTGTTTGCCGCCCGGCGTCATCTGTTTCCCTTGTCCAGCCCGTTTTCCCCGGTTGTTCTCCGATCATTGAACATGGCGCCTGGCCTTTTGCTGCTCCAGTGCGCTGGTTATGTTTTTGTCCTGTCCGACAGGATTTTCGTCTCCTTCCTGCCGGAAGGCGCGGTCTCCGCGCTGGCCTATGGCGCGACCCTGGTTGCCCTGCTGCCGAATGCCGTGTCATTGAACGGCGCATTCATCACGGTAGCCGCCGAGCATGGCAGCCGGGAAAAACGGGCGGAATATCTGAACGATCTCGTGTCCGCGGCGATATATCTTGGGGTTGGGGCGACGGTATTCATGCTGACGGCGGGGGAGGGCATCGTCCAGACGCTGTTTGAGCGGGGCATGTTTACGGCGGGCGACACGCAGAACGTCGCGCGCGCGATTTCCGCCTATGCCTGGATGATTTTGCCGCTGTTCCTGATCGGTTCCGTGGAACAGATTTTCCAGGTGGAGCGGCGAATTGGCCCCATGGTGTGGCGTGTCGTACTGGGCATGTTGGTGAATGTCGCCCTGAACGCCTGGTTCTTGTTCGGCCTGGGCTGGGGATTGCATGGTGTGGCCCTGGCGACCGCAATCGCTTACTGGATCATGCTGCTTGCGAGCCTGAACGCGCTGAAACGGCAAGGTTATATCCTTGAAAAACGCCGGCATCTTTGCTGGCTGGGGTGGAACGCCCTGTTTCTGGCAATCGTTCCTGCCGGGTTTCATGTCTTGCCGCCTTTCTTGCGCTCCGGCATCACCGGCGTGTGCGCGGCGGCTCTTCTGGCGGGCGGCGCGATGCTCGTCGCGGGTCTTGCCTGGCGAGGAAACGAGCAGAAACTGCTGACGGCGGCCATTCGGCGTACCCGATCGGGATTTAGGTTTGCGAAAGACTAGAAAAGGATGTCCGTAAAACCCGAGGTATTCTATAGTCATCGGATCGACGAGCAAGAAATTAGCGGCAGCCCTTCAGGGCTGCCGGTCTAACGTCATTGGGAAGGGTTTTCTCTCCCCTCCCCAATGGTTACGGTCGAAACCCCGGCCTTCATTCAGGCCGGGGTTTCACCTTCGCACCGCCCTGAAGGGCGGGGTTTCAAACCAGAGTTAGTTTTACGATAAATAGGAGGCACAAAATGGATGCTTGCACGACAGAAATCAAAAAAAGTGAGCGTTTCGCGTTTGGTGCGAATTGGGAGAATTTCTTGAAGCGTCTTGATGATGATCGCATCACCATGGCCGAGATGTCTCTGGCAAAAGTTGCGGGGGGGGGGGGGGGCTGTTTGACAAACGTTTTCTGGATATTGGCAGCGGTTCCGGCCTTTTCAGTTTGGCGGCGCGGCGCTTGGGGGCAAGGGTGCGTTCCTTTGATTATGATCCAAAATCCGTGGCCTGTATTGCCGAACTTAAGCGCCGTTATTTTCCCGGCGATCCAGAATGGATTGTCGAGGAAGGAAGCGTATTGGACAAGGGTTATCTCGACGCATTGGGAACTTTCGATATTGTGTATTCCTGGGGTGTATTGCATCATACGGGGGCCATGTACCGGGCGCTGGAGAATGTGGTTCCGCTCGTGAAGCCGGAAGGAATGCTCTATATTTCCATCTATAACCATCAACATATCCAGACTCCCGTCTGGACTTGGGTAAAACGAGCATATAATCATTTACCGCCTGGGTTGCGTTGGGCGCTCCTTTTTCCTTCGCTGGTCTATTCTTGGGGGCCAAGAACAATCATCGACATTTGTCGAGGCAAGCCTTTTTATACTTGGCGTCATTATGCCGAAAAATCCATGCGCGGCATGTCCGCTTGGCATGACGTCATTGACTGGGTGGGCGGTTATCCCTTCGAAACAGCCAAGCCAGAAGACATTTTCCGGTTTTTCCATGACCGGAGATTTTCTCTTGAGCACCTTTTTACCTGTGGCGGGGGAGGGGGCTGCAATGAATTTGTGTTCAGGAAATTTCCGAATATTTCCCGGTGAAAAAATTTTTCAAGAACCTTCTCCCGAAAGTTGCCAGCTTATGAAACCCGCGGTATCAATTGTCACTCCCGCCTACAATCGCGCCCGTCTGTTGCCGAGAGCCTGGAATTCCCTGCTCCGGCAGACCGAGCAGGATTTCCAGTGGATCGTCGTCGACGATGGCTCCACGGACGATACGCCAGAAGTGGTGCGCGGTTTTGCCGACCCGCGCATCGACTATGTTTGGCAGGAAAACGGCGGGACGTGCGCCGCGAGGAACCGCGGCGATCGGGAGATCAGGGCGGACTTCGTCGTCTATCTCGACAGCGACGACGAGCTGTTTGGCGATTCCGCGCTCGCGGAAATGCTCGCCGAGATCAAGGCGGCGCGGCCAGAGATTACCCATGTCAGTTTTACCGTCGTTGGGGGAGATGGAAGGCGCCCACGAGAATCCCATATCGAAAGTGACAGGCTGGAAGCGGATTATGCCGATCTGGCCTGCGAGCAGAAAGCGCGCGGCGAATTCATCAGTATTTGCCGGCGGGAAACCGCGCTGGCTTTTCCCTGGCCGCCGTTCAACGGTCTTGAGCATTTGCGGCACCTCGCCATGGCCCGGCAAGGGCCGGTGCTGATGATCAACAAGCCGGCACGTATTTATCATGCAACGGACGATAGCCTTATCGGCGCGGCCTCCGCCTTGCGGCGCGCGGCTTCGATGGCGGACGCCCTGGCGCAACTGATCGGCGAACACAAACCAATCTGGATGGCGCGTTGTCCCTGCCAGCTTGGCAGGCACAGCTTCTATCGCGCCATGTATCTGGCCCTGTCCGGCAGGGCGATCCGGGCGTGGCCGTGTTTGTGGCGCGCGTTTCTCCATGGCGACGGGAATATCCGCGTGAAAGCCGCCCTGCTCCTGCCATGCTGCCTGTTTCCCTTGTGGATGCGAAAAAAATTGTTTCTTTGGTATCCACGCCATGTTTAGATATTTGTCCATATTGCTCAGGCAACCGCGTCCTTCGCGATTCCTGCTGTCGAGGTTGTTTCCCAGGCTGGGCTTTCATCCAGTGCTGGATTATTTCGGGGTGAAAATCCGGCTTGGCAAGTCGAAATTGTCGCAATCCCTGTACGCGGAAGGAACGGAGCAGCGGGTGGAAGACGCCCGGGTGATTGCCGAAAGCCTTCTGCCGGGCGATGTCTTTGTGGATGTCGGCGCGAATATCGGCGCCCTGAGTTGCCTGGGCGCCAGGAAAGTTGGCGAGAAGGGCATTTGCGTCGCCATCGAGGCGCACCCCCGCGCCTTTTGCGAACTGCTCCAAAATATCCAGATGAACAGACTCCATGTTGTTGCGCTGATGAGCGCGATAGGCGACAAGAAGGGATTCGTGCGCTTTTCCGATGGTTCGGCGGACGATCAGAACAAAGTGGATGCCGCGGGGCATTGCGGGGGGGCATTGTCCGTTTACATGACGACCCTGGATTCCCTGCTGCCGGAAATAATCGGGGGAAGGAGGGTAAAGTTGCTGAAGATAGATGTGGAAGGTTATGAGTATTTCGTATTGAAGGGCGCGGCGAAGATACTGGACAGGGTCGATAAGGTGTATTTCGAGATTTCGCAGCGGATGTTGATGGAAAACGGCGTAGCGCCCCGTCAGTTGCTCGATCTGTTGATCTCGCGCGGGTTTTCCATTTCATGCCCGGATGGCGCGCCCCTGGATATCGATTCCGCGACTTTCCTGGAAACGCGAAATCTCGTTGGAGCAAGAATCAAATGAAAGGCTTTCGGGCAAAACCGCAGATCGACGCCGGACATTATCGGAAAAACCTGAATCTGATCACTTTTACCAATTGCTCGTATCAGATTCGGGATTGCCTGTCCCTTGCGGGGGAGGAGGCATCACGCGTCATGATAATTGGGGTAGGAAACGGTGTGGAGGCCGCGGTATTGCGGCATTTGGGCATGGAGGTCGTCACGATGGATATAGACCCCCATTTAAACCCGGAGGTAATCGCCTCGGCTGCCGATCTTCCCTTCAAGGACAAATCGTTCGACGTGGTCATTGCCTCGCATGTGCTCGAGCATTTGCCCTTTGCATGTTTTGACGGCTGTTTGCGGGAAATCGCGCGGATTGGGCGGCACGCGCTCATTTATCTTCCATTTGCCTGTCTCGTGCCGGAATTGCGTTTGTCCATCCGCCCCCTGTTCTCCAAAAGCTTGCGGCTTTGCATCCCGTTGTTCTGGAAGGATTACAGGTTCGATGGCTTTCACTATTGGGAGATCGGCGTCCGGAAATATTCGCTTGCCAGGATAAGGCGGGAAATCGAGAAGAAATTTACCATCCGGGAGGCATACCACAACCAGGATTGGAGGTATTCCTATAATTTTGTCTTGACGGCCATTTCGTGACGCAAGAATTCCTGTTCGCCATCCGGGACGACGACACTTCCTTTTTTACGGATCCGGAAGAGCTGGAGGCGGTATACGCGCCTTTTTGGAATATCGTTCCGCTTTCCCTGGCGGTCGTGCCGTTTTCCGTTTCCGCGCACAAGAATCGGCGTTTGGGCAGTGGTTGTTCCGAAAAGGCTGAAATGCCGCTCGGGGAAAACCCGGAACTTGTCGGGTATTTGCAAGAAAAGGCGGCGCATGGTCAGGTCGAGATCATGCTGCATGGCTACAGCCACCGTTATCTGGAGATTGCCGGTCGCTGGCGGGGGGAATATGCCTGGAAACCCGAACGGCAGCTTCATGAGGAAACGGCAAGGGGCAAGGCTTATCTGGAAACGCTCCTCTCTACGCGCGTCCGGGTTTTCGTTCCGCCAAGCAACACCATCGGCAAGGGGGGAATACGGGCAATCCGGAAAGCGGGGCTGAATTTGTCGGGAATCATGGGGCGTGGCGGCGACAGGCCGTTTTCCGGGGATTACTGCGTGGCGTATCTGAAAAGATGGATTTGGCGGCTATTCAGGGGCGAAGCCTACCCCTGGCCATTACGGTATGGTGGCCATGGCGAACTGCGCGCCTATGCCCTGACGCCATCCGCGAAAGCGGAAAACCTATTGCGCAATCTGGAAAACTGTGCCCGCATCCACGCGCCCTTCGTGCTGGCGACGCATTATTGGGAGTTCGCCGAATGTCCCCCAATGCGCATCGTTTTGCGCCGCCTGGTGGAAAGAGCGCAACAGTTGGGGGCGCGTTTCTGCTGCGTGTCCCGGTGTTTTGTGAACGGAAGAGAGTGTACGGATGACAGATGAGCACATGACGCATCACGCCTGCCCGTCTCGCGGCGGCATTCTGCGCCACGGCGGCGATGGATATGTTCGCGGGAACCGCGAAAGCGACTGTCTTGTCCGGGCGGGCGTTCGGGCGGCGGGGTTTTGCCTTGCGCGGCGCGCCCTTCACTGGGTGGTCGGCAGGCACGTTGCGGCGAGAATCCTGTATCGTTTCCTGCCCGCGTGGTTGCGGGAACGTTTCTTTGCCGCGATGTACATTATCGAGGCGGAAAAGAAGTGAGGATACTGATCGTCAATCGCGCGCTGGGAACGCTCTTCGGCGGCGGCGAATCCTTCGACCTGACGGCGGCGCGCTACCTGGAAAAGCGCGGGCATGCCGTGACGCTGATTACGGGAAAGCCGCTGTTTTCCCCGCCGAATCTCCGTTACGGCGACATGCGCGTCCTTTACGTCAGGGCTCCGGCCTTGCGCGGATGCGCTTACCATCTGGAAAGAACTAGCGCGAAGCTGTCGGCGTTCTTTTGTCATCTCGATTTATATCTTTTTGAAATGGCGGTTTTCGCTTGGCTGCGCAAAAATCCTCAGGAGCGTTTCGATATCGTCCAGATGTGCTCCCTTTTTTGTTTGCCGCAAAAGATATTATCGAAATTCAATATCCCCTGCGTCTCCTGGCTGCCTGGACCGCCATCTGGATTGACGCGCCGCCAAATCAGAAAACTCGCGCGCCGTGAGGGGTTTTCCCTGTTTGCGCACGGAGCGCCGGAGGACAGCCTGCGCGACATGGGACTGAGAAAAGGGCATGAATACGAGATCATCGAGCCGGGCGTCGAATTGGAGGCGATCGATCATGCCGAAGACGTAGATGCGGCGGCGGGAAAAGCGCGCCTCGGCCTTGCCGCAACCGATCTCCTTGGCGTGACCATTGCCCGGCTGGTTCCCGTCAAGAACCACGCGCTGCTGCTGGAAGGCATCGCGCTTGCCGGGAAGGCGGGAACCGTCTGGAATTGGGTCTTTGCCGGCGACGGGCCGCTGTGTGGCGAACTGAAAGAACAGGCGCGGCGTTTGGGAATTGAAAGGCAGGTCCGCTGGCTGGGGCGCCAGGGCCGGGCGGAGGTGTATCGCTTGCTGAGAATCTGCGATCTGTCGGCGCTGACTTCCCGTTACGAAAATTTTTCCATTGCCGCCCTGGAGAGTTGGGCGCACCGGCGGCCCGTGATCGGAACCAGTGTCGGCTACCTGCAGCATCTCGTCCGGGAAAGCGGGGGCGGAGAAACGGTGGCTCCGGGCGATGCGCGGGAACTCGCCGAGGCGCTGGCGAGAATGACCAATCCGGAAATGCGCGCCGAATATGGCCGCCGGGGAAGAGCTTTCGTGGAACGCCTGGATTGGCCGCGAATTGCCGAACGCCTGGAAAACCTGTATCAGAAGACGATCAAGTGACCCCTCCACGGTCATTCCATTTCCAGGTCATTCGCGCCGCGAAGACGAGCCGCGTTTGGGGCGATGAATTGCCGCCGCTTCCGCAAGCCCGGTTATTGCTGTTTTCCAGAAAACGCCCGGTCTCCACGATATGAGGATCATGGTCATCATTCCTTCGCTGTGCCGCGGCGGCGCTGAACGGGTTGTGTCAAGGCTGACCCAGGAATGGGCAAGAAAGAACCACGACGTTGAAGTCGCCGTGTTCGACAAAAGCGATGTGGCCTACGCCTATGGCGGCCGCCTGATCGATCTGGCGCTTCCCGCCAGGGATGGGGCGCTGGCAAAGGCCGCCAACGCCGTCCGGCGCGTTTTTCGCCTGGTCTGCCTGCTGCGCGGGGAAAAGCCCGAACGCGTCATCAGTTTCATGGAAAGCGCCAATTTCCCGGCCATACTGGCGGCGCTCATGGCGGGGAGGCTCGACCGCCTGACGGTGAGCATACGCAACAATCCCGCGCGCTTTCCATTGCCTTACCGCTTGCTGATGCCGGTTCTTTACCGGCTTCCGGGGCGGGTCGCGGCCGTCTCCCGTGGTATTGTCACGGCCTTGGAAAAAATGGGGGTTCCGCGAAAAAAGCTGTCCTTCATTCCCAATCCCGCTCCGCTCATTACGGCGGCAAAAAAGGCGGAACGAAACATTCCTTGTCCTGATCGCTACATCCTCGGCGTTGGCCGTTTGCATCCCCAGAAGGGTTTCGATCGCCTGATTTCGGCATTTGCCGGGATGCGCGATCCGGATTTGCGCCTTGTCATCCTGGGGGAGGGGGAGGAACGCGCGAACCTGGAGGCGCTGGCCAGCCGCCTGGGCGTGGCCGGGCGCGTCATCCTGCCGGGCGCGATGGATGATCTGGCGCCGTGGTACGAGAACGCGCGCTGCTTCGTGTTGAGTTCCCGGCATGAGGGCTGGCCGAATGTGCTCGTGGAAGCGATGGCGCATGGTTGTCCCGTCGCCGGTTTCGATTGTCCTTACGGTCCTTCCGAGATCGTGGAGACCGGAATATCGGGGTTGCTGGCGCCGGAAGGGGACGTTCCCGCCCTGCGAGAAGCCGTGCGCCAGGTCATCGATGGAGAAGAATTGCGCGAGAAATTGATCGAAAACGCCGCGCGCCGGATCAGGATTTTCGATGTGGAGACGATAGCGCCGGCATGGCTCCGCCATGATGTGTTTCGCGCGTGATCATGTGTGCCGTCCCCGGCGATTCCCCTGAGCGAAACAATCCCGCGCGAATTCCGCGCGGGATTGTTGAATGCTTGGGCATTTTTTCCATGGCGTTGCTTGTGGCGCATACCTATGGTTTTTTCCCGTCGTTTTTTTATCTTACGGAAAGGACGGCCATCGCGCCGCGCTGGTTTACCCTTCTGCTTTTTGCGGCGTCGGGATTGTTCCTTGCCGCCGGATTTCGCTTGCGGGACATGACGCGTTATCTCCAGCGCCGCCGGATGGCGGTGATCTGGCTCATGTACGCCAGCTTGCTTGTCTTTGCGTACTATGTTCCTGGAAAAACCGGCCTCCTGTATTTCGCGGAGGCGACGGCAAACCAGTACATTTCCGGTTTGATGATACTCGTTGCCGCGCTGTTTCTCATGGCGAATAGCGAAACCCGCTTGCGGCTGCCGACAATGATGCGTATTCTGTTGCTATTTGCCAGTGTGCTGATAATTCATGATTTTTTCTTTCCGGGATGGCTTGTGCCGATGGAAAGCGAATATTCGAATTTTGGCCGCGGCGCGGGCCATTACGTGAATGCGAATACGGCGGCCCAGGCGATTGTCTATGGCTTGCTTTTCCTGTTCGCGGCGGAGAAATCGGAGAGGCGGCGCTATCCTTGTTTTGCGATAGGCATTTTCGCGCTGATTGTGACTTTCTCGCGTTCGGCATGGATTGCGTTTTTTTTCTGCATGGTTGCGGGCGTTTTTCTTCATGTCATTCCCCGGCGTTTCTTCTGGGGAATTGTCGCCATAACCGCGCTGGACGTTCTTCTGTACATCCTGCTCACACAATACACCCCGCTTGCGCGCGCTCCAGGCGTGGAATTCTTGCATGATTCCCTGCAGAACCCGGTGGTACGCTGGCACAGCGTGTCCGAACGCATGGCGCTCATGCGGGCCGCTTTCGATATGATCCGCGAATCCCCGCTGTTGGGAAACGGAATTGGCGCGGCGAAGAGTCCTCACAACGTGTATCTTGAATTATGGGCAAATCATGGGCTATTCGGGTTGTTGCTGGTTTTCTCGCTGCTTGCGGCGATATTTTCCAGGTTTTTTGATAAAAGGGAAGAAAATGAAATTCGCTGTTTTTCCTTCCTTGCCGGCTGCGCGCTTTTCATATTCTGCTTTTTCCAGCATTGGCTTTTGGGGATGGGGCCGCAACTGTTGGCAATAGCCGTCGCGCTTTTTGGCGATCGCCATGTTCTTGCGCGAGCGGGAAATCAGCGGCAACCCTTCTCAGGAATGCCGGCGTGACGCTTTGCACGGGAGTTTTCCCTTCCCAATGGCTGATGGTTGAAGCCTCGGCCAAGCGAGCGCGGTTCTGGCGCTTCCAGAATCCTCCGCGCAAGAAACCGCTTTTCCTTGAAGAAAAGTCTTGAAGTGAAACGCCTCTTGTTCATCATTACCGGACTTTCCACGGGGGGCGCGGAAATGATGCTCGTGAAGCTCCTGGAACGTCTTTGCCGCGCGCGATTTTCGCCCGCCGTGATTTCGCTGACGCCCCTGGGGGAACTGGCGCCTGCCGTCGAGGCGCTTGGCATTCCCGTGGAAAGCGCGGGATTCGCGCGCGGCGCTTTTTCGTCCCTGGCGTTCGGGCGGCTGGTTGCGCGAATACGAAACATGAAGCCGGACATCGTCCATACCTGGGCGTATCACGCGGATTTGCTGGGAGGACTGGCGGCGCGCCTGGCGGGGATAAGGAAGGTGGCCTGGTGCATCCGCAACAGCGACCTTTCCCGGGAACGAACCCGTTTTTCCACGCGTCTGGTCGCGCGTTCCTGCGCCGCTTTATCGCCCTTCATCCCGCGGCGCATCATTTCCTGTTCCGCGGCCGCCTTGCGCATCCACGCCGCGCTGGGCTACAAAAGCGAAAAAATGTCGGTCATTCCCAACGGCTTTGATCTCGAGCGTTTCAAACCCGACGAAAAAGCGCGGCATCGCCTTCGGGCGGAATTGAACATTGCGGAAAGCGCGCCACTGATCGGCATGATCGGACGCTTCGACCCGCAGAAGAATCATGCGGGATTTTTCGAGGCCGCCGGGCTTTTGCGAAAACGCTTTCCGGAAAGTCATTTCCTTCTCGCGGGTTCCGGCATAGACTGCCAAAATGACGTGTTGCGAGAAGCCATGGCGCAACACCAGTTAGGCGCGCATACCCATTTACTGGGCTTGCGCGCGGATATTCCCGAAATCATGGCGGCCCTGGATGCGCTTGCCTCGGTTTCCTTTGGAGAAGCCTTTCCCAACGTATTGGGCGAGGCCATGGCGTCCGGGGTCCCCTGCGCGACCACCAACGCGGGAGATTGCGCCTTCATCGTGGGCGATACCGGCAAGGTGGTCGAGATCGGCGACATGCCGGGGCTGGCCAACGCCCTGGCGTTTCTGGTTTCCCTTTCGCCATCCGAGCGCGCCAGCCTGGGGGCGCGCGCGCGAAACCGGGTGGCGGAACGTTTTGAAATCGGAAATGTCGTACGGCAGTATGAGGATTTTTATGAGCGCCTTTGAAGCAAACGCCAGGGATTGCAATCAGCATGGTTTTTGTTCAAGCGCGGATACGCTCTTGAGCCTGTTCCGCAAGAAATTAGCGGCAGACCTTCAGGTCTGCCGGTCCAACGTCATTGGGAAGGGGTTTCTCTCCCCTCCCCAATGGCTACGGGTTGATCCCCCGGCCTTGAAGGCTGGGGGATCAACCTTCGCGCCGATTCTTCCGGGCGGGGTTTCAAACCAGAGTTGGTTTTACGGTGAACAGGCTCTTGGCCGGTCACGTTGAATCGACGCAATTTTGGCGTGACTGCCCGCCGAAAGCTCCCTTTCCCTCCTCCCCCCTTGCGGGGGAGGGTGGCGCGCAACGCCGGGAGAGGGCGCGCGGTGGTTCAGAGAGGCAAAGCCGCTGAACCGCGCGGATTTCCCCTCTCCTTTGACCCCTCCCCCGCAAAAGGGGAGGGGGATGGAAGCGTCCCCTCCCCCGCAAGGGGGGAGGGGGACAAAAGCGTTTGCCCTTTCTTCAGGCATTTTGAATTTCATAGGGTTCATTCAGCATGATTGACTACTCTGACCGGATCGCCATTGCAAATGGCAAGGTAAAAGCCCTATGTGCGGATTGACGGGATTCTGGCGACCGGCGGGGCAATCCGTCCTTGCCCTGGAGTCCCAGGCAAGGAAAATGGCCTTGACCCTTGCCCATCGCGGGCCGGATGACGAAGGCGCCTGGGCGGATGAAAACGCGGGAATCGCGCTCGCGCACCGCCGCCTTTCCATCCTGGACCTCTCGCCGCAAGGGCGTCAGCCCATGCATTCCGCCTGTGGCCGCCATGTGCTCTGTTTCAACGGTGAAATCTACAATTTCGCGGCGCTGCGGGAAGAGCTGGAAAAGAGCGGAAAAGCGCCTTCCTGGCGCGGGCATTCGGATACGGAAGTCATGCTGGCCGCGTTTTCCGCCTGGGGCGTCGAAGCGGCGCTGAAGAAATTCACCGGCATGTTCGCCCTTGCCCTGTGGGATAGAAAAGAACGCGTCCTGACCCTGGCGCGTGACCGCCTGGGCGAAAAACCGCTGTATTGCGGATGGCAAAACAACATATTCCTGTTCGCTTCGGAATTGAAGGCGTTGCGCGCGCATCCAGCCTTCATGGCGGAGATCGACCGCGAGGCGTTGACGCTTTTCCTGCGGCACAATTACATTCCCGCGCCCTATTCCATCTACCGGGGCATCGGCAAACTCATGCCGGGGCATTATTTGCGGCTGCGCGAAAATGAAAGGGAGGCGCGGCCGAAAGCCTATTGGTCGTTGAAGACGGCAGTGGATTCAGGGAATCAGGATCCTTTCACGGGAAGCGACGAGGAAGCCGTTGACGCCCTGGAACATCTGCTGGGACGCGCCATCCGCAATCAGCAAGTGGCCGACGTGCCCCTGGGCGCCTTTCTTTCCGGCGGCATCGATTCTTCCACGGTCGTTGCGCTGATGCAGGCAAACAGCGTCCGGCCCGTCAAGACATTCACCATCGGATTTCACGAAGCCGCCTACAACGAGGCGGAGCATGCCAAGGCGGTGGCAAGGCGTCTGGGCACGGAGCACACGGAACTCTATGTTTCGCCGCAAGACGCCTTGAATGTCATTCCCGCCTTGCCGCATATCTACGATGAACCGTTTTCCGACAGTTCCCAGATTCCCACCTTCCTGCTTTCCCGTCTGGCGCGTTCGGAAGTTACCGTTAGCCTTTCCGGCGATGGCGGCGATGAATTGTTCGGCGGCTACAATCGTCATTTCTTGGGCGCCGCCGTCTGGCGGCGCCTGGCGTGGATGCCGCGAAATCTGCGCGCGGCCCTGGCGGGCGTCTTGACCCGCTTTCCCCCGCGGAATTGGGATATTCTATTTCACGCGATCGAGCGTTTCCTGCCCAGGCGTTTGCGTTTCGCGCATCCCGGGGACAATCTCCATAAAGCGGCGGAAATCCTGGCGCTGAAAACGCCGGAAGAGCTTTATCTGCGATTGGTCTCGCACTGGAAAGCGCCCGCGCGACTGGTCAAGGGCGGGGAAGAGCCGCAAAGCGTCCTGACGGATCCGGCGCAGGCAACGCTTCCCGATTTCAGGGCGCGGATGATGTACCTGGACACGCTCGCCTATCTCCCCGGCGACGTCCTGGTCAAGGTGGATCGGGCCGCCATGGCCGTCAGCCTGGAAACCCGCATTCCCCTCCTGGATCATGCCCTGGTCGAATTCGCCTGGCGCTTGCCCTTGCGCATGAAAATCCGCGCGGGACAAGGGAAATGGCTGTTGCGCCAGGTTCTTTACCGCCATGTGCCGAGAGAATTGATGGAGCGTCCCAAAATGGGCTTTGGCATTCCTCTGGATGCCTGGCTGCGCGGGCCGTTGAGGGATTGGGGGGAAGCGCTGCTCAACCCGGAACGCCTGACGCGGGAAGGATTCTTTCATCCCGCGCCCATCGCGCAAAAATGGCGGGAACACCAGGCGGGAGCGCGCAACTGGTCGTATTACCTGTGGGATGCGCTGATGTTCCAGTCTTGGCTGGAAGCTCGGGAAAAAGGCGCGGCGCGGGATATTTCACAATGAGTCAATTCACAATGAGTCAAAAAAATCCGAATGCCGGCGTCTTGCGCGGCGACGCGCCTGGGCAATACCGTCCCGAAATAGACGGGCTTCGGGCCATTGCCGTTCTCGCGGTAATTATCTGCCATAGCGGAACAACCTGGGTCCCCGGCGGATTCGTTGGGGTGGATGTGTTTTTCGTCATCAGCGGCTACCTGATTACGCGCATCCTGCTTGGCGAACTGGAGGCGGGCGTGTTCACGCTCGCCGGGTTCTACGAGCGGCGGGCGCGTCGCATTCTGCCCGCGTTGTTCTGCGTCCTCCTCTGTTGCCTCCCCTTTGCCTGGTTCTTGTTGCTGCCCGATCAACTGGAGAAATTTTCTCGCAGCATCCTGTGGGCGCTCGTATTCATTTCCAATTTCTGGTTTCGCGGCGAAACGGGGTATTTCGCGGCGGACGCGAATGAAATGCCGCTCCTGCACACCTGGAGCCTGGGCGTGGAAGAGCAGTTCTATCTCTTTTTCCCCCTTCTCGTTTTCCTTTGCTGGCGCGGCAAACAAAGAAAATGGATACTCACGGCGGTCGTTCTGCTCGTCGCGTTTTGGAGCCTGAAATACGCTGATCGCAAGTCATGGCATGGATCGGCAGGCGTTTTCTTTGTTACCCAGGCCCGCGTCTGGGAACTTTTCCTGGGCGCCTTGGCCGCTATTTACCTCACCCGCTGGCGCGCGAGCGCGCCGCGCCGCTGGCTGGCGGAAACCGGCTCCGCCCTGGGCTTGTTGATGATTCTGTTTGCCTGCGCGCGCTTCGGCACAGGCACGCCTTTCCCCGGACGCTACACGCTCCTGCCGGCTTTGGGCGCGTTGGGCGTGATTTTGTTCGCAACGCCGCAAACATTGTGCGGGCGCTTGCTCTCGCTGAAACCGGTAGTGGGCGTCGGTCTGGTGAGTTACAGCGCCTATCTGTGGCACCAACCGGTATTCGTCTTTGCCCGCTTGTCGGATTTCTTCCTGGGACTATCCTACTGGCCTGAACGGATCGTCAAGATTTTGCTTTGCTTGCTTCCCCTTGCGCTTGCATATCTGAGCTGGCGGTTTGTGGAACAGCCGTTCCGGAGAAAACAATTTTTGCGTCGTGATCATATATTTCATCTATCGATTGGGTGGGGGGTATTGTTGGGCGCTATTGCGCTGGGAGGCGTATGGTCGCAAGGCTGGCCGGGCAGGTTTTCCCCGGAAGAGTCTGATCTCTTGATGTCTCATGGAGCGAGAACGCGGTATGTTGGCGGGCGTTTCAATGAAATCCAGAAAAACCAGGAGGCTTTCGGCGCGGCGGACAGGCCGCGCGTATTGATTCTGGGCGACAGTTACGCGCAGGATCTGGTCAATATGCTTCATGAAAACAAGTTGCTGCCCGGCGCGCAAATTCGGGCGCGTTTCATGCCTCCGATCTGCCAGATCTATCGCGGCGGCGAAGACGCGCTGGCTTTCGTCGAGGGAAAATACAAAAAGCTGTGCGCGGAAACAATTCCACGTTTTCATGAAGGATTGCGGGACTTTGTCGACCAGGCGGACATGGTCGTTCTTGCGGCGTCCTGGACAGAATGGTCTGCCGAACGCCTGCCCGCGACCTTGCGCAATCTCGAAATCCCGCCGCAAACCCGCGTCATCGTCCTGGGGCGCAAGAATTTTGGCGAGGTGCGACGCAGACGCTATCTGGAACTCTCGCGCGAGGAGAAAATCGCGTTGCGCAACGCGTCCTCGCCCGCGCACTTGCGCATCAACGCGCGGATGAAACAAAACCTGGACGCGGCGGGCATCGAGTTCATCGATCTGCACGCCATTGTCTGCGGCGAGGCTTCCGGGACCTGTCCGGTCTTCACCCCCGAAGGCAAGTTGATTTCTCATGATGGCGGCCATCTCACCCAGGCCGGCGCGGCTTATCTTGGCAGGCTTCTCAAGGAGCATTCCGCGCTCGGCACAATGTGAGGGGGTTATTCCATTTCCAGGTCATTCAAAAAACAGGGGACGACAGAAGGCGGATCGGCTGCCGCGCTCGCGCCCCGCGAATGTTCCCCCCCCTCCCTTGCGGGGGAGGGCTTGCACCCTGCAAGGGTGGCCGAAGGCCGGGAGAGAGGGGCGCGGCGGTTCGGAAAAGTAAAGCCGTTGAACTGTTGCCGCTGCCCTCTCCCCTGACCCCTCCCCCGCAAAAAAAGGGGGGAGGGGAACGGCGGGCGTTTTCCCCTGCGCCTTCCCCCAACAAAAAAACAAACGCCGCGCGGACCTAGAACCTGTTCATGAACCGGCTCTTGAACCGGCAGACCTGAAGGACTGCCGCTAATTTCTTGCTGTCGCCTAGAAGACAAAAATAAATGAAACTGAAGTTCTTTCGTAAAAAATTTTTGTTCTGTTTTTTCGTCTCGTTTTTACTTTATCTATTTTTTGCGGGATATGTAGATAATGAGATTACGGAAAAAGACAGGGAAGCCATAGGGAAGCTGGGAGTGGAAAAGGAGTGCGTTTCTGCGCGCGGGTTCGATGCGGAAATTTCCTGGATAAAATCCATTCAGATGGCAATTCGAGACCTCGTAACGGATTTTAGATGCGCAACTCCTCCTGTGAACGTCGAGCCGCATGATTTCATGTCTCGCGGTTTTGGCTGTTGCTATGATCGCGCGAGATTCACGGAAAAAGCCTTGCGCCATTATGGTTTCTCGACCCGGCATGTCGCGATTTACGATGCTGGAAACCATGGCGTGTTCAGTATTTTCATTCCGGGAATTCCTTCTCATGCCACGACGGAAGTCAGAACGCAAAAAGGCTGGCTGGGCGTGGATTCCAATCATCCATTCTTATTGCTGACGCGGGATGGAAAACCGCTCACGTACAGGAATTTCAAAGCATGGGAAAATGATATTCCCGATCCGGTCGTTCCCAGGAGTGCTTATGAAAGAGAACTGCTGATCATCTACGGACTGTATTCCCGTCATGGAAAATTCCACGGTCCAAATCTGCCGGGACCAGAATTCGTCCTGGCGGAGTTGCGATATAATTTCTTCAAAGACGATCATGTTTCTTCCGCGCCCTGAAATATCCAAACTTCTTTTCGTGCTCAACAGCGCCCCTTATTTTCTTTCCCATCGTCTGCCCATTGCGCTGGCGGCGAAGGCGGCGGGAATTGAAGCGCATGTGGCGACGCCAGAGAGCGGAAAGACCGCTGATATACGCGCCCATGGGTTGATC
>JAITRP010000006.1 GCA_031288305.1 Zoogloeaceae bacterium
TCCGTTTTTTCTCGTCCTGGCTTGCGACGAATCGCGCCAGACACCCATCAGGATCAAGCGAATGACGATGCCGCCATCTTCGCCCTGGCGGAAAACCGCCCCAGAAAAACCTTGGCGCCACGACATGTCCAATGGGGTTCACAGAAACCGCGGCTGCCGAGCAAGAAATTAGCGGCAGACCTGAAGGGCTGCCGCTAATTTCTTGCTTGGCGACACGTTTTTCCACCACGACTTGCTCCTGTCCATCCGTGACCGTCACCAAACAGTTGTTCGAATGCAGGTCAATTCCGCTATATTTCATCCTGGCCTCCAGTAAAGAAAACTTGCAAACCTCACTTTACCCCCGCCACCTCACGGCGGCGGGAGGCCGGATAGATGAGTTTCAGAAAAGCAAGCAGCGCTTTGCGCCGGATGGGGTATGGATTGCCGCGTTGCTACGCTTCGGAGAATGACGAGGCGCTTCCTCCCTGAGAAGGGGGGGGAGGTTGCGGCAGTTCTGCCCGCATCAGAGCTTGGCGTCTGTTCCACTACCATAAACCCCTCCCCAGCCCTCCCCTTGTCAGGGGGGGAGTTTGGACGAGCTTTGATTGAAGGCAAATTATTGACATGACATCATCTGTTTTTCATCATACCCGTTCCGGCATGGGCGCAAGCCGCTTGCGCAGCCTTGCTTCCTGGCTCGACTATCTGGAAAGTCTGCATCCCAGGGGGCAGGCCGGGATTGAATTGGGGCTGGAGCGGGCGCGGCGGGTGAGCGCCGTTCTGGGGCAGCGGGCGTTTTGTCCGGTTTTCACGGTGACGGGCACCAATGGCAAGGGTTCCACGGCGGCGTACCTGGAAAGCATCCTTGTCCGCGCTGGCCGCAAGGCGGGCTGCTACAGCTCGCCGCATCTGCTTTGCTACAACGAGCGGGTGCGCGTGGGCGGCGTTCCCGTGGAGGACGCCGCCCTGTGCGCCGCCTTTGCCGAGGTGGAAGCGGCGCGGCAGGCGGCGGGGGAAGTGCCGCTCACCTATTTCGAATTCGGCACGTTGGCGGCCTGGCAAGTATTCGCGGCGGCGGGATGCGAGGCGCTGACGCTGGAAGTGGGACTGGGCGGGCGGCTGGACGCGGTCAATCTGTATGACGCGGATGTCGCCATCGTCACCACAGTGGATCTCGATCATCAGGACTGGCTGGGCGCGGATCGGGAAAGCGTCGGTTCCGAGAAGGCGGGAATCCTTCGCGCCGGACGTCCGGCCTTGTGCGGCGACGCGCAGCCGCCGCAAAGCCTCGTGCGCCGCGCCGCGCAATTGAACGCGCCCTTGCTCGTCATGGGACGGGATTTCGGTTTTTCGTCCTGGCCGGAATCGCGCCTTTCCTGGCAATATTGGCGGCGGCGGGAAGATGGCCGCCTGCGCCGCCACAACCTCGCGTATCCGGGATTGCGCGGGCAAACGCAGTTGCAGAACGCCAGCCTGGCGCTCGCCGCGCTGGAAAGCATCCCTGATCGCCTTTCCATACCCATGCAGGCGATACGTGAAGGCCTGATGCGGACGACATTGCCCGGACGCTTTCAGATATTGCCCGGCAAGCCCGTCATTGTATTGGACGTGGCGCACAATCCGCAGGCGATGCGCGCCCTGGCGGCGAATCTGGCGGACATGGGCTTTTATGCGCGCACCTATGCCGTATTGGGCATGCTGGCGGACAAGGATGTGGCGGGCAGTGTCGCCGCGCTGCGCGGCAAGGTGACGCACTGGTTTCTCGCCAGTCTTCCCGGCCCGCGCGGCCTGACGGCGGAGGCGCTGGCCGGGGCGTTGCGCAAGGTTGATCCCGGCGCGTCCTTTTCCTGTCACATTTCTGTGCGAGCGGCGTTGGCGGCGGCGCAAGATCGAGCGCGGAAACCGGCGGGCGAAAATGATAGAATCGCCATCCTTGGATCGTTTCTTACGGTTGCCGCGGCGCTGGAATTCCTGGCCTCGGTCAAAAGCCGGTTGTCGAATGGACAAAACGAATGAAGAAGATGCCTCACATGAACGATGCTGACGATATTCAGTCGCAGCAGAAGAAAAAGGCGCGCCGCCGCCTGGTAGGCGCGATAGCCTTTGTCGCCTTTGTCGCGCTGGCGCTGCCGCTGGTCATGAACAGCGAGCCGCGGCCGCCGGAACAGGATGTGGAAATCCACATCCCCAACCCGAACGCGGTGGAGCCGCTGCCGCTTTCCGCGCCCGCGCCAGACGCGGCGCCCGCCATCTCTCCCGCGCCGCCCGAACCTGTCGCGCCGGAAGCGGTTCTTCCGCCGCCCGCGACCCCGCGTCCGCCGCGGCAGGGCGAACCCGCCGCGCCCGCCCGCCCGGCGGCTGCCGCCACGCCCGCCAACAATCCGGCGGCGGATGCGGACGCGCGGCGCGCGGCGGCCATCCTGTCGGGACAACTGCCGGGCGAGACGACGACGGTCGCCAGCGCCGCCAATGCGGACGCGCCGCATGTGATCCAGATCGGCGCTTTTGCCGACGCCGCCAATGTGGAGAACCTGAAAAAGAAACTCCGGGAACTGAAACTCCCGGTCTATACCGAGGCGCTGGACTCGCCGCAGGGCGCAAAGACGCGGGTGCGCGCCGGGCCGTTCAAGAACCGCGCGACGGCGGAAGCGGCGCTGATCAAGATGCGGCGCATCGGCGTGGATGGCCGGATTGCGCCACAGTCATGAGCGACGATGACGGTTTTCGATTACGCAGTCCTGGGCATCGCCGCCTGCTCCGTGCTGTTGGGTTTCTGGCGCGGCGTGGTGGGCGAGATCATCGCCCTGGCCGCCTGGGCGCTGGCGTTCTTCGCCGCCAGGTTCCTTGGCGCGGA
Organism: Zoogloeaceae bacterium; assembly: GCA_031288305.1. Taxonomy (GTDB): domain Bacteria; phylum Pseudomonadota; class Gammaproteobacteria; order Burkholderiales; family Rhodocyclaceae; genus Azovibrio. The sequence continues at coordinate 2,837 of JAITRP010000006.1, forward strand.
AGTCGGGCAGGGCTTGTTTGCCGAGACCATCGGCGATGCCGGATTGCGTACCCTGGCGGGCTGCGCGCTGGTCTTCCTGGCAACACTGGTTTTGATGGCCTTGGCGCGCATGGCGGCCAGCCGCCTGATTCGCGCGCTGGGTCTTGGGCTTTCCGACCGCTTCCTGGGAATCTTTTTCGGTTTGGCGCGCGCGGCGCTGATGGCGCTGGCGCTGGTGATCGCCGGCGGCATGACGGCCCTGCCGCGGCAAGAGTGGTGGGCCGCGGCCAAGCTTGCGCCGCCGCTGGAAATTGCCGCGCTGGCGCTGCGTCCCTGGCTGCCGGAAGCCATTGCTCAGCGCATGCGCTTCGATCACGAACCGCCAAGGCGCGCGCCGCCCGCGGCAACGCCCGCGCCCGAATCCGCGCCGGAGCACACGCCCGTGACCGCGCCGGATGCCGCGTCCGAACTTGCCTCCAGGCTTGCCTCCGAGCTTGCTTCCAGGCTTGCGTCCGAACCCGCGTCCGGCAATCCTCCCGGCGATCCCGCGCGGATTCCGGACGAGAATTGATCAACCTTCCTTTTCTTGACCTTTTCAGGGACTCATCATGTGCGGTGTCTTGGGCATAGTCGGCACTTCTCCGGTCAATCAACTGCTCTATGACGGCCTGATGGTGCTGCAGCACCGGGGGCAGGATGCGGCGGGCATTGTCACGGCGGAAAACAATACTTTTTATCTGCACAAGGGGCCGGGTCTGGTGCGCGACGTCTTTCGCACCCGCAACATGCGCGCCTTGCCGGGCAGTTGGGGCATTGGGCATTGCCGCTATCCGACGGCCGGTTCCGCCTGGGACTTTGCCGAGGCGCAGCCCTTCTACGTGAATTCCCCGTTCGGCATCACGCTGGCGCACAACGGCAACCTGACCAATGCCGACGCCTTGAAGCGCGTCATGTTCGAGCAGGATTTGCGGCATGTGAATACCAATTCCGATTCGGAAGTGCTGTTGAACGTGCTGGCGCATGAATTGCAGGCGGCGGTCGAACAGCAGAACCAGGGGCATCGCCTGGATTTGGAAGCCATCTTCGCGGCGGTGTCCGGCGTGCATCGCCGTTGCCGGGGCGCGTACGCGGTGATCGCCATGATCGCCGGCTATGGCTTGCTGGCCTTTCGCGATCCATATGGCATCCGTCCCCTGGTGGTGGGGACACACGCCATTCCCGGCGGCGTGGAATATCTGGCGGCCTCCGAATCCGTGACCCTGGACGCGCTGGGCTTCGATTTCCTGCGTGACGTCGCGCCGGGCGAGGCGGTGTTCATCGATCTGAATCGCCGGTTCAGCGCCCGCCAGTGCGCGCAAGAAACCCGCCTTGCGCCCTGCATTTTCGAATATGTCTATCTTGCCCGTCCCGATTCCATGATGGATGGCGTTTCCGTCTATGAGACCCGGCTGTCGATGGGCGAATTCCTGGCCGAGAAGGTCAGGCGGCATATTCCGCTCACGGACATCGACGTGGTGATCCCCATCCCCGATTCCAGCCGTCCCGCCGCCATGCAACTGGCGCAGAAGCTGAACCTTTCCTACCGCGAGGGATTCGTCAAGAACCGCTACGTGGGACGCACCTTCATCATGCCGGGACAGTCGATCCGCAAGAAATCCGTGCGCCAGAAGCTGAACACCATAGGACAGGAATTCCAGGGGAAAAAGGTGCTGCTGGTGGATGATTCCATCGTGCGCGGCACGACCAGCCGCGAGATTGTCGAGATGGCGCGCGCGGCGGGCGCCGTCAAGGTGTATTTTGCCTCCGCCGCGCCGCCGGTGCGTTTTCCCAATGTGTACGGCATCGACATGCCGACGCGCGGCGAACTCATCGCCACCGGCAAGAGCGACGCCGAGATTGCCCTGGAAATCGGCGCGGACACACTGGTCTATCAGGATCTGGAAGCCCTGGAAGCCTCGATTCGCGTCTTGAATCCACGCCTGACCGAGTTCGACAGTTCCTGTTTCAACGGACAATACGTCACCGGCGACGTGACGCCGGAATACCTGAACGCGGTGGAAGCCCGGCGCAACGGCAAGCTCCCCAGCACGGAAGAGGACATCGAAAATTCCCGCCAGATGGTGCTGGGTCTTGCCGCGGATGAAGAAGGACAGGATTGATGCTGCACGCGCCCATCGTTCCTCCCCTGCCGGACGGCCTGCAAGCCGAAACGCTGGCGGTGCGCGCCGGGCAGGCGCGCAGCCCCTTTGGCGAACATGCCGAGGCGATGTTTCTCACCTCCAGTTTCGTGTTCGAGAACGCGGCGCAGGCGGCGGCGCGTTTTGCCGACACCGAGGAAGGCAACGTCTACGCCCGCTTTTCCAACCCGACCACGCGCATGTTCGAGGCGCGCCTGGCGGCGCTGGAAGGGGCGGAAGACTGCGTCGCCACGGCGAGCGGCATGTCCGCGATCCTGGCCTTGTGCCTGGCGAGCCTGAAGGCGGGCGATCATGTGGTCGCTTCCAACGGTCTGTTTGGCGCGACCTCGCAACTGTTCAACAACATCCTGTCGCGCTGCGGCATTGCGACGACCACGGTGGAAGCAACGGATCTTTCCGCGTGGCGCGCCGCCATCCGCCCGGAAACGCGCCTGTTTTTCCTGGAAACGCCGACCAATCCGCTCACCTGCATTGTCGACATCAAGTCGCTCTCGAAACTGGCGCGCGAACGCGGCATCCTGCTTGCGGCAGACAACAGCTTTTGTTCTCCCATCCTGCAAAAGCCGCTGCAACTGGGCGCCCATGCCAGCGTCTATTCCGCCACCAAATACCTGGACGGGCAGGGCAGGGTATTGGGCGGCGCGGTCTGCGGCGCGAAAAGCCTTACCGATGAGGTGTTCAAATTCCTGCGCACGGCGGGGCCGACGCTTTCCGCCTTCAACGCCTGGGTGTTGTTGAAGGGGCTGGAAACCCTGAAACTGCGCGTCGAGGCGCAATCCGCCAGCGCCTTGACGCTGGCGAAATGGCTGGAAGCGCATGAAAAAGTGGCGCGGGTGTATTACCCCGGCCTTGCCTCGCATCCGCAACACGCGCTGGCGCGAAAGCAGCAGACGACGGGCGGCGGCATCGTCAGTTTCGAGGTGAAGGGCGGCAGGAAGGAAGCCTGGCAGGTAATCGACGCCTGCCGGCTGATTTCGATTACCGCCAACCTGGGAGACGTGAAAACCACGATCACCCATCCCGCCAGCACCACCCACGGACGCCTGACCCCGGAAGCCCGCGCCGCCGCCGGCATTTCCGAATCCCTCCTGCGCCTCTCCATCGGCCTGGAAGCCCCGGAGGACATCCTCCACGATTTGCGCGGCATCGGGTGATCGGGGGACAGCGCGTTCGCTGCGCTTTGTTTTGTGGTCTGTGGTCCGTATGGCGCGGTCTTGTTCATGGGCGCGCGTTTGATGGGGTTGTTTTTGCTGGTTCGAGGGGCGTATTGCATACGTCCGTCAGGGCAATCGCATGAATGTCGTTATCATAGTACGTGAGCGTTTGCTATTTTGCTCCTCCCCGAACCCCTCCTTGTCAAGGGGGAAGTGGACACAGGGTGCGATCCAAAGTGGAGGAAGTCAAGGTGGGCATCTATCACCAATAGGTATGCCGTTGCTGGTTTCTCAAGGTTGAGCATGGCTTGGCGCTCAGGGAAAGCGCGGTTGTCTTCCCCCAACTCCCCCCTGCCCCCCTTCACAGGAAGGAACTTGCCTTCCCTCCTGTGAAGGGGGGAATGAAGGGGGTTCTGGGGGGATTGAGGAGGGTTGCGCCCTATAAAGGGTTTGCGGCGGTTCAGCTTGCATCGAACCCTGGTTCCTGTTCCGCGGCTGCAAACCCCTCCCCAGTCCTCCCCTTGTGTACAGCTTTGCAGCCTGCAAAGGCTTTGCTGCATCTGGCTTCGCCAGGCCAGCCCGCAGCTGTCCTTTCGCCTCCGGCTCCAGCAGGGAAGGGAGCGCGGCTGCGCTTCGTTCTGGGCGATTTTCCCTCCACTTTGGATCGCACCAGCGTCATGCAGTAGCTTCATGCAATTGCGTTGCAAGACCAATGGCATTCATCGTAAAACTAACTCCGGTTTGAAACCCCGCCCTTCAGGGCGGTGCGAAGGTTGAGACCCCGGCCTGAAGGCCGGGGTCTCAACCGTAGCCATTGGTGAGGGGATGCAAACCCCTTCCCAATGACGTTAGACCGGCAGCCCTGAAGGGCTGCCGCTAATTTCTTGCTTTTGCGTGAAACGCCACACTAGTGTATAATCCGCAGGTTCTCGTCGTTCCGACGGAAATCCGGGCGCAATGTATATTGTGTCCGGCAATTCTCACACCTGCCGGGTAAGGGTGTCATGACATGGGTCGTGGCGTTGGCGGCAGGTGGCGGTTCAACCCTTATGGAGCTTTGCAAATGTCTGTGAGCATGCGTCAAATGCTGGAGGCTGGCGTCCACTTTGGACACCAGACCCGTTTCTGGAATCCGAGGATGGCGGCGTACATTTTCGGGGCACGCAACAAGATTCATATCGTCAATCTGGAAAAAACCCTGGAGAAGTACAACGAAGCCATGAACTTCGTAAGGAAGCTGGCGGCCAACCGGGGCGTCATCCTGTTTGTTTCCACCAAGCGCCAGGCGCGTGAAATCATCGCCGAGGAAGCCCGTCGCGCGGGCGCGCCCTATATCGATCAGCGTTGGCTGGGCGGCATGCTCACCAATTTCAAGACGGTGAAGCAGTCCCTGAAGCGTCTGCGCGACATGGAAGCCGCTGCGGAAGCGGGCAATCTGGCGCGTCTGTCGAAGAAGGAGGCGCTGGATTTTTCCCGCGAACTGGAAAAACTGCGAAAATCCATCGGCGGCATCAAGGAGATGAACAACCTGCCCGACGCCATTTTCGTGGTGGACGTGGGGTATCACAAGATTGCCGTGACGGAAGCCGCCAAACTGGGCATCCCCGTGGTCGGCGTGGTGGATACCAATCATTCGCCCCTGGGCGTGGATTACGTCATTCCCGGCAATGACGATTCTTCCCGCGCCATTCGCCTGTACGCGCGCGGCGTTGCGGACGCCATTCTGGAAGGCCGCAGCCATTCGGCGCAGGAAATCGTCAGCGCGGACGGCGACGAAGAATTTGTCGAAGAAGTCGACGAAGAAGAACCGGCTGCCGACGAATAAGCGGCAAGGAAGCGGCAAACAGGCAAAACCCGCCCTTCTTTGGAGGAAAGGCAACGCAATCCCAAAGCCGCGCTGGTTTTCGTTGGGTTTACACGGTTTGAAGCCAGGCTTTTTCTGGCTTCAAACCCCAAACCCAAGACAAACCGGCAAAAAGTGGGATTTTACTTTTTGACGTACGCTTAAGGAGCGAGAAAAAATGGCGGAAATTACCGCAAGCATGGTAAAGGAACTGCGCGAGAAGACCGACGCGCCCATGATGGAATGCAAGAAGGCGCTCGCCGGGGCGGCGGGCGACATGGCGAAAGCCGAGGAAATCCTGCGCGTGAAGCTCGGCAACAAGGCGAGCAAGGCCGCCGCGCGCGTAACCACCGAAGGCGTGACGGGCATCTACATTGCCGATGACGGCAAACTGGGCGCGATCCTGGAAGTCAATTGCGAAACCGATTTCGTCGCCAAGAACGAGGATTTCCTGGCGCTGGTCAAGAAGAGCGTCGAACTCGCGGCGACAAAAGCGCCCGCCGATCTGCCCGCGCTTTCCGCCCTGCCGCTGGGCGAGGGCACGGTGGAATCCATCCGCGCCGCGCTGGTGGGCAAGATTGGCGAAAACATGAGCCTGCGCCGTTTCCGGCGTCTCGAAGCCCAGGGAAAACTCTATTCCTATATCCACGGCGGCGCGAAGATCGGCGTGCTGTTGGATCTGGTTGGGGGCGACGCGCGACTGGGCAAGGACATTGCCATGCACATCGCCGCCTCCAAGCCGAAGGCGCTCGATGCTTCCGGCGTCGATGCCGCGCAGATCGAAACCGAGCGGCGCATCGCCCTCGAAAAGGCGAAGGAATCCGGGAAGCCCGAAAACATGCTGGAGAAGATCATCGAAGGCGCGGCGCAGAAGTTCCTGAAGGAAGTCACGCTTCTGGGTCAGGTGTTCATCAAGGCCGAGGACGGCAGGGAGACCGTCGGCGAACTCTTGAAGAAAAAGGGCGCTTCGGTGGCGGCATTCGTCCTGTATGTGGTCGGCGAGGGGCTGGAGAAGAAAGTCAGCGACTTCGCGGCGGAAGTGGCGGCGCAGGCCGCCGCCGCCAAAAAGGAATAGAAAAGACGCCGCAAAATGACCGCATCCAGGCCCAGATACAAGCGCATTCTGCTGAAACTTTCCGGCGAAGCCCTGATGGGCGACGCGGCCTATGGCATCCACCCCCCGACGCTGGGAAATATCGTCGCGGAAATCGGCTCGGTGCTGACGCTGGGCGTGGAGATAGGCGTGGTCATTGGCGGCGGCAACATCTTTCGCGGCATGGCGGGCGCGGCCTCCGGCATGGATCGCGCCACCGCCGATTATGTCGGCATGCTGGCGACGGTGATGAACGCCATGGCCCTGTCCGACGCCATGCGCCAGGCGGACATCGAGGCGCGCGTGCAGTCGGCCCTGAACATCGAGCAGGTGGTCGAGCCGTACATCCGGGGCAAGGCCATCCGTTATCTGGAAGCGGGCAGGGTGGTCATTTTCGGCGCGGGCACTGGCAATCCCTTTTTCACCACCGACACGGCGGCGGCCTTGCGCGGTTCCGAAATCGGCGCGGAAATCGTCCTCAAGGCGACCAAGGTGGACGGCGTCTATACCGCCGACCCCAAGAAGGACAAACAGGCCACGCGCTTCGAGAAAATCAGTTTCAACGAGGCGATCACCCAGAATCTGGCCGTGATGGATTCGACCGCCTTTGCGCTCTGCCGCGACCAGAAACTGCCAATCAACGTCTTTTCCATTTTCAAGCCAGGCGCGTTAAAGCGCGTGGTGTGCGGCGAAAATGAAGGCACGCTGGTATATTGCTGAAATTCGCCTGCTGTTCATCTGAATGAGGTTGTCATGATCGTTGTAGCCGAACTCAAGAAAACCATGGAAGCCAAGATGCAGAAATCCATCGAGGCATTGAAGCTCGATCTGGCCAAGATCCGCACGGGACGCGCCCATACCGGCATTCTCGATCATGTGCAAGTGGAATATTACGGCTCGCTGGCGCCGATCAACCAGGTCGCCAACGTCACCCTGATCGACGCCCGCACCCTCGGTGTGCAGGTGTGGGAAAAGCCGATGGCGGCCAAGGTGGAAAAGGCCATCCGCGAATCCGACCTGGGTTTGAATCCTGCCGCCCAGGGCGAATCGATCCGCGTCCCCATGCCCGCGCTCACCGAAGAGCGCCGCCGCGATCTCGCCAAGGTGGTGAAGAGCGAGGGCGAAAACGCCCGCGTGGCGGTCAGGAACCTGCGCCGCGACGCCAACGCGCACCTGAAGGAGGGCGTGAGGAAAAAGGAAATCTCCGAGGACGACGAGCGCCGCGCCCAGGACGAAATCCAGAAACTCACCGACAAATATGTCGCCGAAATCGACAAACTGCTCGCGCAAAAGGAAAGCGAACTGATGGCGGTGTGATGGCAAGGAGGGAGGACGGCGGCTTTTCATCCTCGGCCTCGAATCCCGTTTTCTTTTCAATCGAACGCTGTTGAACCTCCAGAAAGGAGTCATGATGATGTCGCAAGGTAAATCACGCTGGATTTTGTTGGGCTTCCTGCTCTTGTCTCTTGCCGGCTGCGGCGAGAAGAAGGGCGACGCGACGTCCGCCGCCGTTTCCCCGGAGCAGGCGGCGAGCGCTGTGGAGGGCGGCGCGGGAAATAATGATGGGGACGATGGGGGCGACGGCGGCGGCCTGGGGTTGTTTCCGCGCGACGAATTCCTTCGCTACTGGACGGAAAGCTGCGTCCAGAGCGTTCCCTTCATGAATCCGGGCGCGAAGCTGGAGACTCAAAAACTGGAATCCTATTGCGGCTGCGTGACGGAAGATTTGTTCGGCGGCATGTCGAACGCGCGGCTTGAGGAATGGTTGAAGGATTGGGAGAAACGGCGCGTCATGCTGGAAAAAGTCGTGGAGGACAGGAACTACAAGCCAAGCCCGGCGGAGCAGGCGGAACTGGATCGCGGGAACCGGGAATGGGCCGAGGTCTATACCCGCAGCGAAAACGCCTGCATGCAAAAGGCGGGCGTCAGCCTTCGTCATACGTACGGAAATTCCTGAGCGCGATAAACGCATGGCCTTCTTCAAGAGCGCCACCCGCGAATTGCCGGAAGTCCGGCCTGTGCCCCGGCATGTGGCCATCATCATGGACGGCAACGGGCGCTGGGCGAAGCAGCGTTTCCTGCCGCGCGTCGCCGGGCACGTGAAGGGCGTGGAGACGGTGCGCGAGGCGGTGCGCGCCTGTATCGAACAGGGCATCGAGTATCTGACGCTCTTTGCCTTCAGTTCGGAAAACTGGCGGCGTCCCGCCGAGGAAGTGAGCCGCCTGATGCAGCTTTTCGTCTCCGCCCTGGAAAACGAGGTCAAAAAGCTGGAGCGCAACGGCGTGCGCCTCAAGGTAATCGGCGACCTTGGCCGGTTCGGCGCGCAATTGCAAAGACTCATCCAGGCGGCGGAAGAAGCGACCGCCGGGAACAGCCGCCTCGTGCTGACCGTCGCCGCCAACTACGGCGGCCGTTGGGACATCGTGCACGCCATGAACCGTCTGGCGAAAGAAAAACCGGAAGCGGCGGGCGAATGGACGGAAGCCGATCTCGAACCCCGCCTTTCCATGCCCTACGCGCCGGAGCCGGATTTGTTCATCCGCACGGGCGGCGAGGAGCGCGTCAGCAATTTCCTGCTCTGGCAACTGGCCTATTCCGAATTCTATTTCACCGAAACCCTCTGGCCAGCCTTCGACGCCGACGCCCTGAAGGAAGCCATCGCCTCCTACCAGCGCCGTGAACGGAGGTTCGGGCGCACGAGCGAACAGATTGCGGTTCAGGAAACAGGAGACAGAGGACAGGAGACGGAGGCGGGGCGGTAAGGCATGGAAAAAATAGAAGTCGATTGTAATTTCAATTATTTGGGGCCAGACTGTCCATCTGTGTCTGCTCAAGAAGCTCGCTTGTATGAGTTGGTCGTTGGGGAAGAAGTGGTTATTTATCAGGATGATGATAAATGGGGTGGTCGAGTATTTTTCGATCCGGCATTGCCATATCAATACCAATGGCACATTAGAATATTGCGCGATTATGAATGCCTCCTTACCGCCGCTGTGCCCGAAGAATGAACCCATGCGTCGCCTGATTTCAATCCTGTTGTTCTTCGCGCTTTCCTGTGTCCTTGCCCATCCGGCCATAGCCGATGCCGATCCGCCGGAAAAAGCGGATATTCGGCCGCCAAGGCTCGAGGACTATCCGGGCGCTCCTCCTTATCAAGGCCCGCGCGCGGACGCAAGGTTGGCAAGCAAGGCCGATCACTCGTTACCATGAGGAGAAAGAATATGCATCCGTTTTGTTTTTCAGTTTCCTTGCGAACGTTTAGCAAATCCCCTGATCCGACCGTTGCCCCGACCGAGATTGCGGCAAAACTCGAGATGAACCCGGAATATATACATAAAATGGGGGAGCGCAGAACGACGCCTGATGGAATGTTTCTTGAAGGTATCTATGACGAGAATTATTGTACATTTTCTCTGGATCGTAAAGGGGAAGAGGAGTTGAATGAAATGCTTGCCCGGATTATAATTGAGCTTCTTCCGCATAAAAACCTGTTCCACCGTATTCGATCCGAAGGCGGGCGCGCAGAGTTTTTTATTGGTTGGTTTTCTACAGGAAATACGGGAGACACCCTGGGTCATGACATGCTGAAAAAAATGGGGGATCTTGGAATTGACTTGGCACTTGATGTTTACGGGGAAAGCCACATCCCATCTGATTGAGATCATCGAGCATGATCTCAATCTCTTCGTGCGGGCCGAGTTCCTGCAAATCGGCAGTCGTTTATCGAATGGATACACCGAAAACCTTATTCCGATCCTCTTTGGTAAAATCACATCGTTCTGAATGTGCCCAGAATCAATGAAAGCGCCTGACGCCATCAAGACCGACTCGTTCGCCGGAGAACATTGCCGTAAGAGGCTCGATACGCTCGGCGCCTCGTTTGTCGGAATCGAACCGCGCATCGACTTTGCGGTGCGACTCACGGGCGTGCATCTTTACCAGAGCGAGAGGAGCGGGAACTTCCTGGCGCACGGGGTGTTGCGTCTGGAGGGGAAGCTGGGCGGACATTCGGAGCGGTACGCATACGACAGGGCGGAGCGGTTGGTTCTGTCGGAGCGCAGGCCGTGGGCGGTGGACGCGGCGGCGTGGGTATTGCATTTGCCGGCGGGGGAGGAGACGGCGCTGACGGCGTTGCTGGAGAAGAAAGGCAAGCTGGAGGGTCTGACCGAGACGCGCGCCTATACGCTGGACGCGGCGGACAATCTGACGGAAGTGAGGACGCCGGCGGCGGGGTGGACGGGCGTGGTCAACGCGAACAACCAATACACGCAAGCCAAGGGAAAGTCCTGGCGGTATGACGAGTCCGGCAATCTGACGGACGACGGGGAGAGGCGCTACACGTGGGATGGCGCGAACCGGCTGGTGGGTGTCGGGGACAGGAAGACGGGACAAAGGCACGAATTCGAGTACGACGGGCAATCGAGGCTAACGGTGGAGCGTACCTACGCGAATGCCGCGGCGAGACCGGTGGAGCGGCGCTATCTGTGGTGTGGAGAGCAAATTTGCCAGTTGCGGGATGGGGCGGACAATGCGCTGAGGAATTATTACGCGGAAGGAGAGATGCGGGGCGACACGCCGCTGTATTACGTCCGCGACCACCTGGGGAGCGTGACGGACGTCATCGACGCGCAGGGGTACCGGCGGGGGAGTCTGGACTATGGGCCTTACGGGGAGAATCTGGAACAGGAAGGACTGCTGCCGGACTTTGGCTACGCGGGAATGTACCGGCACGCGAGCGGCCTGTACCTGACGCATTACCGCTTCTACGACCCCGAAGCCGGAAGATGGCTCAATAGAGACCCCATCGGGGAACACGGCGGAACCAACCTCTATGC
>JAITRP010000019.1 GCA_031288305.1 Zoogloeaceae bacterium
CTGTGAACCCCATTGGACATGTCGTGGCGCCAAGGTTTTGAATACGGCGGCTGACGCCGCCGCAAGGGTGTTCTTACTCACCTGACACCCGCCGGATAATGGAGTGTCTTCTGTCTTCCGATCATGCTAGAATGCCGGAAAACGCGACAGAAACGCCACCCCGGAGGTGGCGTTGACGCGTTTGGCTCCCCGACCTGGGCTCGAACCAGGGACCTACGGATTAACAGTCCGGCGCTCTACCGACTGAGCTATCGGGGAAAAAGCCGGATTCTATAAGAGGGCGTCAATTGCCGTCAACTTCCGCAATCCCGCGCCGTGTTCGCGCGGCGGCGGGAATTGCGCGATGCGATGCCAAAGGAAATGCAATGTCAAAAAAAGCAGCGGAATCCGCGATTTCCAGCGCGCCGCCCGCAGGCAGCGACAAGGCGTCTGTGCGGAGCCGGCACATCTACAGGAAGACTCCGGCGGGCGAAGAGGCCATCGTTCAGCGCGCCAGAGTGGAAGAGCGCCAGCAGCGCATGATCTTGGTGCTCATCGACGGCAAGGCGTCGTTGCGGGAATTGAGCGAGAAAGTCGGCGATTTCCAGGCGACGGAGGACGCCATTGCGGCGCTGGAAAAGAGCGGGCTTATCGAGTTTGACCGCATCGCGGAAGAAGCGCCCCCGGCGGATGAGCCGCCGCACAAACTTTCGCCGCTCTCCCATTTTTCGACCTTCGGCGAAAAATCCGAAAGCCTGCGAACGGCGCAAAACGCTCCCGCCCGTCCGAACGAGCCGCCAGCCCGCCGGAACGAACCCATCTGTCCGCAAGCGGTCAGTCTTTCCTCGGCGCAGACCGTCCTGTCGGACGTCTCCGTTCCCCCGCCGCCCGCGCGTCCCGCGCCGGTTCCCCCGTCGCCGCCGGTTGTCATTCGTTCCACCGCCCTGAACGCGGCGGGCGGACGCGCGAGCGCCACGTTCAAGGCGGAAACGCTGGTGTTGCCCACGCCGATTCCCGATCCCGACCCGGACCCCATACCCGGTGCGGCGCCGCCGCGCAAGCCCTTGCGCGAGATGCATCCGCGCGCCTATGTCTGGGCGCGCCGCTCCCTGATGGCGCTGGGCGCGGGCGCGCTGTGCGTCGTTTTGACCGCGGCCTTCATCTGGCTGTACCCGTATGACGGCAAGCGACCGGATCTGGAAGCGCGGCTTGCCCGCGTCCTGGGCGTTCCGGTGCGCATTGGACAGGTCACGCCGAATTTTTCCAATTGGCGGCTGGAGTTGCGTCAGGTGCGTTTTGGCGAAAACCAGCAGAGCGGGCATCTGGAAGCCATTTATCTGCCGGGGCTGTTTTCCTGGCTGTTTTTCGAAAAGCCCGGCAGCGCCAATAAACCGGTGGAATTGTTGACGGGGACGCTGGAAGCCTCCGCCATCGTCGGCTGGCTGGACATGGCTCCCGACGGCGCGCCGGACTGGTTGCGTTTCGAGCGCCTGGCGCTGACGCTGGGCGGAAATCCGCTGGCGGTCTTCGAAGGCGAACTGCGCCGCGACGTGAAAGGACGTTTATTGAAGGCCACGTTGAAGAGTGCCGCGCCCTTGTGTCAATTGGAATTCCTGCCGCCGCTGGCGCAGGGCAACACGCCGCCGCCGCTGGCGGCTTTCACGCTGGAAGCCAGCGACTGGCTGCCTTCCGCGCGCTTTCCGGTGCGGCTGGATAGCGTCAAGGGTAAGGGGAGCGTGTATCTGGATCGTGTGGCGCTGGAGGAGGTCACGCTCTTTTTGCTGGGCGGGCATTACAGGGGGCGGCTGGAAGCGGGCTGGAAGCGCGACGGTCTGGTGGAAACCCTGCGCGGGCAGGGCGCGTTGAGCCGCTTGCAGATTGCCGAACTCATGCGCGTCTGGGGCATTGCCAACGAACCCGGCGCGCGCGGCATCAACCTGGGTTTGCAGGGCGAGCTTTCCGGGATGCTGCGTTTCCAGACCCAGGGCGACGCGCTGGCGCTGTGGCGCGGGAACCTGAACGCCAGCGGCAAACTGAATGCGGACAACGCCGTCCTGCGGGGCATCGATCTGACGCGCCTGGTCTATAGCGGCAGCCGGGGCGTATTGACCCACAACCGGAACGCGGCGACCAGGTTCCAGAAACTTTCCGCCGCTCTTCAACTGAACCCGCAGGGATTCGCGCTGGAAAACCTGCAATCACGCTCCAGCGTGATGCACAGCGAGGAGGGCGAAATCCGCGTCACGCCCGATGGCGCGCTTTCCGGCTACGCCCGGCTGTTTCTCGGCGATGACAAACGCCTGGAAAATACCCTTGTTCTGCGCGGACGCTACCCCGCCCTGCGCACGGAACTGACCGGCCCAAGAGACGCCGAACCAACCTCCGAAGACGGCGCGCAGGAATCCGGGAGCCAGTGAAGACAGAAGACGGTTCAGTTACCGGGCGCAAGGCGTCCGCTTGCCGGTTTTCCCGGGTACTTGTCCAGCGTCGCGCAGTTCTCGATATAGGCGTCCACGGATTCCCGAAACGCGGACTCGAATTCGGCCACGGTTTCTCCGTGGAACACAATCTTGTCCTGAGTGCCGGACAGACACCCAACCGGCAGATGATCCCGCGCGTCGTATTCCATCGTTGCCGCATACCCTTTGCAGGACAGATAGTTCATGGGGTTTCTCCAATTTCTTGCAAAAATTCACGCGCCGCGCAGCGTCGGCCACTGTTCTGTCCCCTGCCTTCTGATCCCCTGAACTTTAGTGCCGGGAATGCCCTTCGGATTGAATCTGCAAAATATCCGCCCGGGAGAGACTCGTCGCTTGCGCAATATCCCCAAGCGACATTCCCGACAGCAAAAGATTCCGCGCAATGGCACGCTGCGCCTCACTCTGGCCTTCTTTCCGGCATCACCTGTTCCCGGAGCATGCCGGAAAGATAGAACAATGCCCGCCCGCGCATTTCCGGCGCGGGGTTCAACTGGATTTCCATATCCACGGCATTGCCCTGGGCGGGAATCGCCTTCACGTCCAGGACGCCCAGTTTATCCTCCGGATATTCGCCCAGAAGATGCGGGTCGATGATCGCACTTCGGCGTAGTCTTCGGGCGGCAGATCGAGTGCCCCGGTCGCAGGAAGCTGACCAATAAACGCTTGTCGCTCATCAGGCGCTTGAAGACGGCGTCGTTTCCGGGTTTCAGGGATTTCGTGCGGCATGGGCAGTTCTTCCGGGGTGCGGGAAATGGTGGCGGCATGTACTGGATCGGAGGACAGGGCAGAAGAGCGTGTGCTTTTACGCGCGGGGGCGAAGCCGCTGTTGTTTTTTTGCAACAACGAAAACTTTTTTTGCCGGCGCCTGTGGTTTTTCGCTTGGCGCGGGGATTTTGGCGGCTTATAGTCCGCTTCGCCTTGATTCCCGTATCGTGCCTTTTCCTCATGGTTGCGCGATGCGGTTTTTTTAAACGCAGCATCACCTGTGGAGACAATTTCCATGCAAAAGAAACTCATCGCGCTCGCCGTGGCCGCCCTGGCCTCCGGCGCCGTACTCGCGCAATCCAACGTCACCGTCTATGGCACCGTCGATGTCGGCTACACCAACCGCGGCGACGCCACAATGGTAGGCAACTTCAATAGCCCTGGCTCTACCAACCAAATCAACTCCGGGCAGTCCGACGTTTCCAAGATCGGCTTTACCGGCGTTGAAGACCTGGGCAACGGCAACAAGGTGCTGTTCGTGCTGGAAGCCGGCTTCCACGCGGACGACGGCACCATCAACGATCAGTTGTTCAGCGAACAGGCTTTCCTGGGACTGACCGGCAACTGGGGCACGGCGATTGCTGGCCGTCTGGTCGCTCCGCGGCACGGCTTCCTCGCTTCCATCGATCCCTTCGGCGCGGGCACCGTCGGCCAATACCGCAATGTATATAACGACGGTTTTGGTTATGGCGCCGCCGCCTGGGATCCGGATCGCGTCGACAACGCCGTGGCCTATGTTTCCCCCTCCTTTGGCGGCTTCAATGTAACGGCGGCCTATGCCACCAACGCCATCGGTCCGGAAAGTCCGGGAAATGACTTCGACTTCAAGACGTTTGCGTTGCTGCCGCGCTACACCAACGGCCCGCTGGATGTCGGTTTTTCCTACCAGCGCATCAAGAATGACGAGGTCGCCATTGTTGGTAGTGCTCTTGCCGGTGATGATGCGAAGCTCACGGCGCTGACGCTGGGCGGCACCTATGACTTCAAGGTGGTGAAGCTGGGCGCGTTCTATGATCAGACCAAGCTGAAAAGCTCCGGTCTTGCCGACACCGTGAAGCACAAGGTCTGGCAACTGGGCGTGTCGGTGCCCTTTGGCAAGAACGCCATCCAGGCTTCCTACACCCAGTCCAAGTTCAGCAATGCGCTTGACAACGGCAAGGCCAAGCAATGGGCGGTTGGCTACACCTACGCCCTTTCCAAGCGCACCAACTTCTACGCCGCCTACTCGGACATCAACAATGATGATGGCCGTCTCGCCAGTGTGGATGACGCCTCCAATGGCAGCAAGTTGATTGATGCTAACGGCGACCTCATCGGCGCCTACGAGCGCGGCATCCAGTTCGGCCTGAAGCACACGTTCTAATCTTCCCGGAAGATTGAACACCCTTGAAAACGGAGGCGGCAACGCCTCCGTTTTTTCATGGGCGCTCCCGTCCCACTTCCTCCTGCGGAAAAGCGGACTTTTCGTTCCCCTCCCTCCTTTGCGAGAGAGGGGTCGTTTCCATCCCCCTCCTCCCTTTGCGGGGGAGGGGAACATTTGCGGGACGCGAGCGCGGCAACCGATCCGCCTTCTGCCGTCCCCTGTTTTTTTTGACAGGATGAACAGGATGGGCAGGATGAAAACCCTTGGCGGGTTCTGGTTTTATCCTGTCATCCTGTCCATCCTGTCCATGATCTCCCATTCCCTGAACCGCGTCATTCTATGATGTATGGTTACAATTCGCGAAGACGGCATTCCCATCATTGCCTGCCGGTTTGCTCCCCGCGCGCGGCGCTCTGTTTCGGTCATTTTTTTGCCCCCGGACGCCAAAAATTGGCGAGCGCGATGAATCCAGCGAGCGGGATGTCTTCCGCGCGCTTTTCCGGGGCAATGTTCAGGGCGGCGAGTTCCTCTTCGGCGAACAGGGCTTTCAGGGTATTCCTCAGCATCTTGCGCCGCTGGGAAAACGCGGCGGCAACGATTCTTTCCAGCAGGGCAACATCGCATAGCGCGCGCTCGGCGGAAGACCTGGGAAGCAAACGCACTACCGCCGACCGCACCCTGGGCGAAGGATGAAAACATTCCGGCGGCACATCGAACAGTTTTTCCAGATGGAAGCGGTATTGCAGCATGACGGAAAGACGCCCATAGGCCGGACTGCCCGGCAAGGCGACCATGCGCTCCACGACCTCTTTTTGCAGCATGCAATGCATGTCCCGGATTCGATCGGCAAAAGCGGATAAATGAAACAGGAGCGGCGTGGAAATGTTGTAGGGCAGATTGCCCGCCACACGCAGATTCGGCCCCAGTTGGCCGAAATCGAAGGCCAGGGCGTCGCCCGTGTGCGCGATGAGCGCCTCCGGAGAAAAACGCCGTCGCAGGCGGGTAATCAGGTCGCGGTCGATTTCCACCACATGCAGGCGTCCAAGGCGTTCCAGCAAGGGTTCGGTCAGCGCCCCCAGGCCGGGTCCGATCTCTGCCAGCGTATCGTCCGGCCGCGGGTCGATGGCGGCCACGATGGCATGAATGACGCCTCGATCAACCAGGAAATTCTGCCCGAAACGCTTGCGCGGAATATGCCCCCCCGTCTGCGAAAAGGAAGCGCGCGCGCTGGATTTGCCAGGTTTCATGCGTACAAAAAGTCAATGAGGATAGCCCGCCGAAAAAGTAACGATCAGGGCAACGCAGGGCAAGACCGGCAGCAGGCTGTCCATGCCATCCAGAATGCCGCCATAACCCGGAAGGATATTGCCGCTCTTCTTGACGCCGCCTTGCGCCTTGAGCATGGCGGCAA
The DNA here is from genome assembly GCA_031288305.1 of Zoogloeaceae bacterium. Lineage (GTDB taxonomy): Bacteria > Pseudomonadota > Gammaproteobacteria > Burkholderiales > Rhodocyclaceae > Azovibrio. Next base: position 5,999 of record JAITRP010000019.1, read on the forward strand.
GGGCGTCGCCGCGCATGCCCAACGCGGCAAAGGGGAAGAAGAGCACCAGGAAGAACAAGAGTGCGGAAAACGTGAAGCCGCCCCGAAACGAGATAAGGAAACTGAAAAAAACAGAAGCGCCCAGGGTTGCGCCATACAAGCCAGCCCTCGTTTTACCGGGATGAATTGCGTTGCCGAATCGCCGTCTGGCACAGCAGGCGGAGATTTCGGCAATCCAGGCAATGCCAACGACAAAAACCAAAGACGAACTGCCATAGCCGCGCAACTGCGCAAACGCAAGCCAGAGGCAAAGCAACAGGAAACATCCCAGAACCAGCAGAAAGCCGGTTTCCCGCCCCGTCCGTTCGCGCCGCGCATCCTTTTGTTTCCCGATCCAGATGGGCGCGATCAGTATCCAGAAAATTGCCGCCGGAATATAAAAGACACGGCCCAAACCCCATCGAGCATTATGAAGCGCCAGCAATGTCTCCCTGCTTGCTCCTGCCGGATCGCTTTGCATGGCTTCGGGAAAATAGAACGCCAGTCCCAGGCAAACCAGCAGGAAAACAAGGCCGAAAACGAGGCGTCCCGGCATGTTCCGCAAACCGGCAAGCGCCGCCCATTCCCAGGCGGCGACGCCAACGACCAGCGCCATGCAGAGGAGCCAGCAAGGCTGGGGCAGGAAAAACACCGCAGCGAAAAACATGGCCATGCCCAAACCGGGCGCCACGCCTGCTTTCTTGATTCCGTCTTGCCACGGCTCTGTCATGATTTTCGCCTGCCGATCCGCAGTAGACGCGATGCCAGCACGAGCGCCAGCGACGGCAGCCAGACCCAGAGGAGTTCGGAGTACAATACCGTCACGCCCCGTTCCGAAAACAGGCGCGCGGGGTTCATGGGCGAAACCCGGATGGGACGCCAGGGGAAGAAATGGCGCGTCTCCGCGAATGGCCACAGGACAGCCACGCCCAGGCCGCCGTCGGTCAAGGCGTCCAGCGCGATATGGCTCGTGACGGCCAAAAAGATCAGCATGGCCGCCCAAATCCGGGAAGCCTTGAGCCAGGGCGCGATGCCCGCGCCGAGGAGCGCGCAGGCGGCGGCAAAAAGCAGGGAATGCGAAAACCCCCGATGTCCCAGCCAACTGGCGTAGGGAATGCCCAGGTAAAAGCCGATGGCGTCCAAGTCCGGCGCGACGGCAAAAAAGGCCAGGGCGCACAACAGGGGCCAGGAAACCCGCCGCCTTCCCAGGGCCACGCCCAAGGCCAATATGGGCGCGGGATGACTGAAAATGGTGGGCATGGAGCCTACAGAGGGACGACTGTCAACAAACTGAACCGGCAAGAAGCGGGAGGGTTACTTTTTGCCGCCTTCTGTGAGTGCGGGGTTGAGCGTATATACGCCGGTCAGGCTCGCTTCCGCCAGAACATGCCCCCGCATGGCCTGGCGGACGGCAGAAGCCGTCAACCGCTCGCGCACGGACAGGCTTTCCACATCCAGCGCATAGAGCGTGAAAATGTAACGGTGGATGCGCGCGTCATTCCACGGCGGACAGGGACCGTCGTAGCCGTAATAGTCGCCGCGCATGTCGTGGTCGCTGTCGAACCAGCCGGTGTAGTCATTGACGCCCTGGCGCGCGCCCAGGGCGGCGTTCGGCCCCGGCTTGCCGCGCGGCGAGACCGTGGAAGAAAACGCGCCCGCCGCGATTTCGCGCAAATCCGCCGGCAGATCGATCAGCACCCAGTGGATGAACTCCACGCGCGACAAATCGGCGGCTACCGTGCGTCCTTCCTGATTCACGTCATCGCCCTGGCTGGGTGCGTCCGGATCGCGGCAGATGAGGGCAAAACTTTTCGTCGCCTCCGGCGCGTCGCTCCAGGAGAGGTGCGGATTCCTGTTCTGGCTCAAGGTCACATGGTTGGCGGCATCTGGAATGGCAAAGGCGAATTCGCCGGGAATACGCTCGCCCTCCGCGAAGCTTTGGCTGGAAAGTTGCATGCTCTTCCTCCTCCTGTGAAATCAATCAGACCCGGCGGCCCGGCGGCGAAAATCGGCCAGACGAAATCCGAGCGCCCATAGTGTAGCGAAATAAACGCCCGCGCTCGCCGCCACCAGCAAACTCAAATGTAAAAGGCGCGTAAAAAGCGTGTATTGCAGCCAGTCCCGCGTCTTTCCCATGCCGAAAAACAATACCAGAAACATGAGCGCCAGGGCGCAGGCCAGCTTCGCCATGAATTTTCCCCAGCCGGGTTGCGGCGTATAAATCCGCTGTCGGCGCAGGCCGCGATAGAGCAAGAACGCGTTCAGGCAAGCCGCAAGACCGATGGACAACGCCAGCCCGGCGTGTCCAAGGCGAATCTCCTGCCGGTGCGCGACGATGTGGCGCAAGGCGTCAAGGGAAACATCCAGATCGAAGGAAAGCCATCCCAATCCCAGCAAAAAGCCCAGATTCATCAGTTGCGTGGCAAACAGACTGATGAGCGCGATTTTGACCGGTGTGCGAATGTTCTGTCGCGCATAAAAGCCAGGCGCCAGCACCTTGATCAGGATGATTCCGGTCAATCCAAAACTGTAGGCCACCAGCGCCTGTCGCGTGGCCTCCACGTCCATGACGGAAAACTCGCCGTGGAAAAACAAGGCGGCAATGAGCGGCGCGGCAAGCATCGCCAGTCCCAGGGCGGCGGGCAAGGCCAGCAACAGGGTCAGGCGCAGTCCCCAATCCAGCAGTGCGGCATATTCGCGGCCATCCGCCTTGGCGTGGCAGCGGGCAAGCGAGGGCAGCAGGATGGAACCCAGGGCGACGCCCAGAAGCCCGGCGGGAAACTCCATCAGGCGATCGGCGTAATACAGCCAGGAAACGCTGCCCGCCGCCAGAAAGGAAGCAAACAGGGTATTGATCAACAGGCTTACCTGGGAGACGGAAACGCCCAGCACCGCTGGGGCCATCAGCCGGACGACGCGCCGCACCCCCGCGTCTTTCCAGGCGCGGATGAGATTGAAGGAAGGACGCGGCAGCATGCCGATGCGCAACAGCGCCGGAATCTGCAACGCCAGTTGCAGCGCTCCGCCGATGAACACCGCCCAGGCCAGCGCCAGCACCGGCGGATGGAAATGCGGCGCGGCAAAAAGCGCCATGCCGATGAAGCTCACGTTGAGCAATACCGGCGTAAAGGCGGGAATGGCAAAGCGGCTCCAGGTATTCAATATGCCCGCCGCCATCGCCGTCAGGGACATGAAGAAAATATAGGGAAAGGTGATGCGGGTCAGTGTGACGGTCAGCGCGAACTTGCCGTCTTCGGCGGCAAACCCCGGCGCGGAAATCCACACCAGGACAGGCGCGGCCAGCACGCCCAGGGCGGCGACGGCAAAAAGGACAAGGGAGAGCGCCGTGGCGGTATTGTCGAGCAGGATGCGGGTACGCGCCTCCCCTTGCGTATTCCGGTATTCCCCCAGAATCGGCACGAACGCCTGCGAAAACGCGCCTTCGGCAAACAGCCGCCGCAACAGGTTGGGCAGCTTGAAGGCGACGAAAAAAGCGTCGGTGAGACTCCCCGCGCCAAAGGATCGGGCAATGACGAAATCCCGCACGAACCCCAGCACGCGCGACAACAGCGTCATGCCGCTTACCGTGACCAGGGCGCGCAAAAGATTCACGATGCGGACGGCGATCGATACGGCACAAGGCCGCGGGCGCGGACTTCTTCTCCTTGCGGGGACAAGGTCCGCGCATCCGGGTTGCGGCGCGGCGGCGCCAGTGACCGGACGCCTTTTGTCATTTATCTTCCAATCCCGGATCGCGGGCGAGGAGTTGGGTTACGCCTTCGCGCACGCTGACCCGTCCGTCCAGCACCTCGGTGATGACGGTGGTGATGGGCATCTCGATGCCCAGGCGCGCGGCAAGACGTTGCGCTTCCCGCGCCGCGGGCACGCCTTCCGCGACATGGCCGAGACCGGCCAGCGCCTGTTCGAGCGGCAGTCCGGCGGCAAGATCGTGACCGATGCGCCGGTTGCGGGAAAGATCGCCGGTACAGGTGAGAATCAAATCCCCCATGCCCGCCAGTCCCAGGAAGGTATCCTTCTTCGCGCCCAGCGCCACGCCCAGGCGGGCGATCTCCGCCAGACCGCGCGTCATCAGCGCGGCGCGGGCATTCAGGCCGAATTTCAATCCATCGCAGACGCCCGTGGCAATGGCCAGCACATTCTTCAGCGCGCCGCCGACTTCCACGCCGATCAGATCGTCGCTGGCGTAAATCCGCAGTTGTCCGCCATGCAGCTTGAGCGCCATGTCGCGGGCAAACGCGCCATTCGTGGAAGCCAGCGCCAGCGCGGCGGGCAATCCCGCCGCCACTTCCTGCGCGAAACTGGGGCCGGAAAGCGCGCCGCCCGCCAGATGCGGCAATTCTTCGGCAAAGACTTCATGCGGCAACTTGCCCGCGCCCGCCTCGAACCCCTTGCAGACCCAAAGCAGGGGAAGACACACCCGCAACCCCGCCAACTGCCGCAGAACAGGACGCAAGCCAACAATGGGCGTGGCGACGATGAGGATCTCCGCCTCCGCAATCGCCGCCGCCAGATCGTCCGTAAAACGCAAGGCTTCCGGCAGGGTAAAGCCGGGCAGGAAGGCGCGATTTTCCCGATGCTGGCGCATGCCGGCGATCAGTTCCGCCTCGCGCGCCCAGAGCGTCACGCAATGCCGCGCCGCGAAAGCCATCGCCAGCGCGGTGCCCCACGCTCCGGCGGCCAGTACGCTGATTTTCATGATCGCCTTACAGCCCCCAAACCTGCATCATGCGGACAAAACCGCTGGCGCCGTCCTGGTGCCGCACCTTCGCCCAGCCGGGAGGCGCGCCTTCCAGCAATTCCAGCGCCACCCATTTGTCCGCCCGGAACGCCAGCGCCGCATCCTCATTGGCGGCTTGGCGCACCTCCGCCTGATCCGCCGTGACCACGACCATGCGCCGCGTCGTCAGCGCCGAATTCGCTATCCAGGCGATGCCGCCCTCCGCGTCGCGCACCTTGGTCATGCCTTCGACCCGAACCAGCACTTCCAGCGGCGTTCCCTGCTTGACCAGGTACAGCTTCTTCCCCTGGATCGACGGCGCGTCATAGAGAATGGCGGCAACCGCCGAAACAGAACGGTATTCCTGCGCTCTGGCGGAACCGCCCCAAAGCGCGACGACCGCCAGCGCAACGGCAAACGAAAAACGCGGCATGATGAAAGACTCCTGAAAGAGAAGACGGCGTAAAACCTATTGCAGGGCGGCGTCGGCAGGACGGTTTTCCGCCGCCGCCTTGCGTTCCCGCAGATTTTGCAGATAGAGCGCCTCGAAATTGATGGTCTGCAACAATACCGGCGCGAATCCGGCGCGCACCGTGGCCTCGGAAATGGCTTCGCGCGCGTAGGCTTGCAGGATGTTGGGACAGGCCACCGCCAACAGCGGCTCGATCTCGTTTTCCGGCACGTTCGCGATGCGGAAAATGCCCGCCTGGCTGACTTCCACCAGGAACAGGGTCTTGTCGCCCAGTTTGGCGGTCACGGTCACGGTCAATGTGGCGTCGAACGCGCCTTCGCCCAGCGGCGTGCCGCTGTTGTTTACCTGAATGGACACGTCGGGCGCGCCATGTTCCAGGAAAACCTGGGGCGCGTGCGGCACTTCCAGCGAAAAATCCTTGACGTAGACTTTCTCGATCCCGAAGGTCGGGGTTTGCTGCTGGCCGGACTGCGCCGGCTGCGGGTTTTGTTCTTCCATGAAATCCTTTTCCTTTCTTTGAAATTCAAAGCCCCAGCAAGGGGATGAGCTTGCCTGCGCGATCCAGCGCGTACAGTTCCTCGCAGTCGCCGACATGCGCGCCGTTGATATAAATCTGCGGCACGGTGCGGCGTCCGGTTTCCTGCGTCATGCGTTCCATTTCTTCCGGTTGCAGATCGACGCGGATTTCCTCGATTTCGCGCACGCCGCGCCGGGCGAGCAACTGCTTGGCGCGCATGCAGTACGAACAGGTCGCCGTGGTATACATGCGCACATGGTTCATGCCTTCTGTTCCCGCGTCATGGGCAATCCCGCGCGCTCCCATGCCGGAACGCCGCCATCCAGGCAGGCCAGATCCGTGAATCCCTGTTTTTTCAGCGTCACGCAAGCCCGCCCGGAACGTACGCCGGAAGAGCACACCAGAATCAGCGGCTTTTCTTTCCACGCCGCCAGTTCGGCGACGCGTCCGGCGAGTTCCTTCAAGGGAATGTTGCGCGCCCCCGGCAAATGCCCGCCCGCAAATTCATGCGCTTCGCGCACGTCAATGATCCCGGCGTTGTCGTGATTGATGCGTTGCGTTGCCTGCTGCGCGCTCAACAGCTTCCCCGTCTGCAAAAGCCCCGGCCAGAACAGCATCAGGCCGCTGACAACCGCAATGATGATGGTAAAAATGTTGTTCTGGACAAATTCTACGGACACTTGCGAAACTCCCACAAAAAATCAGACGCCCGCCTCCATGACCAGGAAGCGAAACAACGGCGTCACATTATATAGATTGAGATTGAGGCGTCAAAAAGTAAAAAACCACTTTTTGCCGGTTCAGTCAGCAAAAAAGGACAAGCGGAGCTTGTACTTTTTTGGAGGAAAGGCAACGAAACCCACGCCGCCTGCCTGCCCAGTCGCAGGGGCGCGCGCAGTGCGCCCCTGCGGCAACCACACAGACCGCGCTGGTTTTGCGTTGGGTTTAACGGTTTGCAGGCCAGGCTTCGCCTGGTTTCAAACCCCAGGATGACCCGGCAAAAAGTGGGTTTTCACTTTTTGCCGTTTCCCGCCTGTGGTAGAATCCGCGCGCTCTCGGGCATTGCCCGCGACGCCAAAGGAGATGCGCCGGAAGCGTGGCAGAGCGGTTGAATGCACCGGTCTTGAAAACCGGCAATGGGCGACCATTCGTGAGTTCGAATCTCACCGCTTCCGCCAGGAGTTCTTGTCCCGGACGCCGCGTCTCCTGTACCCTTTCATGTCTTGTTATTGTTCTTGCTTTCCATGGATTTCTGCGGTTTTTCCTTGCGCAACAACCTTTTCGTCGCCCCCATGGCGGGCGTGACGGATCGGCCTTTTCGCCAGTTGGCGAAAAGGCTGGGCGCGGGATTGGCTGTGTCGGAAATGGTGACTTCCAACTCGCTGCTCTACGGCAGCGCCAAGACGCGGCGACGCGCGGATCATGCCGGCGAATCCGAACCCGTCGTCGTGCAGATCGCCGGAGCGGATCCGCGCATGCTGGCGCAGGCGGCGCGCTTCAACGTAGACAACGGCGCGCAGATCATCGACATCAACATGGGTTGTCCGGCCAAAAAAGTATGCAACGTCATGGCAGGATCGGCGCTCATGCAGGATGAGGCGCTCATCGCGCGCATCCTCAAAGCCGTGGTCAAGGCTGTGCCGGAAACCCCCGTTACCCTGAAATGCCGCACCGGCTGGAATCGCGCGCGCAAGAACGCGCCCGCCATCGCCCGCATTGCCGAGGATTCCGGCGTCCGCGCCCTGAGCATCCACGGACGCACTCGCGCCGACCAATACGCGGGCGAAGCCGAATACGACACCATCGCCGCGGTCAAGGCGCGCGCCGGCATTCCGGTCATCGCCAACGGCGACATCGACTCGCCGGAAAAAGCCCGCCGCGTACTGGACTACACAAAGGCCGACGGCCTGATGATCGGCCGCGCCGCGCAGGGACGCCCCTGGATATTCCAGGAGATCGAATATTTCCTGCAACACGAAAAGAAACTGCCGCCGATGAACCCCGGCGAAATCCTCGCCTTCCTGCACACGCACTTGCAGGCTATCTATGCCTTCTACGGCGCGGATACCGGCGTGAAAATCGCGCGCAAGCATATTGCCTGGTACACGCGCGGCCTGACGGGTTCGGCGGCTTTTCGCCAGCGCATGAACACCCTGACCGCCGCCGCCGCGCAACAGCAGGCGGCGGATGATTTCTTTGCTCGCCTGGCGGCGCATTCGACACACGATAAAGAGGCACTTGTCCCATGAATCCGCATCAAAACAGACAGCCCGATTTCATCTGTCAGCATACGGACCTGTCCGCATGCGTTGTCAGCGCGCTGGAAAAGTATTTTCACGATCTCGATGGCGAAAGACCGAACAACATTTTTGACATGGTGATGAAATGCGTCGAGCGTCCCATGCTGGGAATCGTGCTGCAAACTGCCAACGGCAACCAGACGCTGGCGGCGGAGATGCTCGGCATCAACCGGAATACCCTTAGGAAAAAACTCATTGAATTTCAACTGATCGGATCGCCATGACCCTCCAGCAAGCGCTTTTTTCCGTCTCCGACAAAACCGGCCTCCCCGAATTCGCCCAGGGGCTTGCCGCCTTGGGCGTCAAGCTCCTCTCCACCGGCGGCACCGCCCGCCTTCTGGAGGAGGCAAACCTGCCCGTCACCGAAATCGGCGCATATACCGGCTTTCCCGAAATGCTCGATGGCCGGGTGAAGACACTGCACCCGAAGGTGCACGGCGGCATCCTCGCCCGCCGCGACCTGCCAGAACACCAAAAGACCCTGGAAGCGCACGGCATCCCGATGATCGACCTCGTTTGCGTGAATCTGTATCCGTTCAAGGAGACCATCGCCAGGCCCGGCGTGACGCTTGCCGAGGCCATCGAGAACATCGACATCGGCGGCCCCTGCCTCCTGCGGGCCGCGGCCAAGAACCACGCCCACGTGACCGTCTTGTGCGATCCGGCCGACTACGCCCCCTTTGCCGCGGAAATGGGAAAAACTGACGGCGACCCTGGGCAGGCTTTTCGCAGGGACATGGCCCGAAAGGCCTTCGCCAGGACCAGCGCCTACGACTTGGCCATCAGCCAGTACCTGGAAAAAAGCCTCGGCTAAGCCAAGGTTCCCAAGAGACCCCCCTCACCCGCCCTGGGCTGGCCCCCAAAAAGGCCCAGCCCAGGGTTTTTTCGTTTGCCAGGGCAAGCAACGGGCTTGCTTGCCCTTTCCATGGCCAAAACCCAATACCGCGCTTCCCCTAACCCATCTCTGACATAGCCAACCAGCGGGGCCTAGGATTTAACAACAAATTAATTATTTTAGAAATAAAAAAGCGCCTAAATATTGTTTTAAGGTATAAATATGAGCATATAAAAAAATGTAGTGAATAAAATTTATTTTACGTATAGAACTTAAGTTGTAAAAAAAAACTTGACAGAGCTATTTTAGCCTGTTATACTCTTGTCATGTTTATTCGTAAGTATAAAAATACCAGCAAGAAAACTGGCAAAACATATAACAGCTTCGCTATCGTTGATAGCGTACGCCTTGGTGACTCTATTGTTCAAAAGGTTATTCTTAATTTAGGGTCAAATTTTGATTTGCCACAAAATATGTGGAGCATGTTACTAAAAAAAGTAAAAAAATATCTGTATAATGAGCAAAGTCTATTTGAAATAAGCTTTTACCCTGAATATGATATATTAGCAAAAGATATAGCCGATAAAATCATAGCTAAAGATAATCAAAAGTTAGAAAAAGAAACTGTTAATATTGACTCTGACATTTTAAAGACTCGCAAGTCTGAGATCAATGGCGAAGACTTCCGAACTGCCGGCCCTGAACACGTTTCGTTACACGGGGCCGAACGCCTTGGGTTACTTGAGGCCCTTAGCTCGCTAAACATTGGCGAGGAAAAAGCCAGGATTGGGTTAGCCTCGGTGATAGCCCGCATGGTTCACCCTGGAAGCGAGCGCGAGACGTTTCGCTGGCTTTCCAATGACAGTTCACTGTGTGAGTTGCTCGGAATTGGCGTCAACTCGGAAAATAGCTTGCATAGGGCAATAGATGTCATATACGAAAACAAAGGGCTTATAGAGACTAAGGTGTATGACAAGCTGCAAGGCATATTTAGCTCTGTGCCAAAAGTAACATTTTATGACCTCACCAACACCTTCTTCGAGGGCCAGCCTGTGGCGGAAAAAGCCAAACGCGGACACTCAAAAGAGAAACGTTCTGACTGCCCATTGGTCACGCTTGGTTGTGTCTTGGATGAGCGCGGCTTCGTCATGCGTTCTGAAATTTTCCCGGGCAATGTTTCTGAGCCGTCCACGCTAGAAACCATGTTGGCAAAACTCAAGGCGACTAAGGTGGGCCAAGTGGTTATGGACAAAGGCATCGCAACGGCGGAAAACATTAAATGGCTTAATGAGCACAATTACTCATACGTTGTAGTGAGCCGGGAGCAAAAAAGAGTCTTTGATTTTTCGAAAGCCAAGCCTATTCAAACCAAGAGCAAAGCTGAAGTCCTAATTTACAAGGAGATAACAGAGGATCAGTCAGAATCCCGGCTTTATTGTTATTCAGAAAACCGAAGTTTAAAAGAATCCGCAATATGGGGAAAAAAAGCTAGCCAATTTGAGACTGAATTGAAAAAAATTGATCAAGGGCTAAGCAAACCACGCTGCCAGAAGGACAAGAACGTAATTGAAAGACGCATAGGCCGTTTATTTCAGAGGTGGGCTGGAATTTCCCAACATTATAAGGTAAACGTTGAAGACAATTCAAGCATTAAAGGTGACAAAGAACCTCTTTTAGCCACTAAGGTTAATTGGGAAAAACACGTTGTCTCAGGCACCATGATGGAACAACCTGGCGTGTATTGCATAAGGAGCAACAATTTATCAGTTTCAGCGGAAGAAATGTGGAGAACATATTCCCAACTTACAGATATTGAGGCGGTCTTTAGAAGCTTAAAATCTGAACTTGGCATACGGCCAATCTATCACACAAGGCCAGACAGGATTGAAAGCCATGTGTTTATTGCTGTTTTAGCATATCAATGTGTCCAAATCATCAGAAGCACATTAAAGTCTTCAGGCATAAATGACAGCTGGCAAACTATACGTAATTCCCTTGCCACTCATGGGCGTTTTACTATAACCTTTCCGAATGTAGAGAGGAACAAGTTAGAAGCCATTCGAAAGGCGATGAAGCCCAACAGTAAGCAAGCTGACATATATCGCGCCCTTAGGATAACCAACAGTCCAGGAGGTGTCATTTTCGGAAGAACAATACCGCAACCTACCACAAAATAACTGGCACAAAATCGTGCACTGCTTTACATGGCAAGAT
>JAITRP010000046.1 GCA_031288305.1 Zoogloeaceae bacterium
CTTCTCGACGTTTCCCCACGCCGTGTTCTGGGTCAGCACCGCGCCGACCATCACCTCGTAGGGCGTTTGGGCAGGCCACCAATGCAGCTCGCCATAATGGGCGAACAGCGTTTCGTATACGGACAGCAGCTTATCGCCCATCGCGGCCTCCTTCCCGCCAAATGAAGCCGGGCAGATTCATCCGCCGGTTCTCCGGCGGCATCGGCGGGCGGCAGACGCCAATGGTGATAAACGGATTCGGCGAAACATTATGCTTCATCGTCGTTCGCCCTTCGGAGGCAGTTCAGATACAGCATGCCGATTTCCCAGTCCCCAATGCCGCAGTAAACAGCTTTACTATTCGCGGCATCATAGCACAAGGATACAAAACCCGGTTTGGGACGCGCTGATCGGGTGCAATCCAAAGTGGAGGAAAAACCTTGTCAAGCAAAGCGCGAACGCAAAACCAATGCGCTCACCTTCAAACTCGTCATTGCGAGGGCCGCAGGCCCGTGGCAATCCAGACGGCCTTTCCGCTTGCCTTGCCGTTCCAGAAAACGGGAACCGTCATCTGGATTGCCGCGGCGCTACGCGCCTCGCTTTTGACGAAGTTGGAGGTGAACGCGCAGATTTTCCTCCGCTTTGGATTGCGCCCCGGTTTTGAAGGCGCTGATCTTGAGGCTGGAGGCGACGCGACGGGTTTTATCGTATTCTCCTTTTAGCGCGGTTGCGGGTCAAGGTTTGCCACCTTTTCTTTATATGCTTTGAACTTGGCCAATTGCTCTTCTGTAAGCTCCGAATGTGGCAGCCAATACACGATGTATTTCATTTCGTTTGAAAATAGACTACCTGCATGGATGGCCGTCACATACTCGATATAAACTCGTCCACGTGTTTCTCCAATAAGGGAGGCAAAATTCGCGGAATTCATTCCACTTGCGGCACTCAGCAACATTTCAATGTCTTCCTTGTCGGCTCTTTTGATGGATTCCGCTCTCGCATCACCAACGAGTCCGCAAGCCAACATCAAGATAGCAATACACAGCGATATTGGAATCTTATGCATGATTGTACTCCCTCTGTTTCTTGTTGATCATGTTGGTCTTCCATCTGTTTGTGGCGGCTGACGCCAGAGAAGCGGCTTGCGAGGCGGGTCTGAATCGCATTGTCAGGCCTGCCGATAGCCGCAGAAATGGCAACGTCCAGCGGCCAGCAGGTATGATCGAGATATGCCGCCACCTCGGCTTTTGTTGTGTCCCGGAGGCAAACGAAGACCGATCGCACTCCCGCCTCCTCAAAATGCCTGACACGAAAGCACGGACGATTGCGCCCGCACGGACAAAAAACCACCATTCGGAGCATGGTAACCGGAGCCTGCAACAGACGGCAAACCAGAGCCAGACAGCAACGCCCAACGCGAAGCGCGAATCTTGCCGTGCAATTGCACGGTCTGTGGCTTGTCTTCGCGTCACGAATGACCTGGAAATGGAATTAGAGGGCGCGTTTCCAGCAGATAAATATTGCATTGCCGGCAGATCCCATTGCATTGAGTACAGCCTCGTTGTCAAAACCGGGCAACTCTTGCAGACGAGGCAGCAGTTCCTGCATGCCTTCCGTTTCGCTTGGAACAGCACAGCCGCCGTTGTCTTGACCATGCAACATCCAGATAACATCGTCTGTCATGGGGCCTTCATCCGTTGTCAGGATGCTGACCTCCTGCAGGTCGGCCCAGCGCACACTCTCTATTCTTCCGTCCGGCAGTGTTCTCGTGACTTGCTCCGCATCAAAGGCAACATGCCCTCTATCCGGCCCATTCGATTCGCTGCGAAAGGCCGAGACTGGCAAACCGATTCCAAACAGGATCAATAGCGGGCCGATGCCAAAGGCAAGGAAGCCCCCTGTGTACTCAGGTTGCCGATCAACAAAGGTGTTGTAAAGAACCCATACAACAATAGCCAATCCAATGCTCACGCACACCAACCCAAACAGGGCCTGTGGCATTCCCATGATGATGCCGAGAAAACGGATGAATCGAGTCTTGTTGGCGGCGTTGCGAAGTTGATGGCCGAGATCAAACCAGTAGAGAATCGAGAACAGCAACCCGGCCATGAATAAAAGGAAGAAAAAGCCGTTGTGGGCAAGACGAAGCATAAGTATCGATAGCGGCATTGCCGCGATTGAAACGCCAAGTTTGATCGCTGTCTTTTTCATCGTAAAACCAACTCCGGTTTGAAACCCCGCCCGGAAGAATCGGCGCGAAGGCTTGGAACCCGGGGGATCAATCCGCAGCCATTGGGGAGGGAGAGAAACCCCTTCCCAATGGCGTTGGACCGGCAGCCTCGAAGGTCTGCCGCTGATTTCCTGTTGGGAGTGACAAACCGAACGCCGAATTCGTCATCAGGCGCGTTATCTCCTGAATCTACCGACCCATCCGGGCGGCTCGGCGCGCTTGCCCGCCTGGTAATCCAGCCATGCGCGATTCCAGAGGACGCTGCTTTCGTAAGGGTCCGCGCTGAAGGACTCTGGAGAGGATTCAGTCCACCTATACGGATAGTAGTTCTCCTGGCATTCCGTGGCATCGCGTCTTTGCCCGTCCGGGCCGATCGGGCACCATGCCTTCCCGTCCGGCGCGGCTACCCATGCAACGCCTCCTCCAAAGCAGGACAGCGCGCGAAATCGCGGCGCAATGGCTGTTTTGCCGTCGATGTCCTGCAAGCCCCACAGCCCGGCCTTCTCGAAGAAGCGCAATCCTCCCGGGCAGGTCAATGTCCGCTCCTCCAGCGGACTGCCTTTCGGCGGGTTTTCAACGCGCTTGCCGTAGGCATCGATCCAGTAGGGGGCTGTACGCTCGTTCACGGTGAATGAACCCTTGCCGGCCGGCCGCAACATGTCGAAGATCGGCTGCACCGTGAAGGCGCCGGAGCGGTCGATGATCCCCCATTTCCCATCGATCTTGACCGCCGTATGGCTTTCCCCGGAAAATGAATACGTGTTCTCAAAGCCGTTCCTGCCGCCGAGAACGGAGCCGTCCGCGGAGACCATGAACCACTTTCCATCGCGCTTGACCGGGAAGGGGTCCGAGCAGTCGCTCCTTGTGAAATATCCCTTGTCGAACGGACCGACCGACCGATACTTTCCTGGCCTGTGAAATTCAACGGTCTCGCCGCGCTCGACGACGCGCAGACCGCCGGGGCACTCGAGCAACAGCTTTTCAGCGTCAGGCCGATCCGGAATCATGCGCCCGTCCGGTTCGATGCTGTACCAGGTTGTGCCGATCCGGCCTCGCGGCAATTTCCCATCCTCGCCAAACTCGACCTTGTCGAAATAACGATTGGCGAGCAGTGAACCATCGGGGCGCACGATCGCCTCTCCGCCGCCGCCGCGCGCGCCGCTCGAATCGTCCGGCGCGGCATCCATGGTAAAGCCATACTCGCCGCGCCCAAAGCTGAGGAACGGAAATTTCAGCGGAATGACAAGATTGCCGTCGCGATCCACCGCGCCACGGCGAAGCGCGTCATCGCGTTGCTCCGGCGGCAGCGAAAAATCCCGCGCCGACTCGACGATTGCAAGCGTTCCCCGCAGCCGTTGCACACTCCCGTATCGCGGGGTCACCTGCCAAGTCCCGTCAGCGCGCATGAGACCATATATGTCCGAGTAATTCTCGTTCTTCGTCCCGGCCCAGATCAGCCCGCGTTCCGGCTTATCGAAGAATTCGAACTTCAGGTTCCGCTCGGTAAGCCATCCTTTTTGCGCGTGGAAGATGCCCGAGTCGTTGTATGAAGACAAGGCCGCAGGATCGGCAATCGCTTCCAATCGCGCGTCGCGGAGTTTTTGCCGCCTCCCCTCCGGGAAAGGCTTCGCTATGAACGCATCACCGTGGAAAGGGATGATCCGCTCGAAAACTCCAGGCGCCACGACAAGCTCCCCCGACCGGTTGATGATCCCGACTGCATCCTGCATCAGAATTTCCGCATAGTTGCCCGCAAAAGGCCCGGCATCCTGAAAGCGAGGCGGGATGACGGCCTTTCCGCTTGTGTCGATATAACCATAGCGCCCGTCAACGCGAACGGCGGCCAGGCCTTCGCTGAACGGCTTGGCCACTTCGAATCGCCGAGGGATGCGTTCTTCCTTGCTGTCTTTCTCGACATAACCGCAGAGCATGAACGGGCCGCCGCATTGGGGAACCAGTTCGGAGGCGGCATCCGCAGCCGCCACGACGCCATTCCAAAGGGAAAAAAGTGCGGTAATCAGGAGCAAAAAGAACGGGATGATGCGTTTATGGTTGCGAACGACGTCAAACATGGCAGTCAGGATGAGAATATAAAATGGGAGGCATGAGATGGTATCAGGAATCGCAGGGTACGATCAAAAGTATAGAGTTTCCCGTTATTTCCCATCGTCATGGCTCTTTCCCCAGGTAACAGCGCAGCGTCCGGCCGGAATCCGACATGACCGCGCAAATGTTGCAATTGACGCATTTTGCGGTATAGCCGGGGTCGGCGGCCAGTTTTTCGAGGAAATTCGGCTCGCAAATAAAGGGGCGGCACAGGCTGATGTGTTTTATACCCGCGTTAAAAATTTCCCGTCCGCTGCGAAAGCCGCCGACGGCATAGACCGGAATCGCGGTGTGCGCCTGCGCGCATTGGGCATGGGCGAGATTGTAGGCGGGACGAAAGCCCTTGATTTTCGCGCGCTCAAACGGCAGGCGAACCATTTTCCAGAAGAGGCTTTTCGAGGCGATGAGCGGATTGAAACGCAAGATAGTGCGCAGGGGAACCTTGCCGCGAAAAATGTTGAGCGCCACGTCCATCGTGCCGCGCGAAACCTCGATCGCGTCGACCCGGCAGGCGTCGAGTTTGCCAATCAGCGCAAGAAAATCATCCTGAATAAAAGGTTCGATATCGACCTCGGCGCTTATCTTGACCCACAGCGGAAAATCCGCGCCGCAGCGCGCTCGCACGGCCTGAATCGCGCGTTCCAGAAAAGAAAAGCGGTCGCCGTAGGCATCCACGCGGTCATTGAGCGAGCGCAGCATGAATTGGTGGATCAGATAGCCGTGGGCGCAATGGAGTTGCACCCCGTCGAACCCGGCTTCCTGGGCGAATCCGGCGGCGCGGGCGAATTCCTCGATGATGCCGTCGATTTCGGTCGTGGTGAGTATTTGCGGCGTCACGCCGAAATACGGCGACTTTTTCGCCGACACGCCCTTTATCCCGGCGCGATTCGTCTGGCGTCCCGCATGCGCGATCTGGGCGATGATTTGCGCGCCATTGGCATGCACGGCTTTTGTCACCGGAAGAAAGGCCGCCGCCTTTTCGGCGCTGTCCATGCCCGCCTGTCCCGGCTGCATGGCGCGCCCCGCCTCGGAAACATACAGGAAACCGCTGATCATCTTTTTCACGTGCCGCGACAACATGCCGTAATAACGCCGATAACGCGGCCCCGGAAAACCGCTGGCGTCCGCCATGCCTTCGTAGGTCGCGGAACGGATGATGTCTACTTCCATCGTCAGGCTTTGCTGTTGGCGGAAAGATCGAACAGGAAGCCCACGAAAATGTAGGAAACCAGGAAAAGCGCCATGCCAAGCGTATCCTGGAACATGGCAATCAGCGCCGCCTGCCCGCAGACACAGGCGCGGAAATTCGTCTTCAGCGAATAATAGGTTTTTTCTCCCTGATAATGGCGAAAATACAGCCAGGCCGTATAGGCTTGCAAGGCAAGACTCAAGGTGGCGAGCAGCCAGAAAACGCGGGAAAAGGCCGGCGGCGAAAAATAGCCGAACATCACCATCGCGGCAAAGGCCAGCGCCGGCAACAGGGAAAAAAGAATGCCGATCCGCCGCGCCTTTTCAGGCCCGTATTTCACCACCAGGGTTCTCTTGCCCACATGCTTGTCGCCGAAATAATCCTTGAAATAGGTAAAGTAGGTCATGATGCCGTTCAACAGCGCAATCAAAATGAGCACGCCCACCCGCTGCGCGGTGAAGAGCGGCGGCATGTAAGGCCCGCAGGCGAGAAAGCCGTAGATCGCGCAGGTCGAAATCATCGCGCCGAAGATGATGTTGCCCCAGATGCCATAACCCTTGGCGTATTCGTAGATGACATTCAGGATAAGACCGATAGTCATGGGAACGAGCGCCAGGGGTTCCAGATAAAGCCAGGTGACGAGGGCGACGGCGCAAAGCAGCGTGATGGAAACGGCAAGCGCCGCTTTCGCGTTGAGTTCGCCCGTGACCATGGGACGCTCCGGCGCGTTGATCCGATCTTCCGGCAGGCCGAGGTAATCGTTGATGATCTGGTTGACGCCCCAGACGCAAAAAAGAAAGAACAGAATCAGCCCGGTCTTGAAGGGCGACGGCGCAATCTGCCCCGCATAGCGCAGATTTTCCGTGGTGAAAAGATAGAAAGAAACCCCCGTCCACCCGGCAATGCCGGTCAGGAAGGCGTAATAAAGGCGCATGCTTTTGACGTAAGCCCGGATGAATTTGAACAGCATGGCGGTATGAGTGCCTTCCTTGGTTATCGGTATCGAGGACGGTGATTGTGTCAGCCTTGGTCTTGTTGGCGTACGCTCACTTGCCGCCCGCCTCATGGTTGAGCGCGCATAGGGGCAATTCCTCGTCTTCCGGCATTCGCCCTCTTTTCATCATTTCAGCATGAGCAACCTTCGCGGCGGCCACGACCGCCACCCACTGCCGCGAGCCGAGCACAGCAACTTCATTTTCTATCGATGGTGGAGTTGCATCACAAAATACATCCATTGCGACGCTCACATCGCGGATCTGTTTCTCCTCCGTCCGCGTGAAGACAGGTTCTGGAAAATGGTTTTCGGGAAGCGTACCTGGAACAAAGTCTTCCCAGCAATCGACAAGCTCATTCATGCCAAGGGCTGGAAGCGTGGTTTCGCACTCGATAAGCCAATCCAGCATTTCAATGATGCGATTCCGGATTCGCTGGCATACGAGTTGAGAAGTCATTTTTCATGGGCGGCGATCATGGATGTCGTTCATGCGCCTGACATTATCATGCAGGCCGCGCGGATTTTACCGCTGGCCTGGATGTTTTATCAAGATTGCGAAGGTTGAGTATAGCCTGGGCGTATCCGGTGCGCGCGATTTTCTTCCCTCCTGTGAAGGCCGCAGGCCGGAAGGACAGCAGTAGGCTGGTTTCCTGTAGCGGAATGCGGCGAAGTCGCGCCCTTGTCAGGGGAGGAGCAAATAACAAACGCTTGCGCTCCGTGACGACAGCATTCATGCGATTGCCCTAAGGGATCGGGGGAGGGCGGTTAAAAGTGGAGCAACCGTCATTCTCCAGCGCGTAGCGCCGTGGCAATCCACATCCTCCATCCGGCGCAAAGCGCCGCTTGCTTTTCTGTCTTCTGTCCTCAGTCCTCAGTCCTCTGGCAATCGCGTCTTGCAGGAGGGCGCGGTTGCCGAGGAGGGCGATGCTTTGGCGGGCGCGGGTGAGGGCGGTGTAGAGGAGTTCGCGGGTCATGAGCGGGTTGTCTTTTTCCGGAAGCAGCAGCGCGACATGGCCGAATTCCGAGCCTTGCGCCTTGTGTACGCTCATGGCGAACGCGCCCTCCCAGACGGGCAAGCGGGAAAGCGGCAGCCAGTGGTAGCCAGTGGCGTCATGTGCGGGAAAACAGGCGAACAGCGCGTTGTCCTTGCCGTGTTCCAGCACGATGCCGATGTCGCCGTTGAACAAGCGCAGGGCGGCGTCGTTTCGCTGGATCAGGATGGGTTGCCCCGATGTCAGGAACTGTCCCCTGTCCTTTTCGCTCTTTTGTCTTCCAAAGGCCGCCAGTGCCGCGCCGATGGCGCGATTGACGCCGGAGACGCCGCGCTCGCCTTCACGCACGACGCAAAGGATGCGAAAACCCTCCAGCGCCTGGAAGAGTGGCCCGGGGTCATTACCGGCACGCCATTTTGCCAGCGCCTCCCAGTACGCCGCATATCCAGCCGTCAGCAGGTCATTTTCAGCGGATGAGCGCGCGCCGCCGCTGGATTCCAGGTAATTCAGTCCCTCGTGCTTTTGATCCAGCAAGGCGAGCGCCGCCTGGGCTTCTCCCGCCGCCAGATGTCGCGCCAGACGCCCCAGCGGCGACTCCGGAGAAAAACGGCGGCTGCGGGTGAGCAAAATGATTGCGTCCTGAAATGGCGCTGGAGCGACCGCTTGTGTTTCTTCCACGGTGATCGGTTCTGTTTCTCCGGTGAGTTCGGCAAGCGCGAGGCGGGTATCGGCGCTCAAGTCCGTGCGCGTAAAAAGCATGGCGAAGATGGAACCGGCTTCCACGGCTTGCAGTTGCGCCCTGTCGCCGAGCAGAATCAGCCGGGCGTGTGGCGGCAGGGCGGCGCAAAGCTGGTGGGTGAGCATGAGATCGAGCATGGAAGCCTCATCGATCACCAGCACGTCGAGCGCCAGTGGATTGCCGGCGTGATGACGCGGCTTGCCGCCCTCCACGTCCAAGCCCAACAGACGATGCAAGGTGGCGGCCTCTGGCGGCAGGAGACGGACGATTTCTGGCGGCAAATCCCGGGCGCACAGCCGCATGGCTTCCTGCATCCGCGCCGCCGCCTTGCCGGTAGGCGCGGCAAGCGCGATGCGCAATGCCGGATTGTCCGCCAGAAGGCAGGCGAGCAGACGGGCGACGGTAAAGGTCTTGCCCGTTCCGGGGCCGCCGCGGATGACGACCAGACGCCGCAACAAGGCCAGCGCCGCGGCGCGTTTTTGTTCGTCGGGCGCGCCCTGGGCGGCGGGAAAGAGCCGCGCCAGCATCTGCCGCGCCGGTTTTCCGGGCGGGGGCGGCACGGCGCGGTGACGCGCCAGGAGGTTGGCGACCAGGCGCGTCTCGGCAAAGAAATAGCGCGCCAGATACAGATGTCCCGCGCCGTCCAGGATCAACGGCCTGCCGCTGGCGGCATTTCCCGCAACGCCGCTGGCATGGAGCGCGGACTCCTCTGCCAGCGTGTCAGCAAGCGAAACGCGGATCTCGCCTTCCGCGGCCGCCAGCGCCAGCGCGAAACCGGCTTTTTTGGCGGCGTCGACGCTCTTTTCCGGAGCGTCCAATTGTTGCGCCCAGCGACGGCACTGGTCGGCGAAGGCGCGCGCCAGCAGGAGGTTGGCGTTCTGCGTGTTCATGCGCGGCGCGCCGCCGAGAGAATGGCGTCGGAAAATTGGGAGGCCAGGGCGAAGGGAAAGTCGTGTCCCATGCCGGGCAGCACCCGCAATTCCGCCGTGGGGATGGCCTTGGCGGTATCCACGCCGCAGGCGAAGGGAATCAGGGGGTCTTCCCTGCCGTGCAACACCATGCAGGGAACACGAATTCCCGCGAGCAGAGGACGCCGGTCGCCGCCGGTCATCAGCGCCGCCAATTGACGGGCGACGCCCGCCGGATGAAAGCCGCGCCGGAATTCAAAGGTGAACATGGCCTCCAGTTCCGCCTCCGGCGCGGGATAACCCGGACTCATCAACACCTGTTGGCGGCGCACGGCATCCTGAACGATGACTTTTTCGCCGTGCGGAAAGGGCAGGGGCGCGATGAGCGCCTGTTGCGCCGCTGGCGTGGGCGGCGGCAACAGCGGATTGCCGGAAGAAGACATGATGGAAGTGAGCGACAGACAACGCTCCGGATAACGCGCCGCGACAATCTGCCCGATCATGCCGCCCATGGAAGCGCCCACGATATGCGCTTTTTCGATGCGGAGCGCGTCCAGCAAGGCTATCGCGTCGGCGGCCATGTCCGTCAGGGCGTAGAGCGGCGAGACGGCTTGTCCCGCGAGAAACCGCGCCAGATGCGGCGTTCCCGGCGCATCCAGTTTGGAAGAAAGCCCCGAGTCGCGATTATCAAAGCGAATGACCCGATGACCCGCGTCGACAAGCCGGTCGACGAGCGTTTGCGGCCAGCGGGTGAGCGGCGTTCCCAACCCCTGAATGAGCAAAATCGCCGGCGCGCCCGTCATGCCGCAACATTCGGTTTCAAGACGTAGAGCGCCAATATCGACCAGGGGCATAGGAATCAGGAGTCAGGGATCAGGAGGGCGGCGCGGCATTATAGCGTGTAGCGTGATGATCAGGAGACAGGAGAAGTTTGGGTTTGAAGGCAAAGCAAAGCTTCGCCTTCAAACCGTTAAACCCAACGTAAAACCAGCGCGGCCTTGGGGTTGCGTTGCCTTTTTTGCTGACTGAACCGGCAAAAAGCAGGGTTTTGCTTTTTGACGCTTCCTTCCCTGATGTAGAATTTCTCTTCTTTTTCCCTACGCCTGAGGACATATTTCATGTTTTCTGCCAAAGACACGCTGGCAACGGTCGATCCGGAGTTATGGAAGGCGATTGAAGCGGAGAATCGCCGCCAGGAAGAGCATATCGAACTGATTGCTTCTGAAAATTACGTTTCGCATGCCGTCATGGCGGCGCAGGGGTCGCAACTGACCAACAAATACGCCGAAGGCTATCCCGGCAAGCGCTATTACGGCGGCTGCGAATATATCGACGTGGTGGAGCAGTTGGCGATCAACCGCGCCAAGGCCCTCTTTGGCGCGGAAGCCGCCAATGTGCAGCCCAATTCCGGTTCCCAGGCCAACCAGGCCGTACTCATGGCCTTTGCCCGCCCCGGCGACGCCATCATGGGCATGAGCCTCGCGGAAGGCGGGCATCTGACGCATGGCATGCCGCTCAACATGTCCGGCAAATGGTTCAATGTCGTCGCGTACGGGCTGAACGCCAAGGAAACCATCGACTACGAGGCAATGGAAGCCTTGGCGCGCGAACACAAGCCGAAAATCATCATCGCGGGCGCGTCCGCCTATTCGCTGCGCATCGACTGGGCGCGTTTTGCCAAAATCGCCAGGGAAATCGGCGCGATTTTCTGGGTGGATATGGCGCATTACGCCGGCTTGATTGCGGCGGGGTTTTATCCCAATCCCGTTCCCCATGCCGATGTGGTGACGACGACGACGCACAAGACACTGCGCGGGCCGCGCGGCGGCGCGATATTGATGAAGGCCGAGCATGAAAAAGCCGTCAATTCCGCTGTCTTTCCCGGCTTGCAGGGCGGGCCGCTGGAACATGTGATTGCCGCCAAGGCGGTTTGCTTCAAGGAGGCGGCGGGCATTGCCTTTCAGCGGGCGCAGGAACAGGTGCTGAACAACGCTCGCGTCATGGCGCGGGTGTTGCGGGAACGCGGATTGCGGATTGTTTCCGGCGGCACGGAATCGCATATGTTCCTGCTCGATCTGCGCGCCCGGCAAATTACCGGCAAGGACGCCGAGACGGCGCTGGGGCGGGCGCGCATCACGGTCAACAAGAACGCCATTCCCCATGATCCGGAAAAGCCTTTCGTGACCTCCGGCATCCGCATCGGTTCTCCGGCGATGACCACGCGCGGCTTCAAGGAACTGGAAGCGGAAAAGGTGGCCAACCTGATTGCGGATGTGCTGGAAGCGCCGGCGGATGAAACCGTGCTGGCGCGGGTGAGCGCCGATGTCGCCGCGCTTTGCCGGAAATTCCCGGTCTATGGCGCGTAGCAAGACAGGAAGACAGGCCGCGCGTCATGAAATGTCCTTTTTGCGCTACGGCGGATACGGCGGTCATCGACACGCGGCTCAACGAGGAAGGCGACGTGGTGCGGCGGCGGCGGCGGTGTCCGGCCTGCGACAAGCGGTTTACCACCTATGAGCGGGTAGAGGCGCAGTTGCCGCGGGTGGTCAAGAGAAATGGCGCGCGCGAGCCGTTTTCGCGCGAGAAACTGCGCGCCAGCCTGGAACTGGCGCTGCGCAAGCGTCCGGTGACCACCGAAGCCGTCGACAGCGCCGTCGCGGATACCGAGGAACGTCTGCGCGTCCTGGGCGAGCGGGAAATCAGCTCGCAGCAATTGGGCGAATTGCTCATGGGCGAACTGAAACGGCTGGATAAAGTGGCCTATATCCGCTTTGCTTCGGTATATCGCAATTTCGAGGATATCGACGCTTTTTCGCGCGTCATTCGTGAAGTCTCCCCGGATGAATTTTTCCGCCGCTGACCGTGCCGCCATGCGGCAGGCTTTGCGTCTGGCGGAACGCGGCCTGTATTCCGCCACGCCCAATCCGCGCGTCGGTTGTGTGTTGACGAAGGACGGCGCGGTAATCGGCGAAGGCTGGCACCACCGCGCGGGCGAGCCGCACGCCGAAATTCGCGCGCTCTCCGCGGCGGGCGGCAAGGCGCAAGGCGCGACCGCCTATGTCACGCTCGAACCCTGTTCGCATCATGGGCGCACCCCGCCCTGCGCGGACGCCTTGATCGCGGCGGGCGTGCGGCGGGTGGTGGCGGCAATGGAAGACCCGAATCCGCAGGTTTCCGGGCGCGGCCTGACAGGGCTGCGGGCGGCGGGCGTTACGGTGGAAACCGGTTTGCTGGAAGAGGCGGCAAGGGAACTCAATATCGGCTTCATTGCCCGCATGACGCGCGGCCGTCCCTGGCTGCGCCTGAAAATCGCGGCCAGTCTGGATGGCCGGACGGCGTTGCATAACGGCGAAAGCCAGTGGATCACCGGTACGGCGGCGCGGCAGGATGGTCATCACTGGCGCGCGCGCGCTTGCGCCATTCTTACCGGCATGGGCACGGTGCGGGCGGACGATCCGCGCCTGGACGCGCGCGGCGTGAAAACGGATCGGCAACCCGTGAAGGTCATTCTCGATCCGCGTCTGCAACTCTCGCCAAAGGCGCGTCTTTTTGCTTCCGGCGCGCCGGTGCTGGTGGTTTCCGCCGTGGAGGATCACGCAAGCGCCGCGCCGCTGCGGGATGTGGGCGCGGAGTGCTTGTGCCTGCCGGACGCGAATGGGCGGATCGATTTGCGGGCGCTGATGCGGGAGATGGCCGCGCGCGGCATGAACGAGGCGCATGGCGAAGCGGGCGCGAAGTTGAACGGCGCGCTCATTGCCGCCGGATTGGCGGACGAGTTACTCTTCTATCTCGCGCCTTGCCTTTTGGGAGACGCCGCCCGTCCGCTCGCGGCCTTGCCGGAATTGACCGCGCTCGATGAGCGCGTTAGATGCGTTTTTCATGACATCCAGCCTATGGGTTGCGACTTGCGGCTTCTGGCGCGCTTCATGGGCCGGGAAAACGGGGAGATACAGGCGCGATGATGAGCGAAGACGAGGTTTTGCGCGCGATGCAAGCGCGCATCGACGAGGGCGAATCCTGGAGGGAAACGGCGCGGCGCTTTGGCGATGACGCGCGCTTGGCAATTAAAAAAGAGCTGGCGAAAATACTGCTCGAGCAGGCGGAGTCCTTGTGCCATGACGGCCACGAATATGTAGAGATCGTTGCCATTTGCGATGAAATCACGCAACGCTATGCCGAGGATGCCGATCTTGCGATGCGCATGGCGGTGATCGACGCGCTTCACAAAAAAGGGAAATGCTTGGGCACTCTGGGCGAGGCGATCCTGAATGACTTGCGGTCAGTGGGCGGCGACGAACGGGAGAAGGCCGCCCTGCTGGACGCCTTCCAGACGCTCATCGCGAAAAGCGACGCGAATGCGGCAGGCGAGGAGGAGGGCAGGGAGATCGAGGACGAAGAGATAGATGAGAAAGCCAGGATGACCTATCAGGCAAGCTTTGCGGTCTTCGAGGAAATCGTCCGCCGTTTCGGTGACGACTCCCGTCACGAAATTCGGCTGCAAGTGGCCAAGGCGCTCTGGAGCAAGGGGGCGTACTCCAACAATCCCGCGGATTATGATGAGGTCGTGCGCCGCTATGGCAAGGATCCGTCACCGGAGATGCGAGAAAAAGTAAATGGTGCGCTCCTGTGTAAAGCGCGGGATCTGGAGGGGCGGCTCGGTCACAGGAAGAAAGCCATCGCCGTCTATGAACAAATCATGCGGCGCAATGAGGATGACCGCAAAATGACGCTTGTCGCGCTTGTCGGGAAAAGCCAGGTTCTGGAAAATTTGGCGATGCATGGAGACCATGAAGACGAGTCTGGCGCGCTCTGGAAGCGCGCGCGCAAGGCGGTTTTCCATGGGATCGAGGCCATCGTGAGAAAACTGTGGTTCGAGGATTTTGAATGGGAAATGCTGGGTAGGATGTTTGCCGCCGGGAAGGCGATTGCCGTCAATGATGAAATCATACGCCGCTATGGCGAGGATTCAAGTCCCAACGTCCGAAACGAGGTGGCGCGGGCATTTTTCAGGAAAGGCGATGTCTTGGCGCGGCGATACGAGTGCCTGCGCCTGTATGACGATGACAATTTCGCGGATGCCGTGACCGCGTATGACGAACTTTGGCGCCGTTATGGCGAGGACGCCGATAGCCGGGAGATAGTGACAGAAGCCTTGCTGTACAAAGGCGCCCTCCTGAAGTTGCTCGGCCGATCCGAAGAAGCCCGAACCGCCTTCGACGAATTCGAGCGGCGTTTCGACGACCGGCGGCAGGCGGCCGAAGCGTATTGCGACAAAGGCTATCTTTTGTCCGCTCTTTCCAGTCCGCTGGAAGAAGCGGTTGCCGTCCTGGATGAAGTGGCGCGCCGTTACGGCGAAGACGCCAGCCCCGATATCCGGAAGATTGTGCTCGATTCGCTCGTCAAGAAGGCTGCCGCGCTGATGGAAATGGTCGATCATGAAAAGAAGCGGGAGCGGCTCGAGGAAGCGATTGCCGTCTATGACGAAATTGCGCGCCGCTACGGCGAAGACACGAACCTCGACATCCGCCGGGTGGCGGCCAGGGCGCTTTTCGACAAAAGCGAAGTTTTTTACGATACCTTCAACCTTCACTATGAAGCAGACGAAGCGCTTGACGATGCCCTTGCCGTTCTCGACGAAGTCGCGCGCCGTTATGGCGGCGATACGGACGCCGAAATCAAAGGCGTGGCGGCCAAGGCGCTCATTCTTAAATGCTGGGCGCTGGAGAGACGGGACAGATTGGATGAGGCGGTCGCCGCCTGCGATGAAGTCGCGCGTCGTCTGGGACAGGATTCCGATGTGGCGCTGCAAAAGAAGGTCGTCGAGGCGATGCGCGCGAAAGGCAATGTCTTGGGCGGGGACGCGGAAATCGCCGTATTCGATGAGATTTTGCGTTCCTGTGACGAAAGCGAAGAAGATGAGAACTATCGGTATGCGATAGCGGAGGTCTTCTACGAAAAAGGGGTGGCCTTGTCGGAGCAGGGCAGGTTCCAGGAAGCCCTTGATGTTTTCGAGGAATACGAACAGCGTTTCGCGGACACGTTCAATTCCAATCACCGCCAGCAACTCGCCGAGGCCAAGGAAAACGCCGCCAGGGGAAAACCATGCGGCAGCCGGATGAGGCTCGGCACGGTCGATTATGAATAGTCCCGCGCCGCGCGTTCGGGAAGATGGAACCCTGTGGTCCCATTTCCAGGTCATTTTTGACGCGAAGACGAGCCGCGGGCAGCGCATGCATGGCGCGGCAAGGCGAAGTCGACAAAGTCACGGATGATTTGGAAATGCAATGACGGGTTGAATATCAGGAGTGGCCGGAGGCCGGACGCGCCGCGCGCCCGCCGCCAACCTCGTCATTGTCTGGTCTGCGCGCCGCCCGCAGGAATGTAGGGATAGAATACGATTTATTGTTTGAGAGGTGGTTTCATGGCGGTCTTGCCTGTGATGCTGCACAGGGTTCGCGGCATTTTTCTTTTGGCGCTGGTCTATTGTGCCCTGGGGTTGTTTTTTCTGGGCATGACCAATCCGGGCTATGTGTTGCCGATTTTCCTTCCGGCGGGCATTGCCCTGGCGGCGTTGATTATTTATGGCAAATGGCTGTGGCCGGGGATATTGCTGGGCGCGTTGATGCTGGAAGTCGCGCAGGTTTTGCGTCTGGGCGCGCCGTCCGGCTGGTGGGGGTTGATTGGCCTGGCGCCGATCATCCTGTTGCAGGCGCTGGCGGGATATTGGCTGGCCCGCAGTCTGCCGGGCTTCAAGATGCGGCACATGTTGCGCTTGCTGTTCATGGTGGCGCCGTTGAGTTGTCTGATTGGCGCGGTTCCGGCAATGGCCTTGTTGCTTTGGGCGGGGGTGATTCCCCTGGATGAAATCTGGTTGTCGGGGCTGGTCTGGTGGCTGGGGGATGTATTGGGCATTTTGCTGGCCTCGCCCCTGATGTTCATCCTGTTTGCCCAGCCGCGTGATTATTGGCGGGAACAGCGCGTCAACACGGGGTTGCCGATCATCGCGGCTTTCGTGTTGTTGATGGTTTCTTTCTTGTACGTGCTGGAACGGGAGCGAGAACGGACGGAAACGCATTTCAACGCGGCAAGCGATCAGGCGGCGGCGACATTTTCGCGCTATTTGGAGCAAAACGAAGGCTATCTCCTGGCCTTGGGACGGTTGATGTATCTGCAACCCGAATTGAGCGCGCGGGACTGGCAGACTTTCCTGCAACCCCTGGAATCGCGCAATTTGCTGGGCATGGGGCAGTTTGCCTGGGCGCCGTATGTCCGCCACGCGCAGCGCGCCGCTTTCGAGGCGCGATTGCGGAAAATGGGCGAAGCCAATTTCCAGATACGCGATATGGACGCTGGCGGGCATTTTTCCGTAGCCGCGCCTGCCGATGGGTATTTCCCCTTTTTGTATTTGACCTTCTTCGATGGCGGCGACGCCTTTCCGGGACTGGATGCCCATGCCCTGCCGCATGTGCGCGCCATATTGGAAAAAGCGAAGGACGCGGGCAAGCCGCTCATGCAGCGCGGCGGCATCCTGGACACGAATGCGGATACGGGCAAATTCACGCTGTATTACATGGTTTTCGCGGATTCCCGGACGGAACATCCTTGGCGGGGATTGGTGGTCAGCACACTGGATGTCCGAAAAATGCTGGCGTCTGTGTTGCCGGAAGAACTGGATGCCTGCCTGGCGCAGCGGGACCCGGCGCGTGATAATGCTGTCATCAATATCGCGGGCGCGCCGGGATGCGAGATTGGCGACTGGACGACCGAGCATTTCGCGCGCGCGTACCGGTTTTCCCTGGCGGGACAGGAATGGGAATTGCGGACGCGCACGCCGTCGCGGCTCAAGCTGGGGTACTGGGGCTGGGACATCTGGGCGAGCATTGCCGTGTGCACCCTGATGTTGTCCCTGTTCGTCATTTTCTTGCTCAACCATACCAGCGAACTCTGGCGCAGGCAGGTCGACGCGCGCCGTCATCTTTCGCGTCTGCGCGTATCGAATACGCGCCTACAGGAGCAAACGGAAATCCTTTCCTGGGTACAGCGCGCTTCGCGCATGGGCAGTTGGGAGATTTGCGGCGATGGACGGTTCATCGTTTCCAGCGAATTGTGCGCCATGCTGGGCGTCGCCGCTGATCGGCTGGACAGTTGGGAAAAGCTCTGCGCCAGGGCGCTGCCGCAGGATCGCGCGCGGCTTTTGAAGGCGCTGGAAACCGTGCGGAGCGCGGAAAAAAGCAACGTCACGCTGGATTGTCATCTTCTGCCGGGCGAGGATGCCGTCTTGGACAACATGGAGCGCGACAGGGCGCTGTTGCTTTCCTTTTTCATCAGCATCGGCAACGACGCCAATGGCGCGCGGCGCATTCAGGGCATCGTGCGGGACGTGAGCGTACAGCGGCAAAGCGATACGCGCCTGCGCCTGCTGTCGTGCCACGACACGCTGACCCGCCTGCCCGATGGCGCGCTCTGGCACAGTCGCGCGCAGGCGGCGCTGGCGACTATCCAAAAGCACAGCGAATATACGCTGGCGGTCATGGTGATTAATCTCGACCAGTTCAAGCGCGTCAACGCGTCTTTCGGACGTCAGGTGGGCGATCATCTGCTGACGGTGGCGGCGCAACGCCTGAAAAACGCGCTGCGTGATGACGATGTTGTGGCGCGGCTGGCGGACGATGAATTCCTGTTGTTGTTGCCGCAGATGGATCGTTCCGAAATTGCCGCCGATATCGCCAGCCGTTTGCTGATGGCTTTGCGCTGTCCCATGCAGTTCGAGGGCGTCGATCTGTCTGTCACGGCCTGCATCGGCATCGCGCTGTATCCGGAAGACGGCAGGGAACTGGATGTGCTGACCCATAATGCCAACATGGCCATGCGCAGGGCCAAGGACGCGGGAAAGGATCGTTTCCTGTTCTTTGAGCCGCGCATGAATGCCCGTCTCTTTGAAAGCAGAATGCTGGAAAGCGCGTTGCGCCAGGGCCTGGATCGCAATGAATTCGTCCTGCACTACCAGCCGCAGGTGACGATCAGCGATGGTCATGTCCATGCCTGCGAGGCGCTGCTGCGCTGGCGGCGCCCGGAGGACGGGCTGGTTCTTCCGGAGTATTTCATTTCCGCCGCCGAGGATTCCGGATTGATTCTGCCGCTGGGGGAATGGGTGTTCCTCGAAGCCTGCCGGCAGCAGGTGTGCTGGCGCGCGCGCAAACTCCGCGTGGCGGTCAATGTCTCCGCCTCGCAGGTTTGCCGCGGTGATTTCGTGCGCATGCTGGAAAGCGTCGTTTCCCGCACGGGCGCGGATCCGCATTGCCTGGAACTGGAAATTGACGAAAGCATTCTGCGGCAAGCGGACGAGATGTTGCGCGATCGCCTGATCTATCTGCGCGGCATGGGTTTCAACCTGGTGATGGATGATTTTGGCGCGGACGATTCCAGCATCGCGCATCTGGAACGCCTTCCCTTTACGCGCGTGAAGCTGGATCGGTCGTTCGTCGCCGGTTTGCCGGGCAATCCCGATGCCTTTTCCGTTGCGGTCGCCACATTTTCGCAGGCGGCGGAATTGGGGCTGGAAGTGGTCGCCGTGGGCGTGGAAACGTCCGCGCAGTTTGAATTCCTGCAAAAACATGGCTGCGGCTTTGCGCAGGGCTTCTTGTTTGCCAAGAGCATGGAAGCCCGTCTACTGGAAAACTGGCTGGATTTTCGCGGGCAGGGCGCGGAAAAGGAAGGAAACGACGGTTGAGAAAACGTCCAAAAGCAACCCCTTGCTCTTTTTCCGCCAAGGGTTTGCTTTCCGGAAGGATACCGGCACGGCGTCTTTCCGCAATGGTCGCGGACAAATGGCAATACGGTCTGTTTCGGCAATCTCAACCTTTGGGGAGGTATAAAGATGGCATTTGTAAACGAACGCATCACGAGAAACGGCCAGGAACGGTACAAAATCCCGGAAATCAAGCGGCGCATTGTTGTAAGCGATTATTTACGACCGAGCACATGCATGATCGACCGCGAGCGTGGCATCTATCTGATTGAGGCGGCGGAAGCACGGGAAGACCGTCGTCCGACCGGGCTATGTGGCTGGGTGTTCATGTGGCATGGTCACGAACTCTGGGTGGAAGCCAGAGAGCTGGCGCGAGGAGGAGAGAGCAAGGCACCGGGCTGATCCCTGAAACGTATCATCTGCCTTGGGTTGATGGGAGATGACATCAGGATGCTTGGCGATCCAAGGCACTTACCGCCGGAACTGGAGCCACGCCGGGAGGAAATTATGAAGGACTTGTATGACGATTTGCTGGCGTACAAAAGTGCTGGCGTTTTTTCAGCACATACAAGCTACGATTTGACGCTTGAAATTGCCGAAGGAGTTGATCGTCGGCGAAGACGACATCCATGCACCAGTGAAGGCGGTTCTCGATATGCCAGTGCTGGCGGATGGCGGCAGCGAGGCGGGAAGCGTCCGGAGGAAGGCTGGAGATGTAGAAACGCCGTTCAGTGGTAGTCTTGCCTTTGAGGAAGCGGGAGGATTCGATTACGG
>JAITRP010000051.1 GCA_031288305.1 Zoogloeaceae bacterium
GCACATTACCCATTTCTTGCTGGAACTGGGCAGCGGTTTCGCTTTCGTTGGCCGTCAATTCCGGCTGGAAGTCAACAATGATGAATTTTTCATCGACTTGCTTTTCTATCACACGCGGCTCAAATGCTATGTAGTGGTGGAACTGAAGGCCACGGCTTTCAAGCCCGAACATGCCGGGCAACTGAATTTCTACCTTGCCGCCGTGGACGCGCAGGTAAAAGCGCCGGAAGACAAGCCCACCATCGGTCTGCTGCTATGCAGGACGCAGAATCGGTTGGTGGCGGAGTATGCGCTCTCCGGCATCGACAAGCCGATTGGCGTGGCGGAATACGAACTGGTGCGCGCCCTGCCGGAACCCCTGGTGACGAATCTGCCGACGGTGGAGCAATTGGAAAGCGAACTGGGCATGATCGAGGACATGTGCATTCCGGGCGAGGAAGATGCGCCATGAATAAAAAGAAAGAAATTTCCCCGATCCGTTCTTCCGCGGCGGAATATCTGACTTTCGTGGCGGCCACCGGCGACCGGTCGCAATCCGTGGAAATGCGCTACGAGGATGAAAACATCTGGCTCACCCAGAAAATGATGTCGACCCTCTACGACGTGTCCGTGCCCGCCATCAACCAACACTTGAAGCGCATCTTCGCCGACCGGGAACTGGAGCCTGGGGCAACCATTAAGAAATACTTAATCGTTCAAACCGAGGGCCGCAGAACCGTCCAACGGGAGGTAGAGCACTACAACCTGCAAGCGATCATCGCCGTGGGCTTCAAGATCGAAAACGAGCGCGCGGTGCAGTTTCGCAAATGGGCCAACCAGATCGTCAAGGACTACACCATCCAGGGCTGGGTCATGGACGTGGAGCGCCTGAAATCGGGCGGCAGCGTGCTGACGAAGGAATTCTTCGAGCGGCAACTGGAAAAAATCCGGGAAATCCGCCTGTCCGAGCGCAAGTTCTACCAGAAGATCACCGACATCTACGCCACGGCGCTGGATTACGACCCCTCCGCCGCCGCCACGCAGCGTTTCTTCACCGCCATGCAGAACAAGCTGCATTACGCCATCCACGGCCAGACGGCGGCGGAAGTGATCGTGGATCGCGCCGACCACAGGAAGGAAAACATGGGACTGACCTCATGGGAAGGCGCGCCTGCCGGAAAAATCCACAAATACGATGTGTCCATCGCCAAGAATTATCTGTCGGAGTTCGAGCTGGCGCAGATGGCGCGCATCGTATCCGCCTACCTGGACATGGCGGAAGTCCAGGCCATGCGCCGCATTCCGATGACGATGGCGGACTGGGAGGAACGGCTCGGCGGGTTCCTGAAACTGTGGAATCGGGACATCCTGCAAGACGCGGGGAAAGTCACCGCCGAACTCGCCAGGGCGCACGCCGAATGCGAATTCGAGAAATACCGCATCGTGCAGGACAGGTTGTTCGTAAGCGACTTCGACCGCATGGTGAGGCAGCTTGAAGAAAGCAGGCAAACCCCGCCAAAAGTGGGCAGGGGCCAAAAGGAAAACGCATGAATTCACGTGTGCAAAATCATGTCGTCGGGCGTTTGTCGCTGCGTCCGCCGCAAGCCGAATCGCTGGCAAAGCTGAAGCAGGCCCTGGATGCCGCGCCGGAGATGTTGCGGCATGAAAAAAGGGATGTTTCGGCGATTCTTTCCACCTTGAAGGCGCAATTTCCCACGCTCGACGATTTTGAGCGCGAATTTCCCTCCTTGTGTTTCGCGCTTGCCACCGGCGTCGGCAAGACGCGACTGATGGGCGCGTTCATCGCCTACCTGCATCTGGCGCATGGCATCAACAATTTTTTCGTGCTTGCCCCCAACCTGACGATCTACAACAAATTGATCGCCGATTTCACGCCCAATACGCCCAAGTATGTATTCAAGGGGATTGCCGAATTCGCGCAGCAGGCGCCGCAGGTCATCACCGGCGACAACCACGAACAGCAGAACGTCACGGCGGACGGGCTGCTCGGCGATGCGCGCGTCAACATCTTCAACATCTCCAAGATCAATTCCGAAGTGCGCGGCGGCAGGGAGCCGCGGAT
Source organism: Zoogloeaceae bacterium (assembly GCA_031288305.1). Taxonomy (GTDB): domain Bacteria; phylum Pseudomonadota; class Gammaproteobacteria; order Burkholderiales; family Rhodocyclaceae; genus Azovibrio. The sequence goes on from JAITRP010000051.1 coordinate 2,063, forward strand.
AAAACGGATGCGCGAGGCGCTGGGCGACAGCTATTTCAATCATCTGGCGAACCTGCCCGACCTCGTGCTGTTGATGGACGAGTCACACCGCTACCGCGCCAGCGCGGGCGCGCGCGCCATCAATGAACTGAAGCCGCTGTTCGGCCTGGAACTGACGGCGACGCCCTTCGTCGAATCCGGCAAGGGGCCGGCGCCGTTCAGGAACGTGGTGATGGATTACCCGCTGGCGCGGGCGATGGAGGATGGCTTCGTCAAGGAACCGGCGGTTGCTACCCAGCGCAATTTCAAGGCCAGTGACCATACGCCGGAGGAAGTCGAAAAGATCAAGCTGGAAGACGGCGCGCGCCTGCATGAGATCACGAAGGTCGAGTTGCTCACCTACGCCCGCGAGAACGGCGTCGAGCCGGTAAAACCCTTCATGCTCGTCATCGCGCGCGACACCACGCACGCGGCGGCCCTGCGGGCGCTGTTGGAATCGGAAGCCTTTTACGAAGGGCGCTACGCGGGCAAGGTGATTCAGGTCGATTCCAGCCGTACCGGCGCGGAAGAAGAAGCGACGATCACGCGCCTCCTGGCGGTGGAGCGCGTGGATGAACCCACCGAGATCGTGATTCACGTCAACATGTTGAAGGAAGGCTGGGACGTGACCAACCTCTACACCATCGTGCCCTTGCGGGCGGCGAACGCGCGCACGTTGATCGAGCAGAGCATCGGTCGCGGCCTGCGTCTGCCCTACGGCAAGCGCACCGGCGTGGCGGCGGTGGATCGCCTGAACATCGTCGCGCACGACAAGTTCCAGGAAATCATCGACGAGGCCAACCGCGGCGACTCGCCGATTCGCCTGAAACAGGTCATTCTCGACGCGCCCAGCGCCGACGACAAAAAGGAGAGCATACAGGTCGAATCCTCTGCGGCGAGCTCCCTTGGACTGGCGAATACGCCAGCGGTCGACGCCGCGTCGGCGGCGGCCAGCGGCGGGAACAAAATCCCCGCGCCCGAACCGGTCTTCACCAGCGAAGCGGAAAGGCAGGCGGCGCGCGTGGTGATGGAGGTCATCGGCACATACGAGGTCAGGCGCGATCGGACGCCAACCAGCGGCGCGTTGCTCAAGCCGGAGGTGCAGCAGGAGATTCTGGCGGAGGTGGCGGAGCGGCTGAGACCAGCGCAGGGCAATCTGCTGGCGGGCGTGGAGGAAGCCGCCCCCGCGCTGGATTTGTCGGCTGTCGTGGCGAAGACCACGGAAATCGTGGCGCGGCAGACCATCGACATCCCGCGCATCACCGTCGTTCCCAAGGGCGAGGTCACGACGGGTTTTCATCCCTTCACGCTGGATGTGAGCCAGCTTCACCTGCAACCGGGCAAGCGCGAAATCGTCGGGCAGATGTTGCGCACCAACGAGCAGTTCACGCTGGCCGCCCAAATCGGCCTGAAGGCGCGGCGTCCGGAGGATTACATCGTCCACGCGCTCGTGGATTTCGACGACATCGACTACTTCACCCACGCCAGCCTGCTCTATGACCTTGCCGGGCAGATGGCGCAACACCTGCGCGGCTACCTTTCGGAAGATGAAGCCGTCAGCGTGCTGGATCGGGATCGCCGCCTGATTGCGCGCAATATCCACGCGCAGATGATGGCGCACTTCTTCGAGGAAGCCGCGGATTTCGAGGTGCGGGTCAGTCGCGGCTTTACGCGGCTCAAGCCCTGCAACTACACGGCCACGGCGGGACAGGCGCCGCGCCATTACCGCGAAACCGTGGAGGATGTGAGTCGCATCAAGACGATGCTGTTCGGCGGATTCACAAAGTGCCTGTACCCGCTGCAAAAGTTCGATTCGGATACGGAACGCCGTTTCGCCGTCATTCTCGAACGCGATGCGTTGAAGTGGTTCAAGCCCGCGAAGGGGCAGTTCCAGATTTACTACAGGCTGGGCACGGAGCAGCCGGAATACGTTCCCGATTTCGTGGTGGAGATGGATTCGTTCATCCTGATGGCGGAAACCAAGAAGCGGGATGACCTGAACACCAGCGAAGTGAAGGCCAAGGCCGCGGCAGCCGTCCGCTGGCGCCAGTACGCGAGCGACTATGCGAGAAGCGTCGGCGGCAAGCCGTGGCAATACATTCTGGTTCCGCACGATGAGGTTTCGGAATCAAAACGGCTGGCGGATTTTTTGCGCTTCGCGGCGCGGACATGAGCATTGCGGGGCGCAACGGTATGGACTGCCAGGGGCGACGCATGCGCTGCCCCTGGCAATGACCGGGCGGGAAGCGGGCACAAGTTTTCCCACATCGTCATTGCGAGGCGCGCAGCGCCGTGGCAATCCAGTGGGCGCTTTAGCGCCCCTTGCGGGCGCACTGGATTGCCACGGGCCTGCGGCCCTCGCAATGACGAGGGTAAAGGCAAGCGCATGGGATTTTCCTCCGCTTTCAATTGCGCCCGGCATCGCGCGTGATTTTGCCGGTTTGCGCTTTCCCCTTAGAATCTCGCCTTTCCCCCATTCCTCCGCCGCCATGAAATCCGCCGAAATCCGTGAAAAATTCCTGAAATTCTTCGCGTCCAAGGGGCATCGGATCGTCGCCTCTTCCTCGCTCGTGCCGTTTGAAGACCCCACCCTGCTCTTCACCAACGCGGGCATGAACCAGTTCAAGGATGTATTCCTCGGTTTCGACAAACGCCCCTACCGCCGCGCCACGACCAGCCAGAAATGCGTGCGGGCGGGCGGCAAGCACAACGACCTGGAAAACGTCGGCTACACCGCCCGGCATCATACGTTCTTCGAGATGCTGGGCAATTTCTCGTTCGGCGATTATTTCAAGCGCGATGCCATCCATTACGCCTGGGAACTGCTTACCGAGGTCTTCGGGCTGCCGAAGGAGAAGCTCTACGTCACGGTTTACGCCGAGGACGACGAGGCGCACAGTATCTGGACGAAGGAAGTGGGGCTGTCCCCGGAGCGCGTCATCCGCATTGGCGACAACAAGGGGGCGCGCTACGCGTCCGACAACTTCTGGATGATGGGCGACACCGGCCCTTGCGGTCCCTGCACCGAGATTTTCTACGACCACGGCCCGGACATCCCCGGCGGCCTGCCCGGCACGCCGGAAGAAGACGGCGACCGCTACATCGAAATCTGGAACAACGTCTTCATGCAATTCAACCGCGACGAAGCGGGCGTCATGCACCCGCTGCCCCGGCCCAGCGTCGACACCGGCATGGGGCTGGAGCGCATTTCGGCGGTGTTGCAGGGCGTGCACTCCAATTACGAAATCGACCTTTTCCAGCATCTCATCCGGGCGGCGAAGAGGTCTGTGGATCGCGTATTTGTCGATACGTCCGGGGCCGGCGATGGCTTCGGTTGCGGGTTTGGCATGGGGTCTGCTAGTGGTGCTGGCAGCGGAGACGGTTCAGGGGGTAGCTGGCAGGGTTGTGATCCCTATTCGCCTTCGTTGCGCGTGCTGGCCGACCACATCCGCGCCTCATCCTTTCTCATCGCCGACGGCGTGATTCCCGGCAACGAAGGGCGCGGCTACGTGCTGCGCCGGATCATCCGCCGCGCCATCCGCCACGGCTACAAACTCGGCGCGCGCGCGGCGTTCTTTCATAAGCTCGTGCCCGATTTGGTCCGCGAAATGGGGACGGCGTATCCAGAATTGTCCGCCGATGAAGCGCGCATCTCCGGGACGCTGAAAACCGAGGAAGAACGTTTTTTCGCCACGATCGAAACCGGCATGGCGATTCTGGAGGCTGAACTCGCCGCGCAAAAAGCGGGAGGCGGCAACGCGCTCGACGGCGAAACCGCCTTCAAACTGCACGACACTTACGGCTTCCCGCTCGATCTGACCGCCGACGTATGCCGCGAACACGGTTTCAAGATCGATGCCGCCGCGTTCGACGCCGCCATGGCGCGGCAAAAGGATGAAGCCCGCGCGGCGGGCAAGTTCCGCATGGCGTTGAACCTCGAATACGCGGGCAAAAATACCGTTTTCCGCGGCTACGACACGCTGGAGGCCACGGGCAAAATCCTCGCGCTCTATCGAGACGGCGCGCCCGTCGCGCAATTGAACGAAGGCGAATTCGGCGTCGTGGTGCTGGATGACACGCCGTTCTACGCCGAATCCGGCGGGCAAGTCGGCGACCGTGGCGAATTGAAAGGCGCGGGGATTTTCGCCGTCGAAGACACGCAAAAAATCCAGGCGGCGGTATTTGGCCATCACGGCATCGTCAAAACCGGACGCATCGAAGCGGGACAAACGGTCACGGCCAAGGTCGACGCCGCCGCCCGCGCCGCCACCGCCCGCAACCACTCCGTCACGCATTTGATGCACAAGGCGCTGCGCGAAGTTCTGGGCGCGCATGTGCAACAAAAAGGCTCACAGGTCGATCCCGGAAAGACGCGTTTCGACTTTGCCCATCACGCGCCGATGCGCGCGGAAGAAATCCGCGCCGTGGAAGAAAAGGTCAACGCCGAAATCCTCGCCAACACCGCGGTTGACGCCGCCGTCATGTCGCTGGAAGCGGCGCGGGAAAGTGGCGCGGTCATGCTGTTCGGCGAGAAATACGGCGACACCGTGCGGGTGCTCTCCATCGGCGCGTCGAAAGAATTCTGCGGCGGCACGCACGTTGGACGCACAGGCGACATCGGCCTTTTCAAGATTGTCGCGGAAACAGGCGTCGCCGCTGGCGTGCGTCGGGTGGAAGCCTTCACCGGCATGAACGCGCTCCACTACGCGCAAGAACAGGAAGCGCGTGTACAAGCCATTGCCGCTCAACTCAAAACCCAACCAGCAGAGGCCGCCGAGCGTGTCGCCGGGTTGTTGGATGCCCTTCGCGCCCTGGAAAAAGACCTCGCCCGCATAAAATCCAAACTCGCCGCCAGCCAGGGCGACGATCTCGCCGCGCAGGCAGTGGAAGTAAATGGCGTCAAAGTGCTCGCCGCCATCCTCGAAGGCGCGGACGCCCCCGCCCTGCGCGACACCCTGGACAAGCTGAAAGACAAACTCAAATCCGCCGTCATTGTGCTGGCCAGTGTCCAGGGGAACGACATTCGCCTCATCGCGGGCGTCACCGCCGACTTGACCGGCCAATACAAGGCGGGAGAACTGGTGAATCACGTCGCGCGGCAAGTCGGCGGAAAAGGCGGCGGCAGGGCGGACATGGCGCAGGCGGGAGGATCGGAGCCAGAGAAGTTGGCGGCGGCGTTGGCGAGTGTGAAGGGGTGGGTGATAAAATCATGACTCGATCATTGACATGGCTTAAAGGAGAAGCCGCATGAGTCGAATAATGGAGGATATTGCCGAGATTACCGACGGTAAAAGTTTTCAAAGCTATAAATATAGCTTTGATTCTGTGCGCACGCCTCACCCCGATTATGATGATAACCCTGATGAAATGTCCTGGGAACAGAATGGCGAAACCAAGCCTAAAAGCGGATACTCCGACTTGCGGGAACATGCCGCAGATATTGCCCGTAATCTCCCGGAACCGTGTCTCCTAACATCATAAGTGACTGTTTACAATGAATTATAGGATGTGGGTAAAAATCAGCCTGACAAGGCTCCCAAACCCCTCCCCGTCCCTCCCCTTCTCAGGGGAGGGAGATTCGTCATCGTAAAACCAACTCCGGTTTGAAACCCCGCCCTTCAGGGCGGTGCGAAGGTGAAACCCCGGCCTGAAGGCCGGGGTTTCGACCGTAGCCATTGGGGAGGGGATGCAAACTCCTTCCCAATGACGTTAG
>JAITRP010000067.1 GCA_031288305.1 Zoogloeaceae bacterium
GGTCGAGGACAAGAACCAGTCGCTTGCCGACGCGGCGATTGCCTATGCGCGCCTGGGCGCGCTGATTTTGCTCAAGGTGCGTCCCTACCGGGAAAAGGAGGATCGCTATCTCGTCTTCAATTCCCGCACGAATGCCGTGACGCGAATCGACGCCATCGGGCAATCCTGCGTGCAATTGCCGGAGGATCACGGGCTGATTTTCCCCGGCGGCTATTATTTGCAATCCGGCGAATTCAAGGCGTTCGATTTGCCGGAGGCGCTCACTTCCACGCTGCGTTTCAAGCGCATGGCGCGCTCGCCCAATGGCGAGGATGTGCTCTATATCTTTTATCAGCCAGAAGGCGGGCAATACGCGCTTTTTTCCTACAATCTCATCGAAAAAAGCCTGTTCGCGCCCATCTTGTGCCACGGCTACGCGCGTTTCCTGGATGGCCGCATTCTCGTCTTCCAGGCGGACAATCCGGAGCCGACGCGCGCGCATCCGATGCAATTGTGGCAGACGCCCTTTTCCAGCGAGGATCACACGATCCGCGCCGCCGCGCAGGGTTTCTGGGGGCGCATCGGCAATCCGGAACTGGTGCGCGGCATCGCCGAACTCACGGGCATCGCCCGCGCCGTGCGCGAGCAGACGCCGACGCGCGCCGCCTATGAGGAAATCATCCGCCAGTGCGAGCGGGCGCTGGACGCCTTTTTCTGGCTGGACGCGCCGGAAGCCGGCGGGCTGGACGCCGATCTGCGCGGCATCGCCGCGGCGGCGAGGAATACGCTCGATGAATTCGAGAAGGTCGAAAGCATCCGCCGCGGCACTAGGCGCGCCATCGACGAGGCCGAAAGCCGCCAGCGGGAATTGCTCGCCAGCATCGCGGGCACGATCTGGCAGAAACCGGAAGATTTCATTCACGCGCTCGAAGGGCTGCGGACAGCGCGCGGGCAACTGCAAATGCTTCTGGAATTGCGCTATGCCGATGCCGGGCGCATCAACGCGCTGGATGCCGCCTGCGCTATCGAGGCCGAGCGCGTCGGAGAAAAGGCGCTGGCCTTCCTGTCGCAGGAAAAGGCCTTCGACGGCACGAAGCAGGAACTCGCCCGCGCCGCCGGGCAACTCGCCAAGGCGGCAACCAGCGAGGACATCGCCCGCCTGCTCGCCGATCTCGATACCGCCGCCGCCGGACTGGACCTGCTCACCGGGCAGATCGGCAATCTCCCCGGCGGCGACGCGGTGACGCGCACGCGCATCCTCGATGCCGTCTCCGCCGTCTATGCCGAAATCAACCGCTTGCGGGCCGAAGCGAGGAATCGCCGCCGCGCCCTGGTGACCAACGAATCCGCCGCCGAATTCGGCGCGCAGTTCAAGCTCTTCGGGCAGACGCTGGAAAATGCCATCGAACTGGCCGACACGCCGGAAAAATGCGATGACGCCTTAACGAAACTCCTCGCCCAACTGGAAGACCTGGAAGGCCGTTTCGCCGAGCAGGAGGAATTCCTCGCCGACATCGCCGCCCGGCGCGAAACCGTCTATGAATCGCTGCTGGCCAAGCGGCAGACCCTGCTCGATGCGCGCAACCGCCGCGCCCGCGCCATCGTCGATGCCGCCACGCGCATCCTCGACGGCATCCCGCGCCGCGTCGCGCAATTCAACGATCTCGCCCAACTGCACAGCTATTTTGCTTCCGACCCGCTCATCGGCAAGTTGAAAAAGCAGATCGCCGACCTGCGGAGCTTGAAGGATGGCGTCGGCGCGGACGACCTCGACACCCGCCTGAAAACCGCGCGCGACCAGGCCATCCGCGCGGTGCGCGACCAGAGCGAACTCGTCTCCGGTGACGGCAACACCCTGCGCTTCGGGCGGCACGCCTTCACCGTCAGCCGCCAGCCGCTCGATCTCACCCTGGTGCCGCGTGAAGGCGCCTTGCGCTTTCATTTGAGCGGCACGGAGTATTACGCCCCGCTCACCCCGGAAGCCAACGCGGAACTGGAAACCTACCGGGCGCACTGGGATCAATCCCTGATTTCCGAAACGTCCGACCTCTACCGCGCCGAATATCTCGCCGGCGCCCTGCTCGAAGCCGCCATCGCCGGAGAAGCCGGGGAAACCGGCCTCGACTGGCAAGGCTTGCGGGCGATCTGCGCCGATGCGAACGACATCGCGCCGCTCTTGGAAAAGCTGCGCCTGTGGTCGGCGAGCCGCTATCAGGAAGGCTACCAGAAAGGCGTGCATGACGTCGATGCCGCGCGCATCCTCATCGCGCTCACCAACATGCAGGCCGATGCCGGGCTGCTCTCCTACGGGCCGGACGCGCGCGCGCTCGCCATGCTCTATTGGCATCACGGCTGCGAGGCGCGCGCGGACGAAGCGCGTCCCGAGGGCGAAAAACGCGCCGCGCTGCTGCGCGGAGCTTTGTCGGTCATGAACCTGCGCGCCCAATATGGCACGCGGGAGAGCCTGAAGCGCCTCGAAAAAACGCTGGCCGACGCCATCATCGGCTTTGCCCCCGATTTCGGTTTCGACGCCACGCTCAACAGCCTGGGACGACAGGCCGCCCGTTACCTGATCCGCCAACTTGCCGCCTCCAATACGGGAGAACGCTGGCTGATCGCCGCCGCTGCCGACGATCTCGCCAGCGAACTGCAAAAAAAGCTCGAAGCCGCCGGACTGTGGAACGGCTGGCAACGCGACCTTGCCGCCGCCAGCCCCGCGGAGCGCTGGCGTCTGGCGCGTGACTGGACGCGCGCCGCCGCCCGTCATGACCCGCGTCTGGCCGTCTGGGCCGAGGACGCCGCCACGCGCTTCGCTCTTTCCGCCCCGCGCGAGCGGGTCAATGCCAATCTGGACGCCACCCTTGATCGCCTGCTCGGCGAGCACCCGCGCATCGGCAACGGCAAACTGGCGCTCAACCTGCACGACTTCTGGCTGCGCTACCTGCGCCACACCGAAGTCGCCGCCCGCTTCAACCAGATGCAGGCCGCCCGCCATCGCATCCTCGAAGCCGAAAGACGGCGACTCAAGCTCGACCAGTTCCAGGCCAAGCCGCTCTCCTCCTTCGTGCGCAATCGCCTGATCGACGAAGTCTATCTCCCCCTCGTCGGCGACAACCTCGCCAAGCAGATCGGCGCGACCGGGGACGCCAGCCGCAGCGACCGCATGGGATTGCTCCTCCTGATTTCGCCGCCCGGCTACGGCAAGACCACGCTGATGGAATACGTCGCTGATCGTCTCGGCATGATTTTCGTGCGCATCAACTGTCCGGCGCTCGGCCACGCCGTCACCGCGCTCGACCCCGCCACCGCCGGCAACAGCGCCGCGCGTCAGGAACTCGAAAAGCTGAATCTCGGCCTCCTGATGGGCAACAACGTCATGCTCTATCTCGACGACATCCAGCACACGCACCCCGAATTCCTGCAAAAATTCATCGCCCTGGCCGACGGCACCCGCCGCATCGAAGCGGTCAGAAGTGGCGGCTATGATGGAAAAAGCGGCGGCGAACCCCACACCTGCGACCTGCGGGGCAAGCGTTTCGCCATCGTCATGGCGGGCAATCCCTACACCGAATCCGGCGAAGTCTTCAAGATTCCCGACATGCTCGCCAACCGCGCCGACATTCATAATCTGGGCGACGTGCTCTCCGGACGCGAGGCGCTCTTTGCCCTTTCCTATATCGAAAACAGCCTCACCGCCAACCCGGCGCTCTTGCCGCTCTCCTCTCGCGACCCCCAGGACGTGCGCCGCCTCGTGCGCATGGCCGAAGGCGAGGCGGTCGCCGCCAGCGAATTCGCGCACGGCTACAGCGCCGTCGAACTGAACGAACTGACGGCGCTCCTGCAACGCCTGTTCCACGCCCGGGATTTGCTCCTGAAGGTCAATCTCGCCTACATCGAATCCGCGGCGCAGGAAGACGCCTACCGCACTGAGCCGCCGTTCAGGCTGCAAGGCAGCTACCGCAACATGGCCAAACTCGCCGCCCGCATCACCCCGCTGATGGATGACGCCGAACTCGACGCCCTGCTGCGCGACCACTATCGCGGCGAAGCGCAGACGCTCACCACCGGCGCGGAAGAAAACCTCCTGAAACTCGCCGAACTGCTTGGCCGCCCGACGGAGGCGGAAAAGACCCGCTGGCGGGAAATCCGCGAGGAATACGCGCGCAAGAAGAAACTCGGCGGCGACGACGCCGACGGCAGCCACCGGATCGCCAACACCCTGCTCGACATCTCCCGCGCCGTCGATGAATTGCGTACCCAATCAGAAGCCACGCCCATCCTGAAAAAAGGTTTATCCGCGCTGATCAAGACCCTGGGCGACCTGAAACCCAGCATCGAAGTCCAGGCTCCCACGGTCAACGTCCAACCCAAAATCACCGTCGCCGCGCCGGACACCAAGGCATTCGGCGAAAGCCTGCGGGAGATGAAGACCGTCTTCGACAACATCCTGATGCCGCTGGTCGTCGCCAGCTACCGCAAGATGAAGATGGATCACAGCATCTGGGAAGACATGAAACGGGTCAATGACATCCTGAAGAAGATGGATCTGCTGATCGCGGCGGAGAATGTGAAGGAGGCGGCGGAGAAGAAGAAGAGTACGGGGAAGGAGAAGGGGAACGAAACGAAAGCGCCAGAGCGTTGATTCCTTTTCATGTGGGGGAGCACGATATTTGATCCTTTTGCAAAATTATGATCCTGCTCCTGTAAGCCGCTAGGCATGCGGGTTTCGGGGGATTTTCAAGGTGCAACAAGGCGCAACGGATTTTGCGAAAAATTGCGAGGGTTTTGCATTATTTTTGATCCCAGAAATATCGGGAATAGCTCAGAAATACGCAGGGAATCCTTTAACCATGCGGATTTCGGCGAATATGGCACCTTCCTGTTGCGCCTCATGTACGCAAAAGCAGCATCCTGTTCAGCACGTCGAGGACGGTGGTTTTGTCGTCTTCGGATAGGCCGAGGAAGGGTCTGGCGGGGATGGCGACTTGCT
>JAITRP010000167.1 GCA_031288305.1 Zoogloeaceae bacterium
CCCGGCCTGAAGGCCGGGGGATCAATCCGTAGCCATTGGGGAGGGGAGAGAAACCCCTTCCCAATGACGTTGGACCGGCAGCCCTGAAGGGCTGCCGCTAATTTCTTGCTCGCGCCCTCGTCTGCGGAAGCGGTTGGCATGCGACATGAAGAAGCGGACAATTCGAAAATCATTCGGGGATAGACAATAAAGTCCGCAACAGGCCCAAACGGCTGAACGTTTGCCGTCCTGGCCGGAAATCCGCCGTTTGATCTTTTTTCATTTTCAGGAGCCTGAAATGCCGCTTGATTTACCCGCGCTTTCGCGCAAATCCATGCTTCTTGCCGTCTTGCCGCTTTCCATCTACATGGCAGCCTGCCAGGACGATGCCGCGAACGCGCCAACCGCCGCAGACACTCCTGCCTCTGCTCCCGCTCCCGCGGACGTGCCTGCCCTGGTTTCTCCCCTGGCGATTCCGGTATGGGTCAACGGGCGCCATGCCGTGGTCGATGGCGGCGGCAAATTGCGGATTCCTTTTGAAAACGAATACCATCTGTTGCTCCCCGTGGATTACCGGGACACGGTTTTCGCGGCAAGCGACGAGGGCTGGTCGCTCATCTCCGCGGACGGGGAAAAGGTCATCAAGGCCAACATCTCCAACACAATCGGCAATCTGACGCCAGGGATTTTCTGGTTCGAGGAGAAAGGGAAATACGGAGTCATCGACACGCAAGGCAATGTCATCCAGCCTCCCCGCTACGACGAGATCTATTTCCTGGACGATGATCGCAAATTCATCCTCTACGCCATTGGCGGCAAGAGTGGTCTCATGAACGCCAAGGGCGAACCGGTCACGGAAGCGGTGTATGACGAGATTGCTTCTGAATCTTCCTATGCCGGTTATGGCGGGCTGATCATGGCGAAGCGCGATTCGGAAAACTGGCTCATCGATTCCCGCTCCGGCGCGCAGGAGAAGGTTCCCTACAACAAGATCCGCGCGGGCAGCGAGAACGACATCTATCGAATTGCCACGGACGAGCATGGAAAACAGGGCATCATCGACGCAAATGGCAAGCTGGTCATTGCCGTGAAATACGCCGAACTGGGGCAGGTCTCCGAAGGACTCGTCAGTTTCAGGGAGGATTACGGAAGCCCATGCGGGTATCTGGATGTAGAGGGCAAAGTCATCCTCGCGGCGAAATATTCAAAATGCACGCCATTTGGCAAGAAGGGCGCGCTCGTGCAAGAGGAGGGCAACGCGCAAACCGGGGAGGCCGGGCAATATGGCCTCCTGGACCGGCAGGGCGCGTGGGTCGTCGCGCCCAAATACGCGGAGGCCTACGATGCCGGGGTGGGCAGCGGCTGGGGGCAATATGTTCCAGGCATTACGGCGATCAGCGTGGGGGACATTTTCAATTACAAGCACGGGCTTTTCGATACGGACAAGGGCGTGGAGATCCTCACGCCGGAATATGCCCTGGTCAGCGTCCTGACCGACAAGATCCTGGGGTTTGCCACGGCGGAGTCGCCCAGGGTTTCCGTTTCCGAATTCGATTCGCTGCCCGCGATCGGCCTGATGGATTACGCGGGGAAGGTTTTGTTGCCGCCGGAGCGCTTTACCATGATTCGGCTGGATTCCTCGGAAAAATTCCTGATTGCCGTCACGCAGGGCAAACAGGCACTGATCGGTCTGGACGGCAAGGAGATCATCGCGCCGGAATGGCAGAAGCTGGAGACGAACACGGCGCTGGGCCTCATTCTCGCCTATGAAACCCGGCTGGATTCCGGTGGAGACAGCGTCGACATCCTGCGCGCGGCCTATGACTTCAACGGAAAACCGCTCTTTGCCGTCCGGACGAATCCCTGCGGCGCGGAAATCCTGCTGGATGGCGGCGGCAAGACCCTGTGGCCGCAGGACGCCACGCCCTATTGCACGCAGTGATGCCGTGTCGATGACTGTCCAGGCGAAGCCCCCTTGGAGGAAGAGAACATCGCCGCCCGCAGGATCGTCATCCTGGGGGCGGATGGACGGAGGACGGAGGACAGAGGACGGAGGATAGAGGACAGAGGACAGAGCGGTCGCTGACGCGGTCTTTGTTTTGGGGCACGGGGCGATTCCGCCGAAAAGTGCGCGCCAAAACCAGACGAAGCGCGATCAGACTCCCTCCCCTGAACCCCCATGTCTCCAGTCTGTAACCCCTTATCCAAGGGGAGGGGAAGCGCCTCGTCATTGCAAGGCGCGCAGCGCCGCGGCAATCCAGACGACGGTTCAGCCTTCTGAAACGATGAAGTAAACTGAAGATCCCTTTGGATTGCACGGCTTGCCGCGAACAATGACGAAACCTTCCGCAGTCAGCGCAACGCCACCGTCCCGCTTTTCCACAGGGGGTCTTGCCAGCGGTAGAAGGGGGTCAGGTTGCCGGGTTTGTCGGCGTGTTTCTCGACTTTCAGCGCGGCGCGGCTCCATATCTCGAAGCTCGTCTTCCTGCGCCCGTTCTCAACCGTTTCGCGGGCGACGAGGAATTGCCGGTTGCCGGGCACCCAGCCAGCGAACTCGATGTAGCCCAACTCGGGGTGCTCGCTTGCCGGCGGCACGGCTTCCAGTTGCCAGGCGGCGCCTTCCTTGTGGAATACCCACATTTCACGCCAATTCTCCAAAGGCTGCACGGCCAGGGTCATGAACTTTCCGTCGGGACTGACGGCGAGCGACGCGGGCCAGACTTCTCCGTAGGTGCATTGCGAAAAGACGGACTTGTTGTCCTCGACGACCTCCACGCAACTCTGCCCCGGCGTTTTACCCGCGCGCAACTGGATGCCCGGACGCTCGGCAACGGGCGCTGCGGCCACGTTCGGCACGGCAGCCCAGCGCGAAGCGCCGACGCGAATCGCGGCCTCATGCCAGGCGGCGATGTCGCCATCCGTCAGCGCCTTCTTGTCGATGCCCGCCAGATGCGCTTCCGCCGTCTGTCCGGCCTTCAGGATGGCGGCCGGATCGCGTTCGGGCTGGCGCGACAGTTGATGCGCAATGCCTGCCCAGACGCCCGCCGCGCGAATCTTCAGACGATACTTGAGATGCTCCGGCAGATTGCCTTTCCGCTGTCCTGCCGCCAATACCCGTTCGAGCCATTCGGCGCGCTGGAGATCGTAATTCAAACGCTCGGTTGGCGACAGGGTGGAGGGAACACACTCATGCCGGGTCAGGGAAAGGGCGGCGGATGCCTGTTGCTCCGCCGTGGCGGACATCGTTAATATGCGCCGCCAGGCGTCGCCTTCGTAACATAACGTCATTCTGTCCTGCCGCTCGACGCTGTAAACGGTCACGCCATACTGCGCCATGCTCTCCAGATGCGCGGAAACGGTCTGGGCCGCTTTTTCGTTGCGCCCGTCGGTGAGCCGAGAGGCACGCCAGGCAAGCCGGTCGGCCATCTTGCCGATGGCCGTCAATACGCCCGCATCGATCTCCTTTGCAGGCGCGGCTTTCAGGAAGGCGGCAGCGTGTCCGATGCCCAGCGCCTCCTGGCCGGGCTGATCCTGGAGGAAATTGACGATAGCTTTGAGGCGCGGCGCTTCCTCCGGCGCGAGCGTGTAGCGCCGGGCCTGTGTGGCGCGGATGTAACCGGCGCGCTCGCGGCGATGGTCGTAGACCTGGAGGTAATCGCCCTTCTCTCCGCGCACTTCGAGCGTATCGCCCGCCGTGAGCGTGGCGTGCCGGGGCGCGTTCTCGGACGGCATACCCCCCAAGGGGATCTGATCCTGCGTGACGATGGCTAGGGCAAGGACGATTTCGAGCATGATCATTCTCCTTCGTTGCCGGTCTGCGCGGACAGGCGGCCAATCAGGTTTTCGCCGATAAAGCGGCCATCGGTTCCGGGCGGCGCGATGATGACCTGCACCTTGTCGGAGAGCTTATCGGCCAGCGTCTTTTGGATCAGGAGCGGATTTTGCGCCAGCAGCGCGCCTTCCCGCTGCATCTGTTCGCTGTTTGCCTTGCCGATCTGTTCCAGCCGGTAGGCTTCCGCTTCCGCGAGCTTTTTACGCGAATCGGCTTCCGCTTCCGCCTCGATGCGGCGCGCTTCGGCCTGCGCCTGGGCATGTTTCAGGCGCGTGACCTTTTCCGCTTCGGCTTCCAGCGCGCGTTGCTGGATTTGTTTTTCCTTGAATGGCAGGATGTGTTTCATCGCTTCGGCCTGTGCTTGGGCGGCGATGATCTGTTCCTGCGCGGCGGCCTGGGCGGATTTTTCCCGCCGCACCTTTTCCGCCTCGGCTTTCAGTTCGCTTTCCTTCACCTGTTTTTCCTTCAATTCCAAGGTAAAGCGCATCTGCTCGGTTTCCAGTTCCGCCGCCAGCAGCTTTTCCATGCCAGCCTTGTAGTCGTCGGGCAGGTCGACCCGACCGATGGTCAGGAGTTTCAAGCGAATGCCGTCGGTACCGAGGCGGGTTTGCAATTCCTTGCTCACCTGTACCTGGATTTCCTGTCTCCGGGTCGAGAAAATCTCGCGCACGGTGTAGCGGGAAAGCGTCTTGTGCAGCACGTCCTGGATGACGGGCAGTACCACTTCGCCGTTGATGTCTTCCGGCAGGACACGCGCCAGCGCCGGGATTTTCTCCGGATCGAGCGCGTAGCGGACGGTAAAGTCCACACCCAGCGTCAGTCCTTCGACCGACTGGAAGAGCAATCCTTCGGCATCCGTCTTTCGCGGTTGATACACCTGGTCGCGCAACGAGAAGGTACGCAACTCATGGATGCCCGGCAACACCAGCACCGAACCTTCCTGGAAGCGGCTGACGCCGCCGGTCCACTGATTGATGCGCAATCCCATCTCGCCCCGGTCGACCGGCTGGAAGGGCGGATGCTGGACGACGCCATACACGGCCAGCCCGATCACCCCAAGCGCAATGAGTATCCGCCGTCGCGCGAAAATCGCCCCGGCGAGGCCACAGAGCGCGTTCTTGCACCCGCCGCCCAGTTGTTCCAGCACCTCGGCGACTTCTCTCCAAAGGGAACGCGGCGCTTGCCGCGCTGACCCCTCCATATGTTCCTGCTGTTCCATGATGTTTCTCCTTTGATGGTCAATGAAGGACGCGACGCGCCTTTCGCAAGACACATCATCCTTGCGCCGCCCCGGAAGATTCAATGCCGCCGCTCGGCAACTTTCTTCCGCCGCCGGAGACTTTTATCCCCATGATGTGAAGAAACCTTCACGCACCTTTTCTTATTGCCTGATTTACTTGCTGAAAATCGCCGGAATCCTGCCCCTGCTTCCCTTGATCTCAATCCGGCGCTCAAAAGCATCTCGGTCAAACGCCGCGTGCTTCTTTCGCCACTGGCTACATAATTTTCACAATGATGAGAAAAATAACCGAGAAAGTGATCGAGAAAACAAGCCATTTTTTCCTTAGCTTTCTCTTCTTTTCGGTCTTCTTCTTGATTTTGTCAACAGCCGCTCGTATTATGCCAGACGATTGATATACGGAAGCGCAAAAATCCTCAAAGAAGGCTTTACTGTCTGTGGAAAAGCAGATGAAAACATCCAAAAACTTATCCGGTTTCCGGAAAGGCAGCGTAACAATATCCCCCGTAGCGTACATACTCACATGGATCACGTCGATATCGATATCGGCATAGGGAATTAGCTCCTCCACGCTGTCTCGAATGAACAACAAGCCATTGCGCATGCCATATATTCTGTCCGGCGTTCTGTCCGGTTTCTTGCATGTCCAGAAAATTCCACCGGCAAACAATGCAAAGCCGCACAGGATCAGTATTGCCGTTCCGAGCGGGAACTGTTCCCACAGCGCCAGTATTTCCTTTCGTTCCCAGTCGCGCACATAAAAGCCAAGGGCAATAAAAACGAAAATGACAAAGCACAACGCAACCGTCGGCCTTCTCCAATTTTCCCTTTTTCTGTCATACAGCAGCACCCGATCATTTTGGGTTCCGATTCTGGACATCACGATTTCCTCCTGATTGATGACGAAACGGAGCATGTAAAGCCGGGTGGCGCGTTCGACGGCAGTGCTCTGCCTTGCCGCCGCTGACCACCGTATCGCCCTTCCAATTCCATGCCGTTGTTTGGCAAGTTTCTTCCGCAGCCAGAGGTTTTCCCCGTGACGTGAAGAAATCTTCACACCCTGTTTGAAGGTATTGGTGCAATACTTCCATATCGGAACGCGAAGAGCAAGGAAAGTGTCATGTACAAGGTAGCAATCATCGAGGACGACGAACCGACGAGTCGGCAGCTTCGGGACTGGGCGCTTTCGGCGGACCCGGAAATCGAGGTGGCGCAGTGGTTTACCCGCGACGACGCCGAAGCGGCCATCGCCCGCGAGGACTACGACCTCATCACCCTCGACATCGAACTGGGGCGCGACCGCCACGCCGGAATCGCCGTCATCAACGCCCTCAACAAAACCGGGCGCGGCACGCCGGTGCTGGTGGTTTCCGCCATGCCGGCGGCGGTCTACCGCGGCATCATGAAGGCGCTGGACGCCTGGGACTATCTGCAAAAGACAACCTTCGAGGAACCCGAATTCATCGACACCTTCCTGGAAATGCTGCGCGCCGCCAGGAACCGTCGGCAGGCGTCAAAACGCCCCTTGAGTGATGAGCTTTCCATCGACCCGCTGCACCAGGGCACGCCCTTCTGGCACGGCAAGCGGGTCAACGTGCCGCTCACCGCGCAACGCATCCTCGCCGTGCTCTACGAAAAAAAGGGCGAAATCGTCTCCTACGACGAACTGTTCGCCGCCGTCAAGAGCGGACGCAACCGGGAAAACATCCGAAAACACATCAGTACCCTGCGCGAAGCCTTCCGCGAACTGGACGAACATTTCGACGGCATCGAAAACGTGCCCATGCGCGGCTTTCGCTGGACGGGCGAACGTAGCCATTGAAGCCGGGTACAATCCTCGCTGGATTCTGGCAACATGCCTTGGCCCGTTCAATGAAAACTCGCTCAACCCAAGCACTCAGGCAGCAGATTCGAGAGAATCAAAATGGGAGGAACGCACTATGGCAGATAAGTCATTCAAGGGAAAAATTACCGCGCAGGGTACGAAGATAACCGTGCTGTCGCAAGGCACGAATGACGACTACATCAGCCTGACCGACATTGCCCGGTACAAAAACGCCGAAGACCCTAATGGCGTTATTGCGAACTGGCTTCGCAACAGGAATACGGTAGAATTTCTTGGCATATGGGAGCAGCTTTACAATCTGAATTTCAAACCCCTCGAATTCGAGGGGTTTAGGAGAGAAGCTGGATTGAACGCCTTCACGCTGTCGCCGATGAAGTGGATAAAGTCCACCGACGCAATCGGCATGACAGTCAAAGCTGGGCGCGGCGGCGGGACGTTTGCCCATAAAGATATTGCGTTTGAGTTCGCGTCCTGGATTTCAGCGGAATTCAAACTCTACATCATCAAGGACTACCAGCGGCTGAAAGCGGACGAGAACAGCCGCATCTCCCTCGACTGGAATGTCAGGCGGATATTGGCGAAGGTCAACTACCGCATCCACACGAACGCCATCCGCGACAACCTCATGCCGCCGGAACTGACATCAAGGCAGCGGTCGTTCGTTTACGCCGATGAAGCCGACCTGCTGAACGTCGCGCTGTTCGGGCAGACCGCCGCCGAATGGCGCAAAGCCAACCCCGGCAAGGGCGGCAATATGCGCGATCATGCCACGATTGAGCAGTTGCTCGTGCTGGCGAATCTCGAAAACGTCAACGCCCTGTACATCGGCAAGGGCATGGCGCAGAAGGAGCGGATAACCGAACTGAATCGCCTTGCCCGTCAGCAGCTCACGCAGTTGCTCGGCAACAGTAGCGTCAAGGGCATGAAGGCGCTCGACCAGAAGAAAACGAAGGAATAACGACATGTTCTGCCTGGCTTTTCCGGCATTCCTTGGCGAATTCGCTACGCGCTGCGTAGCGAATCTGATATTCCCGGCGATGCCAGAAGATGCGGGATAAACCCGACTTTCCCATGCTGAAAAAATTCTTCCTCTGGCTCTTTTCCTTCCGTTTGCGGATGCTGTTTCGCAGCGCCTTCCTGTTCCTTGCCCTGGCGGTGCTGGCCCTGGCGGTGACGGTGTTGCAGGAGGAAAAGGAGCGCAGTTACCAGAACTACCGGGAGGCGCTCCAGAAGACCAAGGAACAGATCACCGCCCGCCTGAGCCATCCTTCCGGGCAGCTTGCCCTCCTGAATCCGACGCAGTGGCCGGAAGGCGCGGAAAATCTGCATCCTGTCCTGCTCCCCTTCTCGGCGATCGACTTCGACGACCAGAACAAGGTGCGGCACGCGATGGAGATAGCGGATTGCCTGGTGCGATTCGAAAAGCACGGCAGCCTTTGCGTCGCGGTGGGCAACAATCCGTGGATCGGCGGCTTCATCTACGCGGCGGGTACTTTCGCCAGCGGCCCGCTCGTGCCGCACGCCATCGGCGATCAATACCTGGACGGCGCGCACCGGCTGCGGGCAAGCGTCTACCTGCGTGGCCGCCATTACCGCTGGCTGGCTCCGTTCGAAATCCTGCCACCCCGGCGCAACGCGGCGGAGGGCGTGCGCGGACGATTCACCGGCTATGTGGAAGAGGAAGGGCGCGACTATACCGGGAAAATGCCGGTAAAGGAATTCCGCGGCTGGGTCTGGCAGGAAGCGGCCTGTCTCGACCCCCTGCGGGGGGGCAATCTATCCACACAAACCAACTGCCCCACAGGAGATTGCCGTCCGCAGGACCCAGAGAACTGCGAGAAAAAATCCTTCTTCTCCCTGCGCCTGCCGGTCGATGAACTGATTGCCGACCTGCTGCGCGACCGTAGCGCGCCCTGGCCGCCGCCGGATCTCGATACCATTCACGTGCGCCTCGAAGTCCTGCCGCCTGGGGAAGCGGCTCCCCTGTTCGATAGCGACGCCTTCAGCGCGACACCGCCCTTTTCCCTGCAACACCTGGGCGCGCTCCTGCAACCAGGAGAAATTCTCACCATCGAGCGGGAGAGCGACCAGCACGAACTGGCGGTCATCCAGAGCCGGGAAGGGCTTGAAGAACGCATCTCGCCGCTTCTCGCCCGCCTGATCAGCCGCCTGCCTGTCAGCGGTACGATCATGGAGGAAAGCGACGATGCCGCAGGCGAAGGTGGCCCGGTTGTCCTGGAAGATGTCGTGGCAACACCGCTGGGCAACTACCGGATTACCCTTTCCGGCGCAGCCGACCGTGTCGTAAACCAGACCTTGAGCATCACGGCGACCCGGCTTGCCTGGTTCGTCGGCGCGATCATGATGGCGATCGTGCTTGCCTGGCTGGTCATCGAAATCGGCATGGTGCGGCGCATCGCGCGGCTGACCGGGCGTTCGCGGCAACTGGCCCCGGCGCGGGAAGAGGAAGGCTTCCTCTCCGTCGATTTTTCCGACCTGCAAGGCAGCGACGAAATGGGCATCCTCGCCGCCTGCCTGAACCGCCTGCTTTCCCGCGTCAAGGAAGACGCCGCCCGGGAACGCTTGCGCGCCGCGCAAGAAAAGGAACAATGGCACGCCGTCGGGCATGAGATCATGTCGCCCCTGCAATCCCTCCTCGCCCTGCACGGCAACCCCGAAGACCCCAGCCACCGCTACCTGGCGCGGATGCAGCAGGCATTGCGGGTGCTCTACGGCAGCGCCAGCCCCAGTGAAGCCTTCCAGTCCTCGCACCTTTTGGTCGCCACCCTCGACCTCGACCGTTTCCTGGAAAATGTCGCCGCCAACGCCCCGCACATCGGCATCGAAAACGTGCGCTACATCCCGCTCGGCGCTCCGGCGCCGGTATATGCCGACGAATATTCGCTCGAGGATGTGCTCGGCCATCTCCTGAAAAACGCCGCCGAGCACCGCGAGGCCGACACCCTGATCACCCTTTCGCTCACCCGGACGGATTCCGAACACATCCGCCTGGACATCCACAACACCGGCCCCGCCATTCCGCCGGAAAACCTCGAACGCATCTTCGAATACGGCTTCTCCGGCAAGGCCGCAGCCGGCAAGGCCGCAGCCGGCAATCGCGGACAGGGACTGTTCGTGGCGAAGACCTACATGGCAAAAATGGGCGGCACGATCCGCGCCTTCAACGAAAAAGATGGCGTGCGCTTCGAATTGACGC
>JAITRP010000143.1 GCA_031288305.1 Zoogloeaceae bacterium
CCTGTCGCCCAGCCGCCAGCCGTCATCCTTGGCAATCCGTCCCATTTCCTCTCCTCTCATTTCAATGCCGTACAGGGATGCTTCATCACTAAAATTACACCTGATGAAATAGGCTCTAAAAGTGGAGGACAGAAGACAGAGGGCTGAGGACAGAGCGCTCGCTACGCTCGCTTTGTGGTCTGTGAATCAGTAGACAGTTGGCACAGGTCTCTGGTTACAGATTACAGACGACAAAGGCCGCGTGTCAGCGGTCGCTCTGTCTTCTGTCTTCCATAGCAGGATCAATATCACCTTGACATTCTCCACTTTTAATCGCACCTTCAATGGAAGGGACTATCCTGGATCGTCCTGCTGCGCGTTATCATCTTGTTCACGCTTGCCTGCGTGAAGGCAAATGCTTCGGAGAACCTATTGGATGGAAGCTCTACAAATTCGAGCGCCGCGTCATTGACAGCCAGACCGTTGCTGTGTTTCCAGGCGTTTTCATCGTTGAATTTATAAGGTTCAATTCGCGTGAAACACTACACTACCCCCCCCAACCAGCGCCGACAAATGCCGCCGATACGACTGAAGAGTCCTGGCGCTCTTCTTTCTTCGATGGCGTCGATTGCCACGGCGCGTTGGGTTTCAAGGAGTTGCGGCGTGGCGGTGTGCGTTTGGGATTGGCGCAGGGCGCTCTGGATGTAGAAGCCGACCTGGGTCGCCTTGCAAGGCAGCGTGGCGAGGCGAAAGACCCGGCCCTGGTTGATGAGCGAAATCACCTCGTTGGCGTCGGCCTTATGCACGAGCGCGATGGTCAGTAGCGCGGGCATGTCGCGTTTCAGGAGCTTGAAGGCCAGCGCTTCCTCGTGGGCGGTCTCTACGCTTTCGAAATGCGCGACAAGTACCATCACGCGCTGTTGGGAAAGGTGTGCCAGCGTCTCATCCAACGATGCGGCGAGGATGATGTCGATGCTTTCAGGCTGTGCGCGCCGTATCTGATCGAACAATGTGCGGTTGGTTGTCTTGATGAGAACGCTGCCCTGAGTGCAGGGCGTCGATGGCTCTGAGGTCGTCCGGATTGTCGGGGCGTTTTTATCCATATCCGCAACGGCGTTTTTCGCGCCTTCCGGCATTCCCGCCTGTCTTGCCAGTTCGGCGAGCGAGGCGGCGGGCATGGCTGCCAGTTGGCGGGCGACGTCCATCGCGTCCTTGACGACGGCTAGGAGTTCGGCGTTGCCCCAGGGCTTGTTCAGGAAACGGAAGACCTCGCCTTCATTGACGGAATCGATGATGGCGCGCAAGTCGGAAAAGCCGGTGAGCAGGATGCGTACACTGGCCGGGGAGATGGCGCGCGCCTGGCGCAGGAATTCCACCCCGGTCATCTGCGGCATCCGCTGGTCGCTGATGATGACCTGGACCGGGTTATCCTTCAGCAATCGCAAGGCGTCTTGCCCGTTGATCGCGCTCAACACCCTGTAGTAGGGGCGCAGGATGAGGCGCAAGGTATCGACGATGCGGACTTCATCATCCAGGAGGAGGATGGTGGGCATCGCGTCGCCGCCGGGCGTCATGTTATCGATGGGCGTCGTGGATACGGATTGAGGAGCGCTCTGTTGCATGGGAAACTCCGTTTTCAGTCGTCTTCCAGAAGCGGCATGTCTTCCGCCAAAGCGGGGGCTTCCGATGCCGCGCCGGTTTCCACGGGCAATTCGATGGCAAAGAGCGTGCCCTTGCCCGGCTTGGAAAACACCTGGATCTTGCCCTTGTGCTGCGTGATGATCTTGTAGGCGATGGAAAGCCCCAGGCCCGTGCCCTTGCCGATTTCCTTGGTGGTGAAGAAGGGATCGAAAATCCGCCCCACCACATCCTCTGGAATGCCCGTGCCGTTGTCGGCGATCTTGATGACCACGGTATCATTCCCCTTCATGCGGGTGCTGATGGTGATCGTGCCGCCTTCCTCGGTCGTCGCCTGCGCCGCGTTGGTGATGAGGTTCAAGACCACTTGGTTGATCTGCGACGGCGCGCAGAACACCGGACTGGTGTCGCCGTAGTTCTTGATGATCGCGCGATGCTTGATCAGGTTCTTGGCCAGCATGAGCGCGCTGTCGATGCCCTCTTCCAGCCGGTAGAGCGTGTATTGGCCACGATCCAGGCGGCTGAAGTTCTTCAGGTTCAGGACGATCTCGCCGATCTGGTCGAGACCGTAGAGGCTGTTGTCGAGCGCCATCCTGAGTTCGGGGAGGAGTTCCGCGTCCAGCGGCGCGGGCGCCTGGTTTTCCGAATCATTCGCGGGTTTGCCCAGTATGCCCGCGATGAACGCGCTCACCCGGACGCAGTAGGGTTCCAGGGTGTCGCCCAGTGTGTGCAGGATGAATTCCAGCGTACCGCGCACATAACCCAGGGGCGTATTGATTTCATGCGCGACGCCAGCGACCATCTGTCCCAGGGAAGCCATTTTCTCGGACTGGATGAGGTGCGCTTCGGAAGCCTTGAGTTCGGAGAGCGCGGCGTTCAGGTCGCGGGTGCGTTCTTCCACGCGCGCTTCCAGGGTTTCGTTGGCTTCGTTCAGTTGGTGGTTGGCCAGGCCAAGTTGCCGGTAGGCCCGCGCGAGACGCGCGCCGATATAAAGGATGAGGAGCAGGAGCAAGGCGGAATAGACCGTCAGGATGTCGCGAAAGAAATTCGCGCGCTCCGCCTGCGCCGTGAAGGAGAATTCCAGATTTTCCTGCAACAGGTCGATACACCGGGCGACCGGAATTTCCGCCAGCGTGGCGAGCAGTTCGGCTTCCCGCTCGCTCTGGCGCAGGATGGTTTCGCCGTGGATGCGGAATCCCTGGAGCAGCTCGGCCAGATACGCGTCCAGCGAGGAGGGGAGCGCATCCAGCAGTTGCCGGAGAGCCGCCGTGTCCGTGTCGCTCAAAAGCCCAAAGCGAAACAATCCGCTCGCGATTTCGCTGGTTTGGAGCCGCAGGGCCGTATCCGCGCGCGGGTTCTGCCCGATGCTCTCGACGAGCGTCGGCAGGTAGCGCAGCGAATTGCGCCAGATGGCATTGGCCGCCTTGAAGTCGTCGATGCTCGCGGATTTCCGCGCGAACGCCTCATCGAGCGCCCGCGCGGCCTCCGGCGCCTGAATTCCCACGCGCTCCAGATCCGTATCCAGTTGCGCGCGGATTTCCTGCATGGACTGCAATCCTTCCTGCAAGGGATCGTAGTCGCTGTTGAATCCGTTGCGCGAGCGAAGGACGTTGACATCCAGCCGGGCGTTGATTTCGCGTAGCTTGAGGAAATGCGCGATCAGGTTGGCGCGCGCCTGCGGCGCGGCGTCGCGGCTGTTCGTGGCTAGGAAGGCGAGAAAGGCGATGGCCGCCGCCGCGATCAGGATTCCGGAAAATCCCTTGAGGATACGGGAAGAAAAGAGTTTATTCATGGCTTGCTCCCCAGGGATTTCTCAAGCGACTGGGCCGTCAAGGCGCGCAGGAATTGCACGATCAGGCGCTGGTCTTCGGCGGGGGCCGCGCGGCCCAGTTGATACTTGAACATGACGGCGATGGCCTCCTCCAGCGTGGCGGCCGAGCCGTCGTGGAAATAGGGCGCGGTCAGGGCGACGTTGCGCAGGCTGGGCACCTTGAACACGTAGCGGTCGCTTTCCTTGCCCGTGACGTTGAAGCGCCCCAGGTCGGCGCGGGTCTCCGGCATGCCGCGATCCGCGAAATAATTGCCCAGCGCCCCCAAGCGCTGGAACATGTTGCCGCCGACATTGACCCCCTGGTGGCAGGCAACGCAGCCGTAGGACTTGAATTTTTCGTATCCTTGCCGCTCTTCCGCGGTAATGGCGCTGCTTTCCCCGCGCAGGAAACGATCAAAGCGCGAAATTTCCGGCAGGGAACGTTGATAGGCGGCGATCGCGTCGCTCAGATTCTTCCGCGACGGCGCTTCGCCGTAGATTGCCCGCATCGTGCTGACCAATCCGGCATCCCGGGAAAGCCGCTGGATGACCGCAGACCAAGTGGAGGCGAATTCCCGCGGATTGGCGAGCACATGCGAAACCTGGTCTTCCAGATTGGGCGAACGCCCGTCCCAGAACTGATGGAAGTTGTGCGCGGCGGTGAGGACGGAAGGCGCATTGACCTCGCCCATCTGGCGGCGAACGCCTTCTGAAACACGCCTGCCCCGATCCGCGCCGCCTTGCGCGATGAGATGGCAGGAAGCGCAGGCAACCGTGCCGTCATCCGAAAAGCGGGGATCATGGAAGAGTTGAAACCCCAGTTTCACCTTGGCGGCGTCAAGCGCCGGATTGGGCGGCAAGGGCTTGATGGGTTCCCAGCCGAGATTCTGCGCCAAGGCAGGGGCAACTGCCATGCCTAGGATCAGCGTCGCCGATAACCCGATTTCCCTTATACGGCGAAGGAATCGCCATCGCGAACCCTTTGCCGTTCGTTTGCTCTTTTCAGGCCGCACCCAAGAAATGGGCACAAACTCGCCTGTATGTTCAGGCATTGTCGACTCCTGTCTGGGTATGTTATTGTAATTTTTGTGATTGCGAGGATGCGCACTGCGGCCGGCGCATCCTCGTAACTTCATGCTTCTTCAAATTCCGCAGGAGCGCAATCCTACTTGATGCTAGAGAAACAGTTGTTGTGAATTCTGTTGTTTTTATGATCGTGGATGAGCGTTGCGGATGGAACATCCTCGCAATTTCGTGATTCTTCAAAGCCTGTTCATGCGTTCTGATAAACCGCAATCCAGACCATTGGATGGACTGCAAGCGGCAGGTTTTTCTGTACGACTGGCAAATGCCGTGGCGATTCGGAAATACGATGGACTTCAAACAGTGGCAGCGAGGCCGGCGCGCGTCATCTCGCCCACCTGTTGCGCCTGGGCATCCTGCCCACGGGCGCCATCCTGCCGCCCGAACAGCACGCTCTGGCGGAGAAGCGCACGCAATGGGCGCAGGAGCGCGCCCGGAACATTCCCGCGGCCGAAGAAAGGCGAAGGCAATGCCAGGAATGACAACAAGTACCTGTCCTGGGCCTTCGTGGAAGCGGCCAATTTTGCGCGG
>JAITRP010000210.1 GCA_031288305.1 Zoogloeaceae bacterium
AATGACAAATTACAAAGAACAAAAGACGAAGCCCCAAAATCACAAGTCACTGATTCGTAAGGAAGGGTGCGCGGTCATGTTGGAGAGCGGGAGTGTTTTCGGTTCGACGCGGCGCTGGCTTGTGCTGGCGCGGTGGCGGGTTGTCGCGTTGGCGGCGGCTCTGGGGTGGGCGGGCGTTTGTGTGGCGGATGCGGAGCAACAGCAGACGGCGGTCGGCGCAGGCGTTGCCGGGGAGGGTTGTTCCAACACGGTGCCGATCCAGATCATGATGCCGGGGTACAGTGGCGACAAGTTCAAGATATCTGTCGCCGAAATACCCCGTTTCCTCCCGCATTTTCGCGCCTTCGTGACGACCGTTACGGAACACATCAACTCCCGGCTGGCTGAGAACAAGCTCTGCGTAAATGGTGCCGAGAGCATGGAAAGCATGAGAAACGCCACATGGGAATATCGCTCCCTGCTTCAATTCGTTCATTGGGATGTCGCCATGGGTGACGAGTACCTCGTCCCGGCGATGACATCTATTGGAGGTAGGGCTCTCCCCGATTGCCGGATTTCCAGCCCTTGGATAGAGCTTGCCGTTTATCGAAAGCCGACGTATGTGACGAAGGTTCCGCAGATACTCGGCATTGTTCGCTGGAACAAACGCCAGATGCTTGCCGACCAGGCGGCGCTGGACGGGGCGAAGAATGTGCTGCCAGGCGTGGTGATGCCGCTGACGGTACCAGAATCCGGTTCCTTCGCAGCTCACTATGAGGATGCGATAGTTCCTCGCCAACTTATCGATTGGGCAATGCGGCTTGGCGTGGAAATTCCTTCCGTACTAGCGGAGAAGGCGGCAAAACCGGTCAAAGAGCGCAACATACCGCCGGATCTCCTGTGGTTCTACCAGCATCACTATGTTCCAGGAAGCAAATTCCGTGGTCGTGGCACGAATTACATAGCAGAAAAGAGCGCGGAGGGCTACACGAAGCTCGTTCTTGCGCTGGTTGATCGCTGTTTTGCCTCCGACGAGAGGACGACGCTTTATTACACAAGCATTCTAGAAGCTACTGATCTGATCCCGCTTGAGCAATACAAGATCGACATGTCGATTCGTTGATTTGAAACGGCGACAAGGAGAAATGGAAAAATCCAATGCGATTGCGCGGTCTGCGGCTCGTCTTCGCGTAACAAATGGCCTGGAAATGGAACTTTGTTCTTGATAGACGGCAGGGCGCGCGAAGACGCGAAAAACATGCGCCGACGCAAGCGCGTCAGGGCGGCGCCGCTGCGGGCGCGCCGGACTGTTGCGCGGAAAGGTCCGTATCGGGCGCGGGTTGGGTTGGCAGTTCGGGCGGGGCGGCGGCAGGTTGCGCCGCGGGCGCGGACCACAGCAACGCGGCGCGTTGGCGGGCGGCGTTCAGCAACTGGACAACCCACTTGCCATAGGCGGGAGAAATGACCTCGTGACCGTCCGCGTTCTTTCTATAGCCCATGTTGATGCTGCTGACGTATTCAACATCCACCATGTCGATGTTGATGAGCACATTGACGATGACCGCGTACTGGTTGCGCACGATGATTTCCAGGCGCAGCAGCCTGGGCGTATCCTGCGCAACCTTCCAGCCCAGGCTGTTCGCCGCGTCGACCACGACCTCATGCACCCGCTCTTCGGCGTCCGCGCTGGGCGCGGCCAGGATGAGTTCGTTGGCAAAGCGCGGCATCTCCGCCGCCGCCGCGTGAACCGGCGGGGCAGGGCAGAGCGCGATGAACGCGAGGAGGAAAAACAGGCGTAGCGGCATGGTCATTCCTTTCTCGCGTACGTGAAACTCTCGCGTCATGGCGTTCAGGACGCCGCCGATCTGCGGGCGGTCTTGAGCAGCCTGCGTATCCATCCGTTGTAATTCGGATGGATGCTTTCGTTGCCCTTGGCGTCTTTTTCGTAGTTCAGATTGACGCTGTCCACGTAATCAATATCCACGCTGCCGCCCTTGACGGCGACCGCGATGATCAGGCGGTGCCGGCGAATGTCGAGTTGCAGGCGCAGGCGGGAAGGCTTGTCCTCGACGACTTTCCACTTGTGTTTCTTCGCGCTCTCGATGATGGCCGCGCGCGTTTTCCCTTGGGCGTCCTGGACGTTTCCGGCAACGATGACCTCATCGCGGAATGGCCGCAAGCGCGTATTCCTGCTCGTGGATTGTTCCTCGGAGGCGCAATTGGTGTAAATGCCGTCCGTGCACACGCCGTCGTCCTTGATGGCATCCGCATACGCCGCGGGAAGCGCCAGCATGCCGGCAAGACAAAGGAGCAAACGAAAAAAATGCGGATGCATGATGTTCTCCTGTAAAAACGTCAAAAAGTGAAAAACCAACGCAAAACCAGCACGATCTGCACGGTTCTCGCAGGGGCGCATTGCGTGCGCCCCTGCGTGCCGTGCAGATGGGTTCCCCTTGCCTTTACCCCAAAAAAGGCGAGCGAAGCAGTCCCTTTTTTGCGGACTGAACCGGCAAAAAGCAGGGTTTTGCTTTTTGACGTACATATCACGGCAATCTTCGAAAAATCAGCGCGGTGTTGATGCCGCCGAAGGCGAAATTATTGCTCATGACGTATTCGCATTCAAGCGCGCGGCCTGTGCCGGTAATGTAATCCAGATCGGCGCAGCGCGGATCGACCGCTTCGAGGTTGATCGTGGGCGCAAACCAGTTTTCGAGCATCATGGCGACGGAAAACCAGGCTTCCAGCGATCCCGCCGCGCCCAGGGTGTGGCCCATGTAGCTCTTCAGGGAACTGATCGGAACATGGGGGCCGAAGATTTCATGCGTGGCGCGGCTCTCGGCGATGTCGCCCAGTTCGGTGGCGGTGCCGTGACCATTTACATAGCCAATCGCTTCCGGCGGCAGCTTCGCCGCATCCAGCGCCAGACGCATGGCGGTGGCCATGGTGGCGGCGCGTGGCTGCGTGACGTGCGCGCCGTCGCAATTGGTGCCGAAGCCGGCGATTTCCGCGTAAATCCTCGCGCCCCTGGCTTTGGCGTGTTCGTAGTCTTCCAGAATCAGCGTTCCCGCGCCTTCGCCAATGACCAGGCCGTCACGGTCGCGGTCGTAGGGACGCGGCGTCAGATGCGGCGCGTCGTTCTTCGTGCTGGTGGCGAAGAGCGTGTCAAAGACTGCCGCGTAACTGGCTTCCAGCGCCTCCGCGCCTCCGGAAATCATGATGTCGGCGTGATCATGCAAAATGGTCTCATAGGCGTAGCCGATGCCCTGGCTGCCCGAGGTGCAGGCGCTGGAAGTGGTGTGCACACGCCCTTGCAGGCCGAACAGGACGGCGATGTTGACCGGCGCGGTATGCCCCATCATGCGGATGTAGCTATTGGCGTTCAGGCCGTCGACCCTGCGGGCGTCATTCATGTGGCCAAAATCGCCGATGGCTTCCATCGCGCCCGCCGAAGAGCCGTAGGAGACGCCAACCCGCCCGGAACTCAGGAGCGTCCGCGCTTCCAGCAAACCCGCGTCGGCGAGCGCGAATTCGGTGGCGCGGCAGGCCAGAATCGCCACCCGCCCCATACTGCGCGTGGTTTTGCGCGTATAGCGTTCCGGCGGCAGGGAATATTCCACCGCCGGAACGCCCAGCCGCGTGTTCAGGCCGTGAATGTCCTGCCATTCTTCCATGAAGCGCACCGCGTTCTGGCAGGCGCGCAGACGCGCGCCGATCTCGTCCCAATTCGACCCCAGGGGACTGATGCCGCCCATGCCGGTGACGACCACTCTTCTTTGCCGGCTCACAGCATTCCTCCATTGACGGCAATCACCTGCCGCGTGACATAAGCGGCGTCCTCGCGCATCAGGAAAGCCACCACGGCGGCGACCTCCTCCGGCCTGCCCGCGCGCTGGACGGGGATCAGGGGAAGGGCATGTTCCATGATTTCCGGCGTGATCATCGCGGTGTCGATCAAGCCGGGCGCAACGCAATTGACCGTGATGCGCCGCTTGGCAAGTTCCAGCGCCAGCGCCTTGGTCGCGCCGATGACGCCCGCCTTGGCGGCGCTGTAATTGACCTGGCCGCGATTGCCCACCTGCCCGGAAAGCGAAGACAGGGTCACGATGCGTCCCGGTCGGCGCGCCCGCGCCATCGGCATGACGACAGGTTTCAGGATGTTATAAAAACCGTCCAGATTGACAGTAAGCACATGGTCCCATTCCTCGCCCGTCATGGCGGGAAAGGCGTTGTCGGCACAGATTCCGGCGTTCAACACCACGCCATAATAGACGCCGTGCGCCTCGATGTCGGCAAGTAAGGCATGGCTTGCCGCCTCGCGCTCGGAAACATCGAAGCAGAGGATGCGCGGACGCCGCCCTTCCCGGGTCAATTCATCCGCCAGGGTTTCGAGGCGTTCGCGCTTTCTGCCATGCAGCACGGGAAAGAACCCGTCCGCCGCCAGCCGCCGGGCGATGGCTTCGCCAATGCCCTGGGCGGCGCCGGTAATCAGCACGCTGGGAGGGAAAGATGAGAAAGACGGGGAAGACGAGACTTGCGTATTCATGATGTTGCGATATAAGCGTCCAAATCCTTGGGTTGAAAGACCATCAGCGTGGCTTTTGCGATTTCCTGCGAGCCGGGTTCGGGATGATGGATGGCGCAGTCCATGACGCCAAGCCCTTCCTCGTCGCGCCAGGTTTCCTTCGCCTCGATGAACAGGGTTTCGCCCAGGGGAAAGGATGCCACCTGGCTGACATAGTTGCGCGCCGACACCAGGAAGCCGGTCTTGACGGCTTTGCCCGCGCTTCTTGCCTGCCAGCCCACCAGCGCGCCGACGGTCTGCGCCATGTATTCGACGCCGACATGGGCGGGCACCTGTCCCTCCCGGCAAAAGGGACTGTCCGCTTGAATCGTCACCGTGGCGAGCGCCCGCCCGGCCTGGGCCTCCAGCAGACGGTCGAGCAGCACCATGCGGCCGCGATGCGGCAGGTATTCCTCGATGGACAGGTAAGGGAGCGTTTTCGTTTACTTTCCGTTTCCCGTGAATAATTGTTCGATTACCGGATCCATTTTTGCTTTCGTGTTTTCCCATTTCATCAGGGATAGACCGCCCTCGTCGCATACAAAGCAGACGAACGGCAACGAAAAGGATAGGACTTCATGACGGTGCCTCGCGCACAAACAAAACCGTCCCCGCGCAATACACAGCGCGCGGACGGTTGCAAAAAGGGGAAACCGGGAAAGAAGGACGCCGCCCAAACCCCGAAGGCGCGACGAACCGCCATCAGAACATATGTCAAAAGACTGAAAAAAAAAGGGGGGGGGTATCCTGTATGCATAGAACTTGGCGGTATTTTCATGCCCAAGACATTGTCGCGAAAAAAGCTCCGTGGGAAAGTGTCGCCCAATATAGCAAATTCGTGACAAACCGCAAGCAGCGGGTGCAATCGGGCGCGATCCAAAGTGGAGGAAGTCAAGGTGACATCGATCACCAATAGGTATGCCGTTGCTGGTTCCGCAAGGTTGAGTATGGCTTGGCAATCAGGGAAAGCGCGGTTGCCTTCCCCCAGCCCCCCTGTGAAGGGGGGGTTGAGGGGGGTTGCGCCCTATAAATGGTTTGCGGCGGTTCAGCTTGCATCGAACCCTGGTTCCTGTTCCACAGCTGTAACCCCCTCACTAGTACTCCGTTCCATTAAAATATTTACGTATATATGGGATAATATTCCTCTGTTATGGGAACGTGAGGAATTTGTATGGCAAGGCGGACTGAACGGGCGGCGTTGGTCGTTGCCGA
>JAITRP010000078.1 GCA_031288305.1 Zoogloeaceae bacterium
GGACATCGTCAAGGCGTTTGGCTTGACCGCGCGCATCCGCGCCAGAGGGGAAGAAACCAGGGCCATCAAACAAGAGGCGGGCTTCAAGGCGCGCCGTTGGGTCGTTGAGCGTACCCACACAGTTGGATGAATCGCTTTCGCCGGATCCTCGCGCGCCGGGAGAGACTCCCCCGGACTTTCATTGCCATGCCGCGCCTTGCCTGCGGCATCATCACCTGGCGCGCTACCGGCCTGATGAAATAGGCTCTAAGTACTAGAATTCCTCCTTTCTTCATTGCTTTCGCTTTCCATGAAATTCGCCGAAATCCGTGAAAAATTCCTGAAGTTCTTCGAGACCAAGGGGCATCCGATCATCGCCCCTCCCTCGCGCGTACCCTGATAAAGTCCATCCATGCTCTCCAGACCGCTTACCCCGCATCAAAGCCAGTACGCCGCGTGGATGCTCACCCGCCGCGCGGCGGGCGACACCATCGAATCGCTGGCGTCAACGCTGGTCGATTCGCAGGTCGATCTCAACCCGCACCAGGTCGAGGCCGCGCTCTTCGCCTGCCGCAATCCGCTTTCGCGCGGCGTCATTCTTGCCGACGAGGTGGGCCTCGGCAAGACCATCGAAGCGGGTTTGGTCATCTCGCAACGCTGGGCGGAGCGGCGACGCAAGACGCTCATCATCGTTCCGGCCAATTTGCGCAAACAGTGGCATCAGGAATTGCAGGACAAATTCGGCCTGCAAGGGCTGATTCTCGAAGCCAGAAGTTACAACGCCATCCGCAGGCGGGAAAACGGAAACCCGTTTGCGACGGAGGCTGGCCCGGTCATCTGTTCCTATCAATTCGCCAGGGCCAAGGCCGACGACGTCAGGGGAATTGCCTGGGATCTGGTCGTATTCGATGAAGCGCACCGGCTGCGCAACGTGTACAAGCCCGGCAACGTCATCGCCAGGACGCTCAGGGACGCCCTGGCGCACGTCCATTCCAAGGCGCTGCTCACCGCGACGCCCTTGCAGAATTCCCTGCTGGAGCTTTACGGCCTCGTCAGCATCATCGACGACAAGATTTTCGGCGACCTCGACAGCTTCCGGACCCAGTTCGCCCAAGGCAAGCATCAGGATTTCGACGGTCTGCGCCAACGGCTCGCCCCCGTCTGCAAACGCGCGTTGCGCAGGCAGGTGGCGCCTTATGTTTCCTATACGGCGCGCAAGGCCATCGTGCAGGAATTCACGCCGACGAATGCGGAACGGGAGTTGTCCGGGCGGGTCGCCGAGTACCTGCGCCGCCCCAATCTCAAGGCATTGCCGGAAGGACAGCGCCAACTGATTTCCATCGTTCTCTGGAAACTGCTGGCTTCCAGCACGCGCGCCATCGCGGGCGCGCTGGAAACAATGGCCGCGCGTCTGCAAAACATGCTCGACGAATTACCGGCGCCCGATCTGTCCGAAACGCTGGATGAGGACTATGAATCGCTCGACGAAACCGCCGAAGAATTTACCAGCGACGAGAACGATCCCGTTGCGGATGCCGCCGCGCGGAGCCAAAACGAACGCGACGCCATCTCGCGGGAAATCGGCGAGTTGCGCCATTTCAAGACCTTGGCCGCCAATATCCGCGACAACGCCAAGGGCAAGGCGCTGCTCACCGCGCTCGACCAGGCCTTCGCCGAGTTGACCCGGCTGGACGCGCCGAAAAAGGCCATTATCTTCACCGAATCCCGGCGCACGCAGGATTATCTGCTCGGCTTGCTGGCGGACACGCCTTACGGCGAGGGCATCGTCCTGTTCAATGGAAGCAACAACGATGCGCGCGCACAGGCCATCTACAAGGACTGGCTCAAGCTCCATGAAGGCACTGACTACATTACCGGATCCAGAAGCGCCGACACCCGCGCCGCCCTGGTGGAACATTTCAAGGAACGCGGCACGGTGATGATCGCTACCGAGGCCGGCGCCGAAGGCATCAATCTTCAGTTCTGCTCGTTGGTCATCAATTACGACCTGCCGTGGAACCCGCAACGCATCGAACAGCGTATTGGCCGCTGCCACCGCTATGGGCAAAAGCATGACGTGGTGGTGGTCAATTTCGTTGACCGCGGCAACGAAGCGGATGCGCGCGTCTATGAACTGCTGGCGGAAAAATTCCAGCTTTTTGAAGGCGCGTTCGGGGCCAGCGACGAAGTGCTGGGCGCGATTGGTTCCGGCGTTGATTTCGAGCGGCGCATTGCCGACATCTATCGGAATTGCCGCAAACCGGAGGAAATCAAGGCCAGTTTCGAGCAGCTCCAGCTTGACCTCTCCGGTGAAATCAACGAGACGATGGTCAAGACGCGCCGGATTCTGCTGGAAAACTTCGACGAGGAAGTGCAGGAAAAACTGCGCCTGAACACGGAGAGCAACCAGGCGCGCAATCGTTTCGAGCGTATGCTGATGGATTTGACCCGCGCGGAACTGGGCGATTGCGCCGCTTTCGACGAAGGCGGTTTCGTGCTTCACAGGCCGCCGTCCGAAGAAACAAGGGACGCGCCGCCCCCGGAAATTCCCCTTGGCCGCTACGAACTGCCGCGCCGTTCCGGCGACGCGCACCTCTATCGAATCGGACATCCGCTCGCGCAATGGGCGGCGCGGCAGGCCAAGGGACGCGAACTGGAAAGCGCCCGGCTCATTTTCGATTACGAGGCGCACACTTTTTCTGTCGGCACGCTCAAGCCCTATCGCGGCAAGGCGGGATGGTTGATCGTCAAATTGATTACGGTCGCGGCGCTTGGAACACAGGAAGAGCACCTGTTGGTCGCGGCCAGCGCGACAGACGGCAAAATACTGGAAGAGGACGACCCGGAAAAACTCCTGCGCCTGCCCGCGACCGCGCATGCGGCGGGATTGTTCAATGCCGCCGGGGAAGAACTTCTCGCCGATGTGGAAAAACGCAGGAATTTGCTTCTGCGCGACATCAAGGCGCGCAATCTGGGTTATTTCGAGCAGGAAGCGCAAAAGCTGGACGCCTGGACGGACGACCTGAAATTGGGTCTGGAGCGGGAAATCAAGGAGGTTGACCGCGAAATCAGGGAAGTACGGCGTTCCGCCGCGAGTTCGCCGACGTTGGAGGAAAAGCTGTCATGGCAGAAGAGACAGCGCGAGTTGGAAGGCAGGCGTAGTAAACTACGGCGGGAGTTGTTCGAGCGGCAGGATAAGGTCGAAGCGCAGCGCAATGCGCTCATCGGCCAGTTGGAGGCGCAACTTGGACAGCGGGTGGAGGAACGGATGTTGTTTTCGATTGAATGGGAGTTGATGTGATGGTTACTAAAAGAGAACTTGCGCGTGGAGCGATCTGGAATCAATGGGACTTGCATGTGCATACTCCCGCTTCGTTCCATTGGTCAGGCCAAAAATTTACTGACGATATGGGATCAGACCAGAACAAACGGCTGGTTGATGAAATGATCGAGGCTATGAACAATGCTGCTCCTGTTGTCTTTGCCATCATGGATTATTGGACATTTGATGGCTGGTTTGCGTTGCAAAGGCGTATCAAAGAACAAGGTGCTCCTACGCTGAGGAAGACGGTATTTCCTGGAATGGAGTTGCGGCTTGCTGCTCCGAAGAAAGGGCGATTGAATGCCCATGTTTTGTTTTCCAACGAAATTGAAGAACAGGCATTATTGGATTTCAAGTCGGTGCTACGCATCGAATTAGTCGACAGGCCATTGTCAAACCCTGCGCTCATTGCGCTTGCAAAGCAAGTGGGGGAAGACAAGCTCAAAACTCACGGTTTTACTAAGGCAGAGGTTGATGCTTCCGATAACAGGGCATTGCTGGCTGGAGCAAAGATCGCCGAAATAAATCCAGATTCGTATAAAAAAGCAGTCTCTGAAGTCAAAAATGGCTATGCAATAGGCTTTATGCCTTTTAGCACAACTGACGGCTTGGCGGAGGTCAAATGGCAAGAACACTATGCATATGCCATTGGCTTGTTTCAAAGTTCGCTAATCTTTGAGACGCGAGATGCTGACTTGCGGGCAGCGTTTGTTGGTGAGCAAACACCGGGCAACTGCAAGTTCTTCCAGAATTTTCAGGCTGACCTGGAAAATACACCTCGCCTCGCCGTTTCAGGAAGCGATGCACACCGATTTGTTGGTGTGGCAGGAGATAACGACAAACGCGGCTATGGGGATTTCCCGTCAGATAAGAAGACTTGGATCAAGGCTGATCCGTCGTTCCGAGGACTAAAGCAGGCCATTCTTGAGCCAGCGAAACGCTCTTTCATTGGCGATAAACCGATAAAATTGCAGGAAGTCGAATCAAACAAGACCTACTACATCGATTCAGTTGAAGTTGCTAAGACAGGAAGCAAGGCAGATGTTGGGAAATGGCTTGACGGCTGTGACATTCCATTGAACCCTGATCTTGTTGCCATTATTGGCAACAAGGGAAGCGGAAAGAGCGCCTTGGCCGATATTATTGCCGTCCTCGGCAATTCCCGGCAATCCAAGCATTTCAGTTTTTTGAAGCGCGACAGGTTTTGGGGAAAGTCCGGGGAACCAGCGCGCCACTTCACAGGAACGCTCACTTGGCGAGACGAGAGCACAGAGGCTCGCCTTCTGAATGAGTTGCCCCCAGAAGAAAAAACTGAATTGGTTCGATACATACCTCAGGGGTATTTCGAGGAACTTTGCAACGAACATGTATCTGGGAAGTCAAATACCTTTGAAAAGGAACTACGGGCAGTCATCTTTTCGCACACAAGCGAAGACATGCGGTTAGGCGCGCTCGATTTTGATCAACTGACAGAGCAGCAGGAACAGACGCTTAGGAACAAACTGGGTGAATATCGCAAAGAATTGACTTCTATCAATGCATCAATCGTTCGCATTGAGGAACAACTGCAACCCATAGAGTTGGAAAAACTCAATGAATTGCTTTTGTTGCAGGCAAAGAAAATCGAAGAACATGAAAAGCTAAAGCCAGCGGAAGTTGCCCAGCCGACGGAAATGTTTAGCCCGGAGCAGAAACAAGCTTCGGAAAATCTGGCCACTGCCAATCAACAAATAAAGCAGGCAAGGACGCGCATACAGGAAATTACAGCGGAAAATACCAGCTTTTCCAAGCAACAGAAGGCCATAGCAAACCTTCGCGAAAGGCTACGCTTGCTCCAGCGTGGGTTCGATCAGGCTGAAAATGAAGTTGCTGATGATCTGAAGACGCTTGGAATCCAATGGTCTGAGCTTGCCGTCTTGGAAATCAAGGCGGTTGTGCTTGATGAAAAAGCAAGCCAGATATCGGCAAGGCAAACCGAACTCAAGACTGAATCCAACAATCTTAATTCTGAATTGACGGCTCATGTCGCCAATCAACAGAGCCTTACCGCAAAGCTGAACGCGCCGCAGCAGCAGTTTGAGGCATATCAGCGCCAGCTTGCGGAGTGGAACAAGAAACTTGCCGAATTAAACGGGTCTGCTACCGAGCCTGAAACCAAGGCAGGGCTGGAAACCCGCATCGCGCAGATCAAGGACTTGCCAGCACAACTTACGGAGTTAGAGAAGAAAAGGCTGAATCTGTCAGGAGAAATTTTCGATACCTTAAATGCCCAACGCAAGGCACGTGAGGAACTCTTTGAGCCAGTGCAGGATTTGATCCAAAAAAATAGTCTAATTCGGGAATACTACAGGCTACAGTTTCAGGCAACCTTGGCGGCTTCCTCGGACACCGTTTCAGACCTGCTGTTCGGCTTGATCAAGCAAACCTCTGGCGACTTTCGTGGACAAGATGAAGCATCATCAACAATCAGAAAACTGTTTGACAGCCAAGACTTGAACTCGAAAGACGGAACGCTTGCTTTTATTTCTGCCTTGCACAAGAAGGTGTTGCAGGCTGCGAATGGGGACAGCCCAACGGAAGTTGGGATTTTTAATGTACTGAAAAAGGGGCAGACTGCAACAGCAGTTTATGACTTGATCTTTGGCTTGAATTTTCTGGAACCGAGGTATTCACTGTTGTTTCAGGATGCGCCAATTGAACAACTTTCTCCTGGGCAGCGTGGTTCGTTATTGTTGATCTTTTATTTGCTGGTGGACAAAGGAAAGATGCCTATTATCCTTGATCAACCGGAAGAAAATCTGGACAACGAGACGGTTTACCGCTTGCTTGTTCCTGTGCTTTCTGAAGCCAAGAAGCAGCGGCAGATTATCATGGTCACGCATAACCCGAACCTAGCTGTTGTATGCGATGCCGAACAGATTATCCACGCGAAGTTTGATCGTGCAAATAACTCCACTATCAGCTACGAATCTGGCGCAATCGAGAACTCCACTTTGAACGGAATTGTCGTTACGGTACTGGAAGGTACAAAACCAGCTTTCGAAAATCGCTCCGGAAAATATCACTGATGAGCGCAGCCAAACAAAAACTCGAACTCACCTGGGTTGGCAAGGAGAAGCGGCCGCGGTTGGAGCCGCGTATTCTGCTGGAGGATATGGAAAAATCGTATCACGCCAGGCGGCGCGTGACGGATGGCGACCTCTTCGACAACCGGTTGATTTTTGGCGACAATCTGCTGGCGTTGAAGGCGCTGGAGCAGGAGTTTACGGGCAGGGTGAAATGCGTGTTCATCGACCCGCCCTACAACACGGGCAGCGCATTCACGCACTACGATGACGGATTGGAGCATTCGATCTGGCTCGGTCTCATGCGCGATCGGCTGGAGATTATCCGGCGCTTGCTGGCGGAAGACGGGTCGCTGTGGATTACGATTGACGACAATGAGGCGCACTATCTGAAAGTGTTGTGCGATGAGGTGTTTGGGCGGGTAAATTTTGTAGCAAACATTGTTTGGCAGTCGAAAGATACGCCCGGAAACAATGCTTCTACAATTGCGCAGACACACAACATGATTCTCGTGTTCAAGAAATCGGAGGCATGGAAACCCAATCTTGTTCCCAGAAGCGAAAAGCAAATCGCCAACTACAAGAATATTGACAACGATCCGCGCGGCCCTTGGCTCGGTACTCCACTGACGCGCGTAGAGTTTCGTGAGCGAGACTACTACGAACTCACCAACGATGCTGGGCGGCAAGTCTTGCCTCCAAAAGGCAGTTCGTGGCGACGCCCACCGGATGAAATCAAAAAGCTCCAGAAAGAGAAACGCATTTATTGGGGGAAGGATGGTAATGCCGAATTTCCCGTCGAAAAGAAGTTTCTATCAGAAGTAAAAGGTGGCGTTGTACCTCAAACCTGGTGGCCATACGACTTTGCAGGTAGCACTCGAAATGCTAGTGCCGAGATGAAAGGAATATTCGCGGGCGAAAAGGCTTTCGACACACCTAAGCCAGAGAAGATAATTCAGCGCGTGCTTGAGATCACGACGGTTGAAAACGATTTAGTCCTCGATTCCTTCGCCGGTTCCGGCACCACCGGCGCGGTCGCGCACAAGATGGGGCGGCGCTGGATCCTGATCGAACTGGGGGAGCATTGTCATACCCACATCATCCCGCGTCTGCGAAAAGTTATCGACGGCGAAGACCGGGGCGGCGTCACGCAGGCGGTGAATTGGCGGGGCGGCGGCGGCTTTCGTTACTACCGGCTCGCGCCCAGCCTCATCGTCCATGACCGCTGGGGCAACCCGATCATCAATCCCGAATACAACGCCGCGATG
The DNA here is from genome assembly GCA_031288305.1 of Zoogloeaceae bacterium. Classification (GTDB taxonomy): domain Bacteria; phylum Pseudomonadota; class Gammaproteobacteria; order Burkholderiales; family Rhodocyclaceae; genus Azovibrio. Next base: position 7,635 of record JAITRP010000078.1, read on the forward strand.
CTGGCAAAAGCCCTGGCGAAGCTGGAAGGTTTTACCTACGCGCCGTCGGAAACCCTTTGGTGGCAACATGGTCATTCCAGCGAGCGGGATTTCATCTATGTCACCACGCAGAATCTTTCCGCCGAACAGTTGCAGGCGCTTTCCGACGAAATTGGCGCGGATAGGAGTCTTCTGGTTTTCTGCTTTGCCTTTCATGGCGTGACGGCGAACGAAGCCCTTCGGCGCTGGCCGAATCTGACGCTGAAAAAGATTCCCAAAACGGTATTGGCGCGCTGCGAATGGGGTCATGACGACTATAGTCTCAATGTGGCGAATCTGCCTTTCGCCGCGCCGGAGCCTGAACCGCCGCCCGCGAACACGCGGGGGAAAGCGCATGGGGACATACGGACGCCCGGCCTGTTTGGCGACGCGCCCGAAAACCATACAAAAAGGGAAGATGCGCCATGAACGAGAAATCGGTTGTTCAAGGCATGCCTGGCGATTACGCTCCGTGGCTGGCGGACATCAAGCGCCGCATTGCCGTCGCGCGCCAACGCGCGGCGCTGGCGGTCAATGCGGAGTTGATCCTGCTGTACTGGCGGATTGGCCGTGACATCCTGCAACGCCAGTCCGCGCAAGGCTGGGGCAGCAAGGTCATCGAACGCCTGGCGCGCGACTTGCGCGAAGCCTTCCCGGACATGAAGGGATTCTCCCGCGCCAACCTGCTCTATATGCGCGCTTTTGCCGAGGCATGGGATGACGCTGAAATTGTCCAACAGGTTGTTGGACAATTGCCATGGGGTCACAATGTCCTGTTGCTTACCCGGTTGAAAGACCCGGCACTGCGCCTGCGCTATGCCGAACAGGCACGTGCCGAGGGCTGGTCGCGCGCGACGCTGGAGCGCAACATCCGCAATCGTCTGCACGCGCGCCAAGGACAGGCCGTCACCAATTTCGACGCGCGCTTGCCCGCGCCGCATTCGGCGTTGGCGCAGGAAACCCTGAAAGATCCCTACCTGTTCGACTTTCTCGGTCTGGGCGATGACGCGCACGAGCGCGAAATCGAAAATGCGCTGGTGCGGCACATTACCCATTTCTTGCTGGAA
>JAITRP010000090.1 GCA_031288305.1 Zoogloeaceae bacterium
GTACCATGCCAATCAGGGCTTCACAGTGTGTACTTTTTGCTACACGATGTCCACAAGACAGGTATTTTAGTCATGTGAAGTAGACACACGCTCATGACACATAGTACCATCGGCCACGACTCGACGATTATCCGACGGGTTCGACCATGCCGAATCGGTTTTAACAGGAAAGGAGCAATACCATGCCAGGACCGTTTGTTTATGCCAACGCCGAATTATTGGACGGCAAGCCCTATGTCGCAGATATAGCTGGAAACTATTTCGGGGAGTGTGTATCCTTGGTAAAACACCATATTGTACCATTGCAAAATGTCTCGACAAAAGCATGGAAGGAAGGCGTTAATGTCATTGAGGCGTTAAAAAAAGGAACAATGATAGCCAAAGGAACAGCTATTGCTACATTTGTTAATGGCAGATTTGAAAGTGGGCATGGGCATGCCGCATTCTATATTAGGCATGTTTTCGATCCTGATGGTGTTATCCGTATTGAGGTGATAGAGCAATATTTAGGAGAGAAGCCTTCTGGGGGTGTCAAAAAACGGCTTCTTCCTAATCATGGAAAAGATAAAAATGGAAACTATATTAACCGCAGCAATAATGGTAGAGCATTCTCGGTGATAATGTTATGAACAAATATCCAGGACTTTTTCAAAGCATCGCTTTGATATGCGTAAGCTCGTGCCTGATTTATTTTCATGCGCAAGCTGCCGAGAAGCCTATTCCACAATGTCCCGCAAAAATAAAGGTCAAACAAGAGGCCGATTCCAAGATCGAAAACGGTTGGAAAGCTGCCAATCATATTGCGGGCGAATATCGATTACAAGACATTGGCTTCTCTTATTTGGAATTTCCGGCTGTCCAGTCTGGATTGCTCATTCCTTCTGAGGGGAAAAAACTGAAAGGTGGCACCAGGACGGTTTTCTATGATTACTTGATTGCAGAAAACGAACCGCATGATTATTGGGCTGTATGCGAGTACTGGGGTACTTCAATTGTTCTGGTACGAAAAATTCCAGAGACCATTGTACGTTGCGAAGTCAACCATCCTGATGACCCCTTCGCGTCAATTACATTCCGCTGCTTTGATACGCCTCGGGCAGATGCAAAATAACCGGCAGAACGAGGCATGCTTTCTCTCGTGCCGTTTCGCTTTAATTATGGTGAAGTGTTTTCAATGATAATATCATGAACACTTGTGTGGAATGGAATGCCTAATTGTCGCGCAACAAGGAGATTTCTCATGAACAAACTGGAAGAACAAATTCGTAATACCCTGCTGCCGGGAATGCACATGCCTTTGCCATTGAAATTGCTCTTCGACTGGATAGAAGAGAACAATCTATACATGGATCGCCCAACGGGAGAGCGTATCGGTTTCCTGTTCCCTGAATCCGATCTCCAGGATAGTTGGACGGATACGGAACGCCAGGGGGGAACCAACATACAGTTTCATGCCGGGGGAAATCGTGACCTCAAATACTGGTTCGGACATGAGCGCCCGGAAGTCCTTGATACGCTATGCGTTTTCGCCCAGACTGGGGACGAAGGCTCAATGGCCGCATTCTGGCTTCCTCCCGAGGGAGAACAAAAAATCGTTCATCTCGGCTCCGGGTCAGGCTCAACGATGGTTTGTACGCTTGCGGACGATCCCGTTGATTTCCTTCGCCTGTTGGCCATCGGCTATGACGAAATCTGCTGGGAAAGCGAATTCGGCGCGCCTCCGAACGCGGATGAATCCTTCATCGTTCATCCCAATGTGAAATACCAGAAGTGGGTTCGAGAAACATTTTCCTGCGACATTCCATCAACCGGCATGGAAATCGTAAGAAATCCCGATGTGATGGACGATAAAAACCCAAGGGATACTTTCAGCAGATGGGTCAAGGAGAATGTTGCCTGACATTCCCGCAAGCCGGATAGGACACATATGGACATCGATAACTTTTGGCGTCTCACGGAAAACATCGATCAAGGCGCCTTGGGCTCGGGCGATGAGGCGCTTGCCGTCGCCCCCTTGATCGCGGCCTTGGCGAAACTTTCGTGTAAAAAGATTCGCGCCTACGAGGAGCGTCTATGCCAATTGCTCTATAACCTCGACGGTGAAAACTTCGCCGCCCATGCCGGTGAATCGGGGGAATCCGATGACGGGTTTCTTTATGCGCGCTGTCATGTCGTGGCCAAGGGCAGGGACAACTATCAAATGGTTCTTTCAAACCCGGAGAACATGCCCAGGACACTCGATCAGTGGTGCGAACCGCTTCTCACCGTGGCGGCGGAAGCATGGGCGCAAAAAACAGGCCACAGCCCGGAAGACTGGGATTTCGCGGCAAGCGTCTGCTACGAAACGGGGAGTAATCTGGCGCAATGGCCTTCCTTGCCTGCCCAAGACCCTGCCGAGACAGACCCGTTCATCGAGGAAAAATTCGATCGCGCCGTGGCGCGCGCGGGACATGCCTTCCGAAAGGGGGAATATGGCAATGTTGTGAAACTTCTTGCGCGGCATTCGGCGCGGCTTTCCCATAAGCAACGCCGAATGCTTGATGAGGCGTCCGCCCGGATGCGGGAAACAGACAAGCCATGAGTATTCATCTTGCCCAAAAAACCAGACAAGACAGCGATCAGCAGAGCTTGAATATCGGGGTATACATGGACCACAGAACAAAAGCGAGAATAATCGACTCCCCGGCGGATACGTAGAGATAAAAGGCGCGGTCAATTGCCTTTACAGGACGCAGGATCAGCCTTGCGCCAAGCCACAGGAACGGCAAAAGCAAAAGATAAGGAGTGGAAATGAGCGCCAGGGTATGTGCTGGAAGTTCGTCGCCAAATTCGCTGAATATATCCTCGAACCCTGGAATTACAAACAACCCAATCAAAGCAAGAACGATGCTCAGGATTGCCGCAGACACCAGACTGGCTGGAATTCCCTGTATTTTCAACAAGCGCATGCAAGCCCAGGTTCCAGTTGTGAATATTGCCACGACCAACATCACGATCACGAAAACAGTAATGAACAAGGTAATATTGAATCTGCTTTGCGCATCGAGCATACCGCACGACATCGCGGCCTTGCTTGTGAGAATTCCTCCGAGGGCGCAACACAGATGAGCTGTTTTTATTTTGGGAAATAGAAGCATGATTTGACTCCTGGACATCATGGCGAGAAATGGAGGCGGACTTCCACCCGTTTGGGGTTTTCGTCCCCGGCGGGCATGAACCCGATCATCCCGGTTTCGGGATTCCACTCGAAGGGTTGCCCGGTATACGGGTTGAAGGTTTCCGGCCCCAGACGGGCGAGGATGGCTTCCGGTGTTTCCGCCTTGGGCGCGTTCTTTGCCGCCCGCGCGAATTCCAGCCGCGCGCGAAACAGGCGGAGGCGGGCGTCTACGTCATGAATCCTGAAAAGATAGCGAACGTTATCCGAAAACGATATATAGACCAGGAATTCGCCCAGGTAATTTTTCCAGTGGCGGCAGAAAAAATAATCTTTCGGCACGATGCAGACGCGCGGGCGGACTTCGTTTTCCCACAAGGCCCCCGGCTGGGCGGGTAATACTTCCGTTGTCAGGGCGTTGATCGTGTCGATCTCGACGCGCGAAAATTCATTGTACAGATTGAGGCTCATGTTTGGCTTGACGAAGAGCATGAACTTCAATCGATCGAGATATGTGTTTTCGCGTATTCTCCCCGTCTTGAAATCCACCATCATTTCGGGCGGTTTCTCCAGGTCGGTAATCAGACCACGGAACAATAACTGCGTCATGAACGCCTGCTCGATCCACAGGGCGTTCGCGAAGGTCTTTTCGGGCGTATCCAGCGGCTTGAGCAACGCGCGCATCCTGTCTGTTTGCCGGGAAAACCGCTCCTCATTGAAAAGCAGGATAAGCAGGTTGGCATATCTCTGGATTTGCCGGATGGCAATCATCATGTCGAGCAGGTTGATGTCCTGGGAAGCGAGGATGCCGCGGTAGAAATTCATGTCCTTTTCGATGAAACCCAAACCTTCCTCGATACGGCCATTTTGAATGTCCAGCACCGCCTTGGCGGACAGCAATCTGGAAAGGTTCAAGAATTTGCCATAATTCAGGGAAAATTGCACAGTTCCCGGTTTCAGCATTTTTGCAAAGGAATGTGAAAATTCCGGCATTGCCTGGATGTGCAGGTAACGTTGGATGAGTTCGCCGTTTTCTGCCAGCAGCCTCTGGATGTTTTGCGCCTCCGCCCTGATTTCCACCAGGCAGTTTTCGGTGATTTCCTGCTCACAGGAATAGCGTTTTTGCGCCGCGCTTCCTTTTTGAGGACTCAAGTTGGCGCGGATGTTTTTCTCCCCCGCCGCGATGAAGTCGCTGCCAGCGGGCGCATCCAGCCCCGCGATGCCGACGAAGGCGTTTTTTTCCGGGGGCACGGACGACGGCTGGTAATGGAGCGCCTTTTCCGCCATTGGATTCAAGGGATCATCTTTCAGGGTGTAAGCGACCAGCGCCGCCAGCGCGATCAAAAACAACGCCAGGAACAAAAGCAGGGTGCGGACAGTTTTTCTCTTCATCTTGGGAAAAGCCGGACTTCCACCCGTTTTGGGGTCTTGTCAGCGGCGGGCATGAATCCGATCATCCCGGTTTCAGGATTCCGCTCGAAGGGTTTCCCGGTATACGGGTTGAAGGTTTCCGGCCCCAGACGGGCGAGGATGGCTTCCGGCGCTTCCGCTTTTGGCGCGTTTTTTGCCGCCCGCGCGAATTCCAGCCGCGCGCGAAACAGGCGGAGGCGGGCGTCTAGGTCATGAATCCTGAGAAGATATTGAACATGATCTGGTTGCGCGATGGTGACCAGGACTTCCCCCACGTAATTTTTCCAGTGGCGGCAGTAAGAATAATCCTTTGGTATCGCGCAGACGCGCGAGCGGATTTCTTTTTCCCACAGGACATCCCGCTGGGCGGGCAAGGCGTCGATTGCCAGGGCGTTGATTATGTCGGCCTCGACGGTGAAGATTTCATCGAGCAGATTGAGGCTCATGTTCGGTTTGAATAAAAGCATGAATTTCAATTGATCGAAATAAGTGCCTTCCTGTGTTTCTCCCGTGTCGAGATCTATCGTCCCGGTCAGTTTCTTCAGGTTGGCACTCATTTCCCTGAAGCTCTGTATCATATACACCCGCTCGCGCCACAGGGCGTTCGTGAAGGTTTCCCTGGGCGCGTCCAACGGCCTGAGCAGCGCGCGCACCCTGTCCGTCTGGCCGGAAAGCCGTCCCTCCTGAAGAAGCAGCATAAGCAGGTTGGCATGCTGCCGGATAGTCGCGGCGGCAATCATCATGTCGAGCAGGTTGATGTCTTTGGAAGCGAGGATGCCCCGGTAGAAATTCATGTCCCTTTCGATGAAACCCAGCCCTTCCTCGATACGGCCATTTTGAATGTCCAGAACCGCCCTGGCGGATAATATCCTGGAAAGATTCAAGAGATTGCCATAACGCGGGAAAAAATCCATCGTTCCATATCGCAGCGTTTTTGCAAAGGAATGTGAAAATTCCGGCATCGCCTGAAGGCGCAGGTAACGCAAGATGAGTTCGCTGTTTTCTGCCAGCAGACTCTGGATGTTTTGCGCGTCCGCCCGAATTTCCACCAGGCAGTTTTCGGTGATTTCCTTCGCGCAGGAATCGGTATATTGGGGGACGATGAGTTTTTGCGCCGCGCCTTCTGTATCCACCAGGTTGACGCGGATGTTTTCCTTCCCCGCCGAAATGAAATCGCCGCCCGCGGGCGCTTCCAGCCCCGCGATGCCAACAAAGGCGTTTCTTTCCGGGGGCACGGGCGACGGCTGGTAATGGAGCGCCTTTTCCGCCGCCGGACTCAAAGGCTCGTCTTTCAGGATGTAGGCAACCAGCGCAAGAAACAGCGCCAGGAAGAAGAGCAGGATGTGAACGGTTCTTTTCTGCATGATCGCAAAAGACTGTGGATTTTGTGGAGAAGGAGGCGTTACGGACTTCCGGATTGTCCGCTTTCTCATGCCGTATGCCAACTCTTGATTTCCGCCTGCTGTTCGAGGGGCGCGATCCAAAGTGGAGGAAGTCAAGGTGCCGTCGATCTCCAATAAGTATGCCGTTGCTGATTTCTCAAGGTCGAGCATGGCTTGGTGATCAGGGAAAGCGCGGTTGTCTTCCCCCAATCCCCTGCCCCCGTAGGAGCACGGCACCCTCCTGCAAAGGGTTTGCGGCGGTTCAGCTTGCATCGAACCCTGGTTCCTGTTCCGCGGCTGCAAACCCCTCCCCAGACCTCCCCTTGTCAGGGGAGGGAGCGCGGCTGCGCTTCGTCCTGGGCGATTTTTCCTCCACTTTCAATTGCACCCGTTGTTGTTCGGGCAAGCGCTGCGAGCGCGCGGCATCTGTTAGAATCAGCAGCTTCGTTTTGTGAGTCATCATGCGTCAATTGCTGCTTGATCTGTTGCCGGAAGCGCCGCCCGCTCTGGATAACTTCGTGCCGGGCGGCAATAAAGAGCCTCTGGCGGCGTTGTGCGCGTGGCTGGAAGCGCCGCGTGACGCGGACGATCCCTGTTTTTTGTTGTGGGGCGATACAGGTTCGGGCAAGACGCATCTCTTGCGCGCCAGCGGGCTTTTTTATCTGGACGCGCGCCGGGATCCGGCGTTGGCCAGAATTTCGCAAACGGCGCAAGGCTGGGCGCTGGACAATGTAGAGGCGCTTGATGCCGCGGGGCAGGGCGCGCTGTTTTACTTCATCAACCGCGTTCGCGCGGAGAAAAGCGGGCGATTGTTGTGCGCGGCGCGATTCGCGCCCTTGCATCTTGCGTTGCGCGAGGATGTCCGTACCCGGCTGGGGCAGGGGTTGATTTATCGTCTCATGCCGCTTTCCGATGCCGAAAAACTGGCGGCGCTGGCGGCGCTGGCCAAGGAACGCGCCATGCCCTTTCCGCAGGAAGGTCTGGCGTATCTGCTGCATCACGCCTCGCGCGACATGCGTACCCTTTCTTCCCTGATGGCGGCACTGGATCGTTATTCCCTGGAACGCAAACGCCCCATTACCTTGCCGTTGCTGCGCGAAGTGCTGGCAGCCATGCCGGAATCCTGAATATGCAACTGGCGCTTTTTGACCTGGACAACACCTTGCTGCGTGGCGATTCGGATTTCGCCTGGGCGGAGTTCCTGATCGAAAAGGGTGCGCTGGCGGAGGATACGCAACGCGCGAAAAACCGGAAATTCATGGCCGATTATGAAGCCGGAACGCTGGATGTGGCGGAATTCCTCGCCTTCCAACTGGCGCCGCTCGCCGCGCATCCCCGCGTCACGCTGGACGCCTGGCATGAGGAATTCATGGCAAGGAAGGTGCGTCCGATGATCGCCAAGTCTGCGCGTGTGAGAGTGGACGAACACCGCCGGGCGGGTCATCTTTGCGTCCTGGTCACGGCGACCAACAGTTTTGTCGCCGGCCCCATCGCGCGGGAATTCGGCATTTCCCAGCTGATCGCCACGATCCCCGCCTGCGAGCAGGGCGCGTTTACCGGCAAGGCGCGCGGCATTCCGGCGTTCCAGGCGGGCAAGGTGACGCGGGTGGAAGACTGGCTGGAAGCGCAAGGATTGTACTGGGGCAGCTTTGCCGATACCTGGTTCTACAGCGATTCCCATAATGACTTGCCACTCCTGGAAAAGGCGCGCCATCCCGTCGCGGTGAATCCGGACGCGCGGCTCGCCAGAATCGCCGCCGAGCGCGGCTGGGAGACGATAAAACTGTGGTGAGACTTTTTTTCTGTTTTCTGGATATTCATGCTGCGTAAATTCATCAATCGCGTGTTCAAACGCGCTGACGCGCCGGTCGCGAGGGAACCCTCGGTCATTGCCTTTTCCAGTCACGGCATAAGCCGCGAGCGGATAAGTTCCGGCAGTCGGCGTGTCTGCGAGGCGCTCGCTGAGCGGGGCTACAAGGCGTATGTGGTCGGCGGCGCGGTGCGCGACCTGCTCGCCCAGATCGCGCCCAAGGATTTCGATGTCGCCACGGACGCCACGCCCGACGAGGTGCGGCGTTGCCTGCGCCGTTCGCGGCTCATTGGGCGGCGTTTCCAGATCGTCCATGCCTACATGGGACAGGAAGTGGTCGAGATCACCACTTTTCGCGGCGCGCTGGGCGAGGACGCCAAGACCGACGCGCATGGACGGGTGTTGCGCGACAATGTGTTCGGCTCGCAGGCGGAAGACGCCGCCCGCCGCGATTTCACGGTCAATGCGCTGTACTTCGATCCCGCCACGGAGCAGATTCTCGATTATCACCACGGTGTCGCCGACCTCAAACAGAAGACCCTGCGCGTGATTGGCGATCCGAAGACGCGCTACCGCGAAGACCCGGTGCGCATGCTGCGCGCCATCCGGCTGGCGGTCAAACTGGGGTTGGCGATCGATCCAGCGGCGCGGCGTCCGATCCGGGAAATGGCGGATTTGCTGGAAAACGTGCCCGCCGCCCGCCTGTCCGACGAGATTTTCAAGCTCCTCGCCAGCGGTCACGCGGTAGAGTGCCTGCGTCAACTCCATGCCGAGGGACTGCATCGCGGGACGCTGCCGTTGCTCGATGTGGTGCTGCGAACGCCGGAAGGCGAGCGATTCAGCATGTTGGCGCTGAATGATGCCGACGCGCGCGTCCGGCAGGGCAAGTCTTTTGCGCCCTGTTTTCTCTTCGCGGCGCTGCTTTGGCGCGAAGTCGGCGTCATCTGGCGGCGCGTCCAGGAAACGGGCGAACATCCGTTGCCCGCCCTGCATCAGGCGATGAACGAGATCTTGTCGGCGCAGGGGCAAAAACTCGCCATCACGCGGCGCGTCGCGGGCGACATCAAGGAAATCTGGGCGTTGCAGCCGCGCTTCGAGCATCGCGTGGGACGGCGTCCCTACAGTGTCCTGGAACATCCGCGTTTTCGCGCCGCCTATGATTTTCTCTGCCTGCGCGCCAGATCCGGAGAAATCGACGCGGCCTTGCCCGTGTGGTGGCTGGCGTTCCAGGACGCGGACACGGATACCCGAAACCAGATGCTGGCCGCGCTCAGCCCTGAAGGCGCAAAACGCCGAAAGCGCCGCCGCTCCAGGCGCGGCGGCAAGCAGGCAAATGGCGCGGAAGGCGAAAGCGCGGCGGCGGATTTTGCCGCCTTGCCGGAAAACGAATGACATTGCCGGACGCCGCCCCAGCCTATATCGCCCTGGGCTCCAATCTGAATCAACCGCATGCGCGTATAAAAGCCGCCATTGAGGCGCTGGACGATCTGCCGCAGACCCGGTTGTTGCGCGCGTCTTCGCTCTATCGAACCGCGCCCGTCGGGCTTTTGCCGCAGCCGGATTTTGTCAATGCCGTGGCGCTGGCGGCGACCCGCCTGCCGCCGCAGGCGTTGCTCCTTGCCCTGCGCGCGCAGGAAGCCAAAGAGGGACGGACGCGTGGCGTTCCCAACGCGCCGCGCACCCTGGATCTGGATTTGCTGCTCTACGCCAGCGAGACGATGCGAACGCCCGATCTCGTCTTGCCGCATCCGCGTCTGCATCTGCGCGCCTTCGTGCTGGTTCCCCTGCACGAGATCGCGCCCGATCTCCGCATTCCCGGTCGCGGCGCGCTGGCCGCCTGGCTGCCCGCCGTTTACGCCCAGATGTCCGGCGTCATCCAGATTTGATCCCGCAAAGTGCACGGCAAAAGTAACTCCCCTACCTTTTGCTGGTTTCTCCCCTGCAACCAACGTAAAATCCATCCAGCCGTGGGGTTGCGTTGCCTTTACACAGTAGCGCCAGCAGCGCGCCGTCGCCGCCGTCGCGAGGCGGGGCGGCGCAGAAGGCGAGGACTTCCGGGCGGCGGGCGAGCCACTGGCGCGTCATGGGTTTCAGGATGGCGCGGCCGCCGGGCGAAGCGTGTCCCTTGCCGTGGATGACGCGCACACAGCGCAGCCCGCGGGCCACGCAGCCGGCCAGGAAATCACGCAGGGCAGAGAGGGCTTCATCACGGGTCAGGCCGTGCAGATCGATTTCCGCCTGCGCCGGCCAGCGCCCCCGGCGCAGATCGCTGAGGACGCGGGGAGACTGGTCGGCGCGCCGATGCTGCTCCGGCGCGTTCTCCGTGGTTTCCGCATTTTCCATGCCCATGTCGTGGTCGTTCTCTGGCGCGCAGGGACTGTCCTCCGGCGAAAAGCGGAGGCGGGGGCTTTTCGGCGCCTGGAGTTCGACATGGTCGCGAGGCGGCAGGGGAGTAACGCCTTCCGCGCGCATGAGGGCGCGAAAGGAGGCGTCTGCCTTGGGCGCGGCGGGCGGACGGCGCGCGCTCATGTCTTGCGCGCGTAAAGGGCGTCCAGGTAGCGCTCGGCGTCCAGCGCCGCCTGGCAGCCGCTGGCCGCGCTGGTAATGGCTTGCTTGTATGTCGGGTCCTGCACGTCTCCTGCCGCGAATACGCCCGCGACGCTGGTTTGGCGGCTGCCGTGGAAGGTGACGATATAGCCGTTCTTGAGTTCCAGCTGTCCGACAAACAGTTCGCTGTTGGGCTTGTGACCGATGGCGATGAATACGCCGTGTACATCGATTCTGTGGGTTTGTCCGCTTGACGGATGACGGATGGCGATGCCGGTGACGCCGCTGGCGTCTCCCAGTACTTCTTCCAGTTCGCTTTCCAGCGCCAGGCTGATTTTGCCTTCTTCCGCCTTGCGGTAAAGCTGGTCGATCATGATTTTCTCGGCGCGAAAGGCGGCGCGGCGGTGGATCAGGTGGACATGACTGGCGATGTTGGCGAGATACAGCGCCTCTTCCACGGCGGTATTGCCGCCGCCAACCACGGCGACCGGCTTGCCGCGATGGAAAAATCCGTCGCAGGTGGCGCAGGCGGAAACGCCCTTGCCCAGGAAGGCCGTCTCCGAGGCCAATCCCAGATATTGCGCCGAAGCGCCAGTAGCGATGATCAGGGCGTCGCAGGCATAGGTCGCTTCGTCGCCCGTGAGAGTAAAGGGTTTTTGCGTCAATTGCGCCGTGTGGATGTGGTCGAAGATGATTTCGGCATGGAAACGGCGGGCGTGCGCTTCCAGTCGGCTCATCAATTCCTGCCCCTGTATGCCTTCCACGGCGGAAGGCCAGTTGTCGACCTCGCTGGTGGTCATCAATTGACCGCCCTGGCTGATGCCGGTAATGAGCGCGGGCGCAAGATTGGCGCGGGCGGCGTACAGGGCGGCGGTATAACCAGCAGGGCCGGAGCCGAGAATGAGCAGGGGAACGTGACGGGATGGGGCAGTTTGGGACATGGCGTATTCGCTTTGCGGAAAGGATAAAGGAATGGGGGATTATAACTTTTGCCAAAACGGTCGGAAAAATCCTACCGTTCATCACCATTTCATAACCTTCTGTCGCTTTTCCCGCGTCCGCGCGCATTGTTTTCTTGCTATAATAAATGAGTGCGGTTCTGTAGTTTCCAGGTCCTGTAGTTTCCATTGAAAGGATAAAACCATGCCACATATATTGCGCGCCATTTTGACCGCCCTTGCCATTTCCCTGACCGTCGCGGGCGCGGGATGTCCGGGAAAAATCGACACCGGCAACCCCGTGACGCCCCCCCCCCCCCCCTACCGAGGTAGATCCGGGTGAGGTGGATCCGAACTACTCGGAGGACATGCTTTGTGTGCCGGCTGTTGCTGGCGGCGGCAGTCCTTCCCCCTAACGGCATCAGGATGGGTTGAGCGCGGCGTTTGCGAAGAGACGTTTTCCCCGCGCCTTGCCGCAAGCGTCCGTTCTTGTAGATTGCGCCCCTCTGCGGAGGGGCGTTTTCTTGTGCTAGTCTTGCCCGCGGGGATTGCGCGCTGAAGAGATGGCGTGTTTTTGCTCTGTATCTCTTGCCTTGTTCGGGGACAGGCTGTTTTTCTCAAGGCGGCCGGGGAGAATGCCGATAGTGTACCCGAGACGCAGGCTGGATTGACTTTTCATCAGGGAGCGAGATCATGAACATCGTCTATGACAGCACGCATTATTCCGTGCTGGCCTATCCCGCACAGGAGGGTTTTGAACTGCTCGACAAGGACGCTCGCCGCATTCTTTTCCTGCAAGGCGCGTTCGCGCATCACTTTTACAACGCAATCAACGATATTCCGGAAGCCGAACGTACCGAGGAAGCCATCGACGCTTTCCTCGACAACTACTGTGGCGGCGGCGCGGCGCGTCCCATCGTGTTTCATTGACAGAGGACTGAAGACTGAGGACTGAGCAGCCGCTGATGCGGCCTTCGCTTTTGACGAGGCGGGAGAGATGGAACAGAGGCCGCGAAGAACCAGAGACCATGAACAGGCTCTCGGAAAGGAACTGCCGCGCATTCTGTTTTCTGGCTTCTGACCTTTGAATTTTACCGCGCCGACGTTTTTTGCCGTTTCAAGTGTTGCCGTCCGCCGCTTTTTGCATCCAGCACGCTACCTTCCGATCTGTGGCGAAGGAGGCCATTGGCGGGTAGGCCTTTTCGCAGATGGGCATGACTGCCTTGCAGCGCGGACAAAAGTGGCAACCGGGCGGGGGATTGGCGGGGGAGGGCGCTTCGCCTTCCAGGCGGATGACTTCCCTGCCGCCTTCGATGCGCGGCACGGCGGAAAGCAGGGCGCGGGTATAGGGATGCGCGGGATTGGCGAGCACGGCGGCGGCGGGACCGGATTCCACGACGCGCCCCAGATACATGACGGCAATCTCGTGCGCCAGGTATTCCACCACGGCGAAGTTGTGGGTGATGAACAGGTAGGCGATGCCCAGTTCGGCCTGCAAATCCTGCATCAGGTTCAGGATTTGCGCCTGCACGGAAACATCCAGCGCCGAGGTGGGTTCGTCGCAGAGAAGGACGCGCGGCGAGACCGCCAGCGCGCGGGCGATGGCGACACGCTGGCGCTGCCCGCCAGAAAATTCGTGCGGGTAGCGGCTGGCGTGCTCCGCCTTCAGACCGACCTGGAGCAGCAACGCCGCGCAGCGTTCCCGCGCTTCCCGTTCCGAGCGAACCGCGTTCAACGCCAACATGCCTTCGCGCAGAATTTCGCCCACGCTCATGCGCGGATTCAGGGAGGCGTAAGGATCCTGGAACACCATTTGCATGGATTGCCGCAGGCGCCGCATTTCGGCCTTGTCGCGCGGATCGAGGCGTTTGCCCTGCCAGAAGAATTCCCCGCCTGTCGCGGGGACGAGCTGCATCAGGGCGCGTCCCACCGTAGTCTTGCCGCAGCCGGATTCGCCCACCAGGGCCAGGGTGCGCCCCGGCGTCAGGTCGAGATCGACGCCATCCACCGCCCGCACGAAGCCGCGCGTCCGTTGCAGCAATCCCTTGCGCACGGGAAAATACACCCGCAGGCCGCGCGCGGAAGACAGGGGATCGGAGGACGAAGGACGGAGGACGGAGGACAGATCAATATGCGGCGGCTCTGCCGCCAGCGGCACGGCTGCCTTCTGTCCCCTGTCTTCCGTCTTCTGAAAATGGCAACGCGCCCATGCGCCGTCGCTTTGTTCTTCCAGCAGGGGCGCTTCTTCCAGGCAGCGCGTTCCCTCTTCCGCTTTTTCCCTTGCGGCGCAGCGACTGGCGAAACGGCAAGCAAAGGGCAGGGCGGTGAAGGCGGGCGCCTGGCCGGGGAGGGCGTGGAGACGTTGGCCGTGTCGCGCGGTTTCCGGCAGGGCGGCGAACAAGGCGCGGCTGTAGGGATGTCGCGGGGCGCGGAAAAACGCCTCGCGTCCGGCGTGTTCCACCAGTTGCCCGGCGTACATGACGCCGATCTGATCGGCCATGCGCGCCACTACGCCCAGATCGTGCGTAATCAGGAGGAGCGCCATGCCATATTTGGCTTGCAGGTTTTGCAATAGATCGAGAATCTGCGCCTGCACGGTCACGTCGAGCGCGGTGGAAGGCTCGTCGGCAATCAAGAGGCGCGGACGGGCGGCCAGGGCGATGGCGATCATCACCCGCTGCTTCATGCCGCCAGAGAGTTGAAACGGATATTCCGCAAGCCGTCGCGCGGGATCGCCGATGCCTACCTGCGCGAGCAAGTCTTTTGCGTACTCGCGTCGGGCGCGGCCGGTGAGCTTCAGATGCAGGGCGAGCGCCTCGCCAATCTGGCGTTCGATGGTGAGCACGGGGTTCAGGCTGTTGGCGGGTTCCTGGAAAATCATCGCCATGTCGCCGCCGCGCAGTTCGCGCATGTGCGCTTCGGGCAGGCGGAGCAGTTCGCGTCCCCGCAAGAAGATTTCGCCGCCAGTGACCTGTATGCCAGGCGGCAGCAGGCGCATCAGCGCCAGCGCGGTCAAGGATTTGCCGCAGCCGGATTCGCCCACCAGGGCAAAGGTCTCCCCGGCGCGAATGGAAAAATCGAGCTGATCGAGTACCGGCAACGATGTGCCATCCGCTTGCCGTATGCCGAGGCTCAAGCCGCGCGTGACGAGCAAAGGCGTGGATTCGGACATTGGCGATCGGGAAGGGCAAAAGGCAAAAGATTGTCTCATTTTCCAGTGTATCCGCAGCGGATTCCCGCCCGTATCGCCAGCCAGAGCTTGCGGCGCGGCGAGAGGCCGACGCGCTGGCGCAGCACCGGAAACGACCTGGCTTCCATTTCCTGCAGCAGGGCGTGGTAGAGGGCGGCCATGATCAGGCCGGGACGCTGGCTTTTGCGGTCGATGGGCGGGAGCTGGGCAAGCGCGCGGGAGTAATAATGTTCGGCGCGCTCTTTCTGAAAGCGCATCAGGCGCATGAAGTTTTCCGAAGAACGGCCTTCCAGGATGTCTTTTACGGGCACGCAAAAGCGTTGCAACTCGTCTTCGGGAATATAGATTCGTCCCCGGCGCGCGTCTTCGCCGATGTCGCGCAGGATGTTGGTCAATTGCAACGCCAATCCCAGGTCGCGCGCGTAATCGAGCGTCACTTTTTCCCGGTAGCCGAAAATCTCGACGCAGAGCAATCCGACCGCGCTGGCGACATGGTAGCAGTAGCGCGCGAGATGGGCGAAATCCGGGTAGCGCGTCGCCTCCAAATCCATCTGCATCCCGTCGATGATGTCCAGCAGATGCCTAGCGGACAGCTTGAATTCCCGGCTGGCTTCCTGCAAGGCCAATCCGACAGGATGCAGCGGATGCCCGCCGCGGATGCGCTCGACTTCTTCGCGCCACCAGGTCAGCTTTATCGCCGCCAGCGCCTTGTCGCGGCACTCATCCACGAGATCGTCGACTTCACGGCAAAAGGCGTACAGGGCCATGATGGCGCGCCGCCGCGCGCGCGGCAGGAAGAAGAAACTCAAATAAAAGCTGGAACCGCTGGCGGCGGCTTTTTGTCGGCAATATTTGCGCGGAGTCATGTTCAGGGGGGGGACAGAGATCGAAGTAAAACGGGCGCGAGCGATTCTCCCATACAAACGACGCGCCATGCCGCCTTTTCAAATTCTGGGTTCGATCATTTCTCCGGTTGGTTGCCAAATATGTGACAGTTCTTGGCCAAGTAACACCTTCATTCCCTATTATGAATGCCTCCTTACCGCCGCTGTGCCCGAAGAATGAACCCATGCGCCGCCTGATTTCAATCCTGTTGTTCCTCGCGCTTTCCTGTGTCCTTGCCCATCCGGTCATAGCCGACGCCGATCCGCCGGAAAAAGCGGATTTTCAGCCGCCAAGGTTCGAGGACTATCCGGGCGCTCCTCCTTATCAAGGCCCACGCGCGGACGCAAGGCTGGCAAGCAAGGCCGATCGCTCGTTTCGAACCCGGATCCGTCATACAAAGCCGCAACCCGTCGATTTTTCCGGCGAGTACGTGGTAACCGCCTGTTTGATGGGCGTGGCGGTAAATGCGAGAACCGGCGCGGTCGCATGGTTCCCTGGAAGCGTCTGTTGCTGGAGGGGCGAGGGGGAAAGAGTTGTCTTTCGCCCAGGCAGCCGCTTGCTCGCGCTCAAGGGGCTTATCAATGAAGAAGGGGCGCATGGCATCCATTTTTAAGAAATTAGCGGCAGCCCTTCAGGGCTGCCGGTCTAACGTCATTGGGAAGGGGTTTCTCTCCCCTCCCCAATGGCTACGGTTGAAACCCCGGCCTTCAGGCCGGGGTCTCAACCTTCGCACCGCCCTGAAGGGCGGGGTTTCAAACCGGAGTTAGTTTTACCCGGTGCGCGACAAGCCCCGTCCTTCAGGGCGGGGAAGGATAGCGCGGACGCCGCAGGCGTCCAGGCCAGTCCTTTCCTTTCGTGCCGTTCTATGGTATAATCATATCATGCAACGCCTCCAAGCCTACAAATACGAACTGATGCCGAACGGCGAGCAGCAGCGCCAGATGCGCCGCTTCGCCGGTTCGTGCCGCATCGTCTTCAACGAGGCTTTGGCGTTGCAGA
>JAITRP010000152.1 GCA_031288305.1 Zoogloeaceae bacterium
GTGTTGATGGAAACCGTCATCTCCTCCACCGAAGCCGCCATCGCCGAGGTCGAACTCGACTGGCTGGCCGAACTGGCGGCAACCTGCTGCGCCGCCGTGGAAAAATTATTGACCGCCTCATTGACCTCCCTCACCCGGCCAGTGATGTCCTGGAAGGAAACCTGCAATTTGCCCAGCATCCCGTTGAAGGCTTCCACCATCTCGCCCACCTCGTCGCTCGCCCGGTAATCCACGCGCATCCGCAAATCATTCTCGCCCGCAATCCGCACCGTGGTGTCGCGCACCGTTTCTATCGGCCTGACCACGGCTTTCAGGGTGGCAGCCCCCATCACCGCAATGCCAACGACGAATATAATGCCAATGACAATCTGGAGCTTCAGCGCGTTGCTCGATCTTTGTTCAGCTTCCGCGGCATCCTCGGCGACGCGCTTGGTGTTATGGTCGACCATCTTGTCGATCTGTTCAATCAGCAAGGGCGTTTTTTCCCGTACCCGCAAGTTGCCTTCCAGCATCTTGTCATACATTTCGGCAAGTCTTTCCGCCGTCGGGTTGGCGAGCGCCTCCTCCAGGAGACGGGTGTGACCTTCCGCAATAACCGGTCTCCATGCCGCCATCGTTTCCTTCATCATGCTGAACAGTTCAGCGGCTTTATCTGACCTGTCCAGTCCTTCGTAGACGTCGATATTTTGTTGCAGCGCCGTGTCGGCCGCGCGTTTCAAGGGCAGGATGCGCCGCAGTTCCTGAATCTGTTCATTCAGGGGCAAATCGTTCTTGCTGAGAATTTCGTAGGCGCGCCGCACCTCATCGTTGACCTTGCTGCTGATCTCCAGCATGGCGATGGTGCGGGGCAGGCGGTTTTCATCCATATCCTTGATGAGCGCCGCGTCGTCCCTGGAATTGTTGATGCCGACGGCCGCCACGATGACCAGGCCCAGCAGAGCCAAACCGATTAGCATTAAAACTCTTGTCTTGATTTTCATGATGTCTCTCCAGATGGGGTGATTTGTCAATCAGAAGGCGCGCAATTCTTGCGCTTTGGCATCATGCCGCGTTGCGAGCCTCCAGATATTCTTCGTAAGCGCCCGCATAATCCAGCAAAGCGCCGTCCATTCTAATCTCAAAAACACGGTTCGCAAGACTGGAGACGAATTCCCGATCATGCGAAACAAACACCAGCACTCCTTTATACAAATCCAGTGCCGTATTCAGCGCCTCGATGGATTCCATGTCCAGATGATTGGTTGGTTCGTCCATTACCAGCACGTTGCTTTTTTGTAACATCAATTTGCCGAACAACATGCGCCCCTGTTCGCCGCCGGAAATGACCCTGACCGGTTTTTTCTGCTCGTCGCCGGAAAACAGCAGCCGTCCCAGTGTGCCGCGTATCAGGGTTTCCAGATCGTCCGCGTCCGTTGCGCTGGCGCGGGCATAACCGCCTATCCATTCGGTAAGCGGAATATCCCCGGTGAATTCAGCGGCGTGATCCTGCGCGTAATAGCCGGGACGCGCCTTTTCCGCCCACCTGACGCTGCCCGTCGCGGGCGCGAGCTCGCCCATCAAAAGTTTCAGCAAGGTGCTTTTGCCCGCGCCATTTTCGCCAATGATGGCGACTTTTTCGCCCGCGTGGATGGTGAAGCTTGCGCGGTTGAAAAAGGTCTTGCCGCCGCCAGCATACTGGAACGACAGGTTTTCCACTTCCACCGCCTGACGGTGCAGTTTTTCCTTCTCCTCGAATTCAAAGCGTATCCATGGATATTGGCGCGAAGAAGGCTTGATGTCCTCCGGTTTCAGCTTGTCGATGAGTTTCAGGCGGCTGGTGGCCTGTTTGGCCTTGGACTTGTTGGCGGAAAAACGGCGCACGAATTCCTGCAATTCGCTGATTCTATCCTTGGCGCGGGCGTTGGCCGCCTGCTGACGCGCGCGCGCCTGACTGGAGGCTTCCATAAAGTCATCATAATTGCCAGGATAGATGGCGAGCTTGCCGTAATCCAGATCGGCCATGTGGGTGCACACCTGATTCAGAAAATGACGGTCATGCGAAATGACGACCATCGTCGATTCGCGCTGATTCAAAATATCCTCAAGCCAGCGAATGGTGTCGATGTCAAGATTGTTGGTGGGTTCATCCAGAAGCAGGATATCGGGGTCGGCGAAGAGCGCCTGACAAAGCAGCACCCGCAATTTCCAGCCCGGCGCGACCGCGCGCATGGGACCGTCATGCAGTTCCCCATTGATGCCCGCGCCCAGCAACAGCTCGCCGGCGCGCGCCTCCGCCGTATAGCCGTCATATTCAGCAAACTTGCCTTCCAGTTCGGCGGCGTGCAGGTAATCCTGTTCCGTTGCCTCCGGGTTGGCGTAGATGGCTTCCTTTTCCCGCATCACCGCCCACATTTCCTCGTGCCCCATCATCACCGCGTCGAGAACGCGCATGTCTTCAAAGGCGAACTGATCCTGCTTGAGATAGGCCATGCGCTCCTCGCTGTCTTTGGAAACATTGCCCGCCGAAGGCTCCAGCAGCCCGCACAGGATTTTCATGAAAGTGGATTTGCCCGCGCCATTGGCCCCGATCAGCCCATAGCGGAACCCCTCGCCAAACTTGACATTGACGTTCTCGAACAGGGGTTTTGCCCCAAACTGCATGGTGATGTTGGCGGCAATGAGCACGTGAAACCCCTCCAGACCGGGAAAACCGCGCATTCTAACGCGAAAATACGAGTAAACCCCATTGCGGAGGACCGTGTGCGCGATTAAAGGCGGAGGACCTCATGTCAATAATTTATCCCGGACGAAGCGCGGCCAAACGCCCTCCCCTGCTGGAGCCGAAGGCGGAAGGACAGCCGCAGTCTGGTCTGACGAAGCCAGATGCGGCAAAGCCGCGCACAAGGGGAGGGCAGGAGAGGGGGTTTACGGCAGTGGAGCAGGCGTCGGTTCCGATGCAAGCCGCCTCGCCGCAACCCCCCTCAATCCCCCTCAATCCCTCCCCTGTCAGGGGAGGAGGAAAACCGCGCTTCCCCAGGTACGCCCACAAGCCATACTCAACCTCTGCAAACCAGAGACGGCAGAGCGATTGGATGATTGGATTAATATTACTTTGACATCATCCGCTTTTACTCAGCAGTCAGTAATTTAGGATACATGCAGCAATGATGATAAATATATATCCCTGTGATTTTAGGGCTTTCGAATGGTGTTATGTTATGTTTATATGAACGATTGTCGTCTAAATTACTGACTACTGTGTAATTGCGCCCAAGGGCAGGCGACAGAAGGAGAATCCGCGGAGCACATCATGCCGAACACGCGACCACGAACCACTGGGCGCAGACCACAAAGCGGGCGCGGCGAGCGTTCTGTCCTCTGTCCTCTGTCTTCTGTCTTCTGTCTTCTGACCCCATGCTCGCCCTCTATATCCACCTGCCCTGGTGCGCGCGCAAGTGTCCCTACTGCGATTTCAATTCGCGCGCCCTGAAAGGCGCGTTGCCGGAGCGCGACTATCTGGCGGCGTTGCTCGCGGACCTGGACATGGCGTTGCCGCAAATTTCAGGACGAACGCTAACCAGTATTTTCATCGGCGGCGGCACGCCCAGCCTGTTTTCCGCCGAGGGCGTCAGCGAGCTGCTGATGGGCGTTCGCGCCCGCGTTCCGCTGATCGATGACATCGAGATCACGCTGGAAGCCAATCCTGGCACGTTGGAAGCCGACGAGGGAAAACTCGCGGGTTTTCGCGCGGCAGGCGTCAATCGCCTTTCTCTGGGGGCGCAGAGTTTCCATGACGCGCATCTCGCGTCACTGGGACGCGTCCATGACCGCGCCGACGCCTTGCGCGCGGCAGGCGAGGCGGTTTCCCATTTCGGGCGCGTGAATCTGGACCTGATGCATGGTCTGCCGAACCAGACCCTTGCCGAGGCGCTTGCCGACGTGGAAACGGCGCTTGGGTTTTCCCCCGCGCATCTTTCCTGTTATCAACTGACGCTGGAAGCCAATACCCGCTTCGCCGCCTGTCCGCCGGCGCTGCCGGACGCGGACCTCTGCGCCGACATGGGCGAGGCCATTGCCGCAAGACTGGCGGCGGCGGGGTTTGCGCACTACGAGACATCCGCTTTCGCGCGCCCCGGATACTTGTGCCGGCACAATCTCAATTACTGGCAATTCGGCGACTACCTGGGGTTGGGCGCGGGGGCGCACAGCAAGATCAGCCGTTATTCGGAAGCTGGCGAACGGCAGGTCGTACGGGAGGCGCGCCGGCGACATCCCGGCGCGTATCTGCGCGCCGTCGCCGCGGGTCATGGCGTATACTCCACACGGATTGTGTCCGCCGGGGAACTGCCCCTGGAATTCCTGATGAACGCCCTGCGCCTGCAAGAAGGGTTTACGTTTTCGTTGTACGAACAACGTACCGGACTTTCCCTTGCCGCGCTGTTGCCGCGTCTGCGGCGCGCCGCGGACGCGGGTTTGCTGCGCGTGGAAGCGGATCGCGCCGTGCCCACGCCTTTGGGACGCAATTTTCTCAACCGGTTGCTGAGCGATTTTTTTTGAAAGCGACAAAAAGTGAAAACCTACTTTTTGCCGGTTCAGTCAGCAAAAAAGGGCAAGCGAAGCTCGCCCTTTTCTGGTGGAAAGGCAAGGTAAACCACTACCCATCTGCGCGGGACGTAGGGGCGCACGCAGTGCGCCCCTACAATCGTACAGGCCGCGCTGGTTTTGCGTTGGGTTTAACGGTTTGAAGCCAGGCTTTGCCTGGTTTCAAACCCTGAGATTAACCCGGCAAAAAGTGGTTTTTTTACTTTTTGACGTACTACATATGAAAAAAGAATCTCGCGCATTGAAACTGCGCCTTCGCTTGCAGCGCGCCCGGGAACGCTGGATTACCTGGCGCGAGGCGCTGATTACCGCGTGGCCGCTGGCGCTGGTCGTGCTGTTGGGCTTTGGCGCGGCGTTCCATTACGTCAAGCCCGCGCCGCCGCGTCACCTTGTGATGAGCACAGGACGCGAAGACGGGTTGTATCACGCCTTTGCCCTGCGCTATCGGGAGATTTTCGCGCGCAACGGCGTCACGCTGGAATTGCGTCCTTCGCAGGGTTCGGGCGAAAACCTGATGCGCCTGAGCCGGGGCGAGGCCGACATTGCCTTCGTGCAGGGCGGCGTGGCCGGCAACTGGAAAGGCAAGGATGGCTGGGAAGGACTCCATGCGCTGGGCAGCGCCTTCTATGAGCCGCTCTGGGTATTCGCGCGCGATGATCAGGACGGACGATCGCCGCTGCGCCTCACCGATCTGGAGCAAAAGCGCATCACGGTGATCCAGGAAAGCAGCAACGCGCGCGCGCTGGCCTACCGGCTGCTGTCCGCCAACGGCATCACGGAAAAGAACGCGCGAATCCAGCCGGCAACCAGCGCGCAAGAGGAATTCGCCGCCGCCGAGTCCTTGCAGCAAGGCGGGATGGACGCCCTGTTCATCATCGCCGCGCCGGAGTCGCCCATCGTGCAGGTGTTGTTGCGTTCTCCCGGCATCCGCCTGATGAGTTTTACGCGCGCCGAAGCCTATCATCGGCATTTTCCCTATCTGTTTCGCCTGTTGCTGCCGGAAGGCGGCGTCGATCTCGCCTACAACTTTCCGCCGCGGGATACCGAATTGCTGGCGGCCACCGCCAATCTGGCCGTGCGCGAAGACCTGCATCCGGCGCTGCAATCGCTGACGCTGGCGGCCTTGCGCGAAGTGCATGGCGGCAACGGCTTTTTCCAGGAGGCGGGCGAATTTCCCGCGTACAGGAACAGCGACTTGCCGCTGACCGCCGCCGCCGAACGCTTCCATGCTTCCGGCCCGCCGTTCTTGCAGCGCTATATGCCCTTCTGGCTGGCGGTGCTGGCGGATCGTTTCCTGATTCTCGCCCTGCCGTTATTGACCCTCTTGCTGCCCATACTGCGCTTTGCGCCCGCGATGTACAGTTGGCGCATTCGCTCGCGCATCTGCCGCGTCTATGGCGAACTCAAGTTCCTGGAAAACGACCTGCTGCGCCGCCGCCAGATCGGGACGCTTTCCCCGGAGGCGCGCGCCGATCTCCTGGCGCGCCTGGAGGCCATCGAGGCGGACGCCAATCGCATGCCCGTCCCCCAATCCTTCTCCGACCTGCGCTACACCCTGAAAATGCACATCCAGAT
The DNA here is from genome assembly GCA_031288305.1 of Zoogloeaceae bacterium. Classification (GTDB taxonomy): domain Bacteria; phylum Pseudomonadota; class Gammaproteobacteria; order Burkholderiales; family Rhodocyclaceae; genus Azovibrio. The sequence continues at coordinate 6,157 of JAITRP010000152.1, forward strand.
GGTGCGGGAGCGGCTGACGCGCGCCCCGGAAAACCCGGATTGAAGGATTGAATCGCGCGCGGGCGTGAGGACGGTTCCAAAAAAAAACGGGAGACCGCGGTCTCCCGTTTGTCGTATTCTGGCGCGAAGGTCAGAAGCTGTGTTTCAGGCCGACGTTGAAGCCGTTCTGGTAGCCCTGTCCGTTATTGGAAGAGTCGCCGGAAACGGCGGCGATGTTGCTCAGGATCGTCACGTTGTCTTCCCGGTCGTCCTTGTTGGCGATGTCGGCAATTGCCGCGTAGAAGCTGGTGCGCTTGGAAAGGGCGTAGGTGTAGCCCAGCGCCCATTGCCGCGCCTTGCCTTCTCTGCCCGTGAACCCGCTCAGCTTGGACTGGGTGTAGGAAGCCTGGATGGCGTTCTTGCCGAAGGGAAAGGTCGCGCCCAGAAGCCAGCTTTTCAGCTTGTGGTCCTCCCCGGCCGCGTTGATGTCCTTGAACTTGTTCTGGTCGTAGAAGGCGTGCAGTTTGACGGGGCCGAAATTGTAAGTGCCGCCGACGGCCAGGTTGGTGATCTGGACATTGCTGGCGCCAAAGCTGCCGGTCGGCGCGTCGTAGGCCTTGATTCTATGCCAGGAGACGCCGACATCGATAGGACCGTTGGCGTAGCGGGGCAGAATGGCCCATACGCGGTTATCCCCCGTGTTTCCCGACGCTTCCTGGGCGAGCGCGTTCGCGGAAAAAGCCGCCGTTATGTTGAACCCGCCCCAGGTGGGCGTGACGTAAGCGACGGCGTTATCCACGCGCGTGGGGTCGAACAGGTTTTCGCCCCCCGTTGTCACTCCCGCCTCGAACACGTTGCGGTAACGCCCGACCGTGCCCGCCTTGAAGGGATCGATGGCGGAAAGGAAGGAGTAGTGCGGCGTGTACAGACGGCCAGCGAGCGCCGTGCCGAAATTGCCGGTCAGCCCCAGGTAAGCCTGACGCCCGAACAGGCGGCTGCTTTGCCGCAGGTTGCCGTTGTCCGTCGCGAAGCCGTTTTCCAGCACGAACAGGGCGGTGAGGCCGTTGCCCAGGTCTTCGCTGCCCTTGAAGCCCAGGCGGCTGCCGGAAGAAATGCCGTCGTCGATGGCGTTTTTGGAACCGATGTCGTCGTCGACGTTGTCGCCGCGATGCGAAAAGCCCACATCGACCACACCGTAAATCTGCACGTTGGATTGCGCTGCCGCCGCGCCGGAAACGGCGGCGGCGACAGCCAGAACCATCAGCTTCTTCTGCATGAAAATCTCCTTGGTATGCGTTGTAGTGAAAAGCAAAGCGCCGCGTTTTTCCGCCAGATGGCGGAAGAGGCGGAACCTTGCGGCGCATGTTAACCGAGGGATCATGACAATATGATGACAAGGCAGGGAGGAAAAAAAGACCGGAGGGAATCCTGTCTGTCTTGACAGGAATTGCCGTGAGGCAACGCTGGCGTTATCCAATGGCGGCGCGGAACGAAAAACGGGAAGGCGAAGACAGAACGGCGCCGCCGCCCTCTGCTATACTGACGGTTTTGATTGAACCCCAACAGGAGGGCGTATCGTGAAAAAGGCTCTTTTTCTGGTTTTATGCTGTATCGGCAGCGGCGCGTTTGCCGAGGAAGTCTATAAGTGCCAGCAGGACGGCAGGGTAACCATTTCCACTACGCCCTGTCCGTCCGGCGCGACAGCGACGGTGGTGCCGGTCGAGAAACTGCCGCCCGCCAGCGAGTCCCTGGAACAGGAACTGGCGCGCATGAAGCAACAGGCTGACGCGCTGGAACGTGAACGTCTGGAACGCGAAACGTCCTCTGCCGGTTCCGCGGCGGGTGACGAAACGGCGCAGAACGAGGCGGAAGACGCGGAAGGCGCGGACGGAGAGGACGCCACGGGATCCCCCAATCCCCACGGCCGTTTGAACGCCGCGCGCAAACAGCGCGCGGAACGGCAAGCGCAAAAGGAAAAGCGGCGGCAGGAACGCGCCGAGCGCCGCGAAGCCAGAAGCGAAGCGAGCGGCGGCAGCGGCGTTACGCCATAGGCCAACGCCCATGCCCGTGCAGTACGCAACCCCCGCCCCGGAAGCCCTGCATCCCATTGCCGGGATCCGTCTGGGCGCGACCGCCGCCGCTATCCGCAAGGCGGATCGCCAGGATTTGACGGTCATCGCGCTGGAGGCGGGCGCAAGCGTGGCGGGCGTCTTCACCCAGAACCGCTTCTGCGCCGCGCCGGTGCGGGTGTGCCAGCGGCATCTTGCGCAGGATGGCGACATTCGCGCGCTACTCGTCAATACCGGCAACGCCAACGCGGGCACGGGCGAAGCCGGCTTGCGGGCGGCGTTTTCCAGTTGCGCGGCGCTGGCGGAATTGCTCGCCGTCCCGCCCGTTTCCGTGTTGCCTTTTTCCACCGGCGTGATCAACGAACACCTGCCCGTCGAGCGCCTGATTGCCGGATTGCCCGCAGCCTGCGCCGATCTCGCGCCTGAAAATTGGCGCAAGGCGGCGCAGGCCATCATGACCACCGATACCGTCGCCAAGGCCGCCTCGCGGCGGGCGCGCGTCCAGGGCAAGACATTGACGGTCACGGGCATTGCCAAGGGCGCGGGCATGATCCGCCCCAACATGGCGACCATGCTGGGCTTTGTCGCCACCGACGCCGCCATTGCCCGCCCGCTCTTGGCCGGCCTGGTCAAGGAAGCCGCCGATCAGTCGTTCAACTGCATCAGCGTCGATGGCGACACCTCGACCAACGATTCCTTCCTGCTGATCGCCAGCGGCAAGGGCGAGTTTTCCGGCGAGTTCGCCTTTGCCAGCGGCGAAGAACCCGGCTGGACGGAAGTCAAGACCATGCTCTTTGCCGTTGCCCTTGAACTGGCGCAAGCGATCGTGCGCGATGGCGAAGGCGCGAGCAAGTTCATCACGCTTTACGTGGAAGGCGGCAAGGACAGGGAGGAATGCCGCAAGGCGGCCTATGCCATTGCCCATTCGCCGCTGGTGAAGACCGCTTTTTTTGCCTCCGACCCCAATCTGGGGCGTATTCTTGCCGCCATTGGCTATGCCGGCATCGACGATCTGGAGGTGGAAGGCGTCAAGGTCTGGCTGGCGGCGGCGGGCAACAGCGCGTTGATCGCCGAGCGCGGCGGCCGCGCCGCCAGCTACCGCGAGGAAGTCGGCGCGGCCATCATGCAAAACGCCGAAATCGACGTGCGCGTGCATCTGGGACGGGGAACCGCCCAGGCCACGGTCTACACCTGCGATCTCTCCTGCGATTACGTCCGCATCAACGCTGATTACCGATCATAGACATGCGAGGCAACGCTTTGTGGGTTCAGCGAGCCAAAAAAGTCTGTAAAGGGAAAGCATGAAAATCCTGTTTGAGCAACACAAGGCGTTTTTGGCGCTACTGCTGCTGGCGCTGTTACTGCGTATTGCCTATCTCATCATTGCATTGAACATAGGCAAGGAAGCGGCGTTTACGCAACCGGATACCGAAAGCTACCTTCGTCCCGCGCGGCTGTTTCTGGAAACCGGCGGTTTTGTTTATGCCGACGGCATCCCGGAGACACGGCGCACTCCTGGTCTGCCAATTTTTCTGGCTGTCATGATCGCGCTTTTCGGCGCCAAATACTATTTGGGCGCGGCGATTTTGCAGATAGTGTTCAATCTTCTTGCCATTACATCGCTTTACGCACTGACGCTCAAGTTGACCAATCGTCCAAAAACCGCCCTGATTGTCGCTTTTCTAGCGGCATTCGCGCTGAACGACATCGTTTATGCCAATGCACTGATGAGCGACAGTCTTGCTCAGTCGCACATGGCGTTCATGCTCTATTTTTATGGGCGGTTCATGCTTGCGATTGAACGACGTTTTGAGTGGATGGCATTTGTCGCGGGCAGTCTGGCGTTGCTGGCGATGATCTTTTTGCGCCCAGCATTTTTATATCTGCCCTTTGCCCTTTTATTGGGGTTTGCGCTTTTTCTTTGGGCAAAGAAGCAACCCCGTGGAATTCTTCCTGCGGCGGGCGTCATCGTCCTGATCGCCATTTTGCCGACAACGCTCTGGACCTTGCGTAACGAAGCCTTGGGCGGCGTGCGCCAGTTCAGCACCATGAGCTCGTACTACTTAAACGACAGCGTTTCTGTCATTTATGCCAAAACGCATGGCATTCATTTCTACGAAGCGCAACCGATTGTGTCCGGCGGGCATGGTGAGGATTTGCAACCCTACCTGGCGATTATGCCAAAACCAGACGCCTACAGAAAACGCGCCATCGAGATGATCAAATCCGACCCCTTGACCTATGCGAAAGCCTATCTTGCGCGTATCCCCTGCCTGTTTTTCTACCCTGAAATCAATGACGCGCTGCGTTTCGCGCCTGTATTTTCCACGCTCATTGCCGAATTCAAGGCTGCCTTCATTGCCCAAAGTCTTGCGCCGATCAACCACCCCGGGCTGTCTGTCGCCTATCTCGCGGCGGCAAGCCTGAATACGCTGGCGCTTGTCGTCCTCTTTGTTCTTGCCGCTTGCGGCCTTCTCGTGCCGGGGGGGGTAATGCGTGGGTCAAGCGTCTTGCGCTCGGCGTGCTCTGTTATGTTGCCGTGCTTGCATGCATGCCAATGGGCTATGGTTCCTATCCGCGCTTCCGGTTGGGAATCAGTATGCCGCTCCTTCTTTTCGCCGCGCTGGGCGCTTCCCATCTGCATGCCCGTTTTATGGCGCGCCGGCGGCAATAGCCATAGCTATAGATAAACGCTTGCTCCCTGATTTGACCTTGCCTTGTGAATTCAGTATTTTCCCTGGCTTTCATTGATGAACTTGTCCATGCCCAAATCCAAGACCAGCGTCGCGACGAACGCGCCCGAACTTCCCGATGACCTGAAATTTGAAACCGCGCTCTCCGAACTGGAGTCGCTGGTTGCGCGCATGGAGGGCGGCGAGATGACGCTGGAAGCCTCGCTTGCCGCTTATGGGCGCGGCATGGCCTTGTTGCGGCACTGTCAGGGACAATTGACGACCGCGGAAGAAAAAATCCGCGTCATGGATAGCGCGAACGAAGGGAAAGAAGCGTGAGCGAAGATTTTCAGGATTGGATGGCGCGCGTGCAGGCGCGCATGGAAACGGCGCTGGCAGAGCGCCTGCCGCAGGCGGGCATTGCCGCGCGGCTGCATGAAGCCATGCGCTACGCCGCGCTGGGCGGCGGAAAAAGGGTGCGTCCCTTGCTGGTGTTCGCGGCGGGCGAACTGGTGGCGGCAAAGGAAGAAGCCTTGCTTGCCTGCGCCTCGGCGGTGGAGTTGATCCACGCCTATTCGCTGGCGCACGATGACCTGCCCGCGATGGACAACGACGTGCTGCGACGCGGACGGCCTACCTGTCATGTGAAATTCGATGAAGCCACGGCGCTGCTGGTTGGCGACGCCTTGCAGACCCGCGCCTTCGAGCTGCTCGCCGCGCCGGGATTGCTCGCCTCCGCGCGGCAACTGGAATTATTGGCGACGCTCGCGCGCGCCAGCGGTTCCCTGGGCATGGCGGGCGGACAGGCGATGGATCTGGCTTCTGTCGGCAAGACCTTGAGCCAGCCGGAACTGGAATTGATGCACGCCATGAAAACCGGCGCCCTGATTCGCGCCGCCGTGCTTTTGGGCGCGGGCTGCGGCAGGAGGGCGCTTGCCGCGGCCCGGATGTCAAAACTGGATCATTTCGCCAAGTGTGCCGGACTGCTGTTCCAGGCGATCGACGACCTTCTGGATTGCACTGCCAGCACCGCCGCGCTGGGCAAGACGGCGGGCAAGGACAAGGCCGCCGGCAAGCCCACGTGCGTCAGCCTCATGGGGCCTGCCGCCGCGCGCGATTATGCCGAATCCCTGCGCCAGGAAGCGTTGCAATCGCTTGCCGGATTCGGCGCGAAGGCCGGGCGGCTGATTGCGCTCACCAATTTTATTTGCGCCCGGCAATTCTGATGACGACCGACTCTTCTTGCCCGTTGCTGACGGCAATTCATTCGCCCGCCGACCTGCGTCAACTGGAACGCGGGCAATTGCCGCAACTGGCGGCGGAATTGCGCGCCTTTTTGATTGAATCCGTAGCGCGCGCCGGCGGACATTTTTCTTCCAATCTGGGCACGGTGGAGCTTGCCATTGCCCTGCACTACGTCTTCAATACGCCCGATGACTGCGTGATCTGGGATGTGGGACACCAGAGCTACGCGCACAAAATCCTCACCGGACGGCGCGAAGGCATGGCGCGGCTACGCATGAAGGGCGGGCTTTCCGGCTTCCCCCGCCGCGACGAGTCGCCCTACGACGCCTTTGGCGCCGGTCATTCCTCCACCTCCATTTCCGCCGCGCTGGGCATGGCGTTGGCGGCAAAGGAGAAAGGCGAGGCGCGAAAGACGGCGGCGATTATCGGCGATGGCGCGATGTCCGCCGGCATGGCCTTCGAGGCGCTGAACAACGCGGGCGTCGCGGATGTCGACCTGCTGGTCATACTGAACGACAATGAGATGTCCATCTCGCCGCCGGTGGGGGCGCTGAACACCATCCTGACGCGCATGATGTCGGGACGGACGTTCAACGCGGCGCGCAAGATGGGACGGCACATGCTGGGGGTGGTGCCGCCGCTCCTGGAACTTGCCCGCCGCGCCGAAGAGCATGTAAAAGGCATGATCACGCCGGGGGCGCTGTTCGAGGAATTCGGCTTCCATTACTATGGCCCCATCGACGGTCACGATTTCAACGCCCTGTTGCCGACACTCGCCAATCTGCGCGAGTTGAAAGGGCCGCAGTTCCTGCACATCCTCACGCGCAAGGGCAAGGGGTACGCGCAGGCCGAGGCGAATCCCGTTCTTTACCACGGCGTCGGCAAATTCTCTCCGGAAACGGGCGTCGATGAAAATGCCGCGCCGAAAAAAGTCGCCTACGCCCAGGTTTTCGGCGACTGGATCTGCGACATGGCGGCGGCGGACGCGCGGCTGGTCGGCATTACCCCGGCCATGCGCGAAGGTTCCGGTCTCACCCGGTTCGCGGAAAATTTCCCGGCGCGTTATTACGATGTCGGCATTGCCGAGCAACACGCCGTCACTTTTGCCGCCGGTCTGGCCTGCGGAGGATTGAAGCCGGTGGTCGCCATTTATTCCACCTTCCTGCAGCGCGCCTACGATCAGTTGATTCACGATGTCGCCCTGCAAAACCTGCCCGTGGTGTTCGCCATCGACCGGGGCGGGCTGGTGGGGGCGGACGGCGCGACGCACCACGGCAGTCTCGATCTTTCCTTCCTCTCCTGCGTTCCCAACCTGACTTTGATGGCGCCAATGGACGAGGCCGAATGCCGGAAGATGCTTTCCACCGCTTTCCAGCTCGATAGTCCCGCCGCTGTCCGGTATCCGCGCGGCGGCGGCATGGGAGTTGCGCCGGGAAACGACTTGCGGACCCTGCCGGTCGGCAAGGGCGCGTTGCTGCGCGAAGGAAGGGAAGTCGCCCTGCTCGCCTTCGGCAGCATGGTCAAGCCCGCGCTGGAGGCGGGCGAAAGCCTGGACGCCACGGTCGCCAACATGCGCTTCGTCAAGCCCCTGGATGCCGGATTGATCGAGCGGCTGGCGAGTTCGCACCGTCTTCTGGTGAGCCTGGAAGAAAACGCCCTGATCGGCGGCGCGGGCGCGGAAATCGCCCGCCTGCTGGCGGAACGCGGCCTTGCTGTCCGCCTGCTCACCCTGGGACTGCCGGATCGCTTCATCGACCACGGCGAACAGGAAGAACTGCTGGCCGAACTGGGACTGGACGCGGCAGGAATTGCGCGCGCCGTAGAAAGCGTCAAAAAGTGAAAACCTGCTTTTTGTGCGGCTTCGCCAGACCAGCCTTCGGCTTTGCGCCGGTCCAGTCAGCAAAAAAGGGACCGCTGCGCTCCCCCTTTTTTGGAGTAAAGGCAACGAAACCCGCTACCCATCCGCACGGACGCAAGGGCGCACGTAGCGCGCCCTTGCGAGAACCCCAAGGCCGCGCTGGTTTTGCGTTGGGTTTTGACGGTTTGAAGGCGAAGCTTGCTTTGCCTTCAAATCCAAATCAAACCGTCAAAAAGCAGGGTTTTGCTTTTTGACGCTTCCTGCTAGAAGGACGCCCATGAATTCCCCCAATATTCCCGACGTGCAGAACTCCGCCGATACGCGCCAGCTGGCGATCAACAAGGTGGGCATAAAATCCATACGCCATCCGATCCGCGTGAGCGACAAGGATCGGGGCAGTCAATGCACCATTGCCGCCTTCAACATGTACGTGGGCTTGCCGCACAACTTCAAGGGCACGCACATGTCGCGCTTCGTGGAGATACTGAACCGGCACGAAACAGAAATTTCCGTGAGGAATTTTCCGGCGATGCTAAAGGAAATGGTGGAGCGGCTGGAAGCGCAAAGCGGACACATCGAGATGAATTTTCCCTACTTCATCAACAAGACCGCGCCCATCTCCGGCGTCAAGAGCCTGATGGATTACGACATCACCTTCATTGGCGACATTTGCCAAGGACGGATCGCCACCCGCCTGAAAGTGGTCGTGCCCGTGACCAGCCTTTGTCCCTGTTCCAAGGAAATCTCCGAGCGCGGCGCGCACAACCAGCGTTCGCACGTCACGCTGACCGTGCGCGCCAATGCCTTCATGTGGATAGAGGACATCATTGGCATCGCCGAATCCGAGGCGTCCAGCGAACTCTACGGTCTGCTGAAACGCCCGGACGAAAAGTTCGTTACCGAACGCGCCTACGACAATCCCAAATTCGTCGAAGACCTGGTGCGCGACGTTGCCGCCCGCCTGAACGCCGAACCGCGCATCGACGCCTACGTGGTGGAATCGGAAAACTTCGAGTCCATCCACAACCATTCAGCCTACGCGCTGATCGAGCGCGACAAGATAGCCGAAGCGGAAAAGCCGTAAAAGTAACCCCCTGCTTTGAGGCGCGATTAAAAATGGAGGAGACCTTCGTCATTGCGAGGCGAGGGGAGCCGCGCCAGAAGGAATCAGAGACGATGAACCGGCTCTTCGCGCCGCTGAATTGTAACGATCATCATGGCATGACGCGGTTCAGGGAATGGGAGATCATGGACAGGATGGACAGGATGTACAGGATGGCAGGATAAAACCAGGAACCCGCCAAGGGTTTTTTCCATCCTGCCCATCCTGTCAGAAAAAACAGGGGACGGGCGGGCGTCTTTTCCCAACAAAAAACAAGCGCCGCGCGGGGTTTGCGCCGCTGAATTGTAACAATCCGTCCTGAAACGTGACAATCCTGTCATGAATCGCGGTAGAATCCCGCCCGGTTTTTTCCGCAATGT
>JAITRP010000174.1 GCA_031288305.1 Zoogloeaceae bacterium
AATACGCCTGCGCCCCGCCGCGCTCGGTGAGGTCGTTGTCTTGCCAGCGGGTGATGAAGGCTTCGGGGATCATGATCGGAGGACAGAGGACGGAAAACGGAGCGCGCGTTGCGCGCTTTGCCGGCAGCATCCAGCATTCCGTGGTCGTGTGTCCGGCATGATATACGCTCCGCGGGTTCTTGTGGGAGCGCACTGCGTACGGCCAATACGAGACCCGCAAGGACCAGATCGCGTCTGCCGCCGTTCGTTGCGCGGCGTTCAGGCGTCGCGGATGCCGTGCGTTCCCCCGGCATGCTGCGCAGGCGCGCCCGGCATCGGGCGGACATGGGCGGAGAGTTCGTTCAGGATGCCACATTGGCGGGCTTCCCTTGCCTCCGGGCAGGCTTTTCGCAAGCGCTGGAGCTGTCGTTTCAGGCTTTGCAGCGTCTTGATGCGGCGGGTCACGTGCGCGATGTGGGCATCCAGCAGCGCGTCGACTCCGGCGCAGCTTGCGCCAGGCGCGTCCGCAAAGCGCAACAATACCCGGATTTCATTCAGGCTCATGTCCAGCCCCCGGCAATTCCGGATGAAGGAAAGCCGCTCGACATGCTGATCGTCATAGACGCGGTAATTCCCTTCCGTGCGCGCCGTCTCCGGCAGCAATCCCGCATGTTCGTAGTAGCGTATGGTTTCTACTTGCGTGTACGCGCGCTTGGCCAGTTCACCGATTTGCATGTTCACGTCCCCCATGTTTTTTCGCCCGCATTGTAACCGCTTGACTCTGTAGCCGCTACAGGGTTTTTACTACGGCAAAAAGTAAAAACACTTGCTTTTTGCCGCTTCCCATACAAGGAAAAAACATCATGGATACTACGAGATATACTTCTCTCGCCGCCGCATCCTGCGCCTGCCATTCTGCCGACGCTGCCGCGAATGACAATGGCGAACATTGGAGGCGCTGGAGCGGCGCGTTGTTGCTGGCGTTGCTGGCCGAAGCGCTGGATTTCGCCTTTCCCGGCAACCTCCTGGTCAAGGGGGCGGGGATGGCGCTGGCGCTGGCCTCCATCGCGCTGGCCGGATTTTCCGTCTACACCGGCGGCTTTGCCGCGCTGTTTGCAGGACGCCTGAACATCAACGCCCTGATGACCGTGGCCGTGACCGGCGCGTTCCTGATCGGCGAATGGCCGGAAGCGGCAATGGTGATGGCCTTGTTCGCCATTGCCGAGGCCATCGAGGCGCGCGCCGTGGGCAAGGCGCGCAACGCGCTGGCCGCGCTCATCGCTCTCGCGCCCGAAGACGCCGAAATCCGGCAGGAAGACGGCGGTTGGCGGAGAATGGCAATCGAAGCGGTGACGCCTGGCGCGTTCGCGCGCGTGCGTCCCGGCGAGCGCGTCCCGCTGGATGGCGTGGTCAGCGCGGGCAAGAGCGCGGTCGATCAATCGCCGATCACCGGTGAGAGCCTGCCGGTCGACAAAGCGCCGGGCGACACGCTCTACGCAGGCAGCATCAACCGGGACGCCGCGCTGGAACTGCGGGTTACGGTCTTTGCGGCGGACAGTATGCTGGCGCGCATCGCGCGCACGGTCGAAATAGCGCAGTCGGCGCGCGCGCCCATGCAGCGTTTCATTGATCGCTTCGCCGCTTTCTATACGCCCGCGGTGTTCGCGCTGGCAGTAAGCGTTTCCGCGCTGGCGCCGTGGCTGATGGGCTGGAGCGTGCCAGAAACGCTCTACAAGGCGCTGGCGCTCCTAGTCATCGCCTGCCCCTGCGCGCTGGTCATTTCCACACCCGTCACCGTCTTCAGCGGCCTGACCGCCGCCGCGCAGCGCGGCATCCTGATCAAGGGCGGCGTCCATCTGGAAACCGCGCGCAAGATCAAGGCCATCGCGCTGGATAAAACCGGAACCCTCACCCAGGGAAAACCAAGCCTGCTGGCTTTCGAGGCGCTGGATACGCGCCGCTCTCCCGATGAACTGGCGCGGCTTGCCGGAAGTCTCGCCGCCCGCTCCGATCATCCGGTTTCCCAAGCCATCCAAGCGGGGCTTGCCGCTGGATTTCCCCCGCAGGTTGCGGAGGAAATCGCGGATTTTTCGACGCTGCCCGGACGCGGCGCGCAGGGAAACATCGGCGGCATACAGTACGCGCTGGCCAACCATCGCTGGATAGAAGAACGCGGTCAGTGTTCGCCGCAACTGGAAGCGCGCCTGAAAACGCACGAAGAAGCCGGACGCAGCGTCACCCTACTCGCCAACGCCACACAGGCGCTGGCGATTTGCGCGGTCGCCGACACACTAAAACCCTCGGCGGCGGCGGCAGTGCGCGAACTGACGCGCCTGGGCGTCACGTCCGTCATCCTGAGCGGCGACAACGCGGCTACCACCCGCGCCGTGGGGCATCAGGCGGGTATCGAGGAAGCGCGCGGCAACCTGCTGCCAGAAGACAAACTCGCCGCCCTGGACGCGTTAAAGGCTCGTTTCGGCGTCACCGGCATGGCCGGAGACGGCATCAACGACGCGCCCGCGCTGGTCAAGGCGGACATCGGCTTTGCGATGGGCGCGGGTACGCACATCGCCATGGAGGCCGCCGACATCGTGGTGATGAACGACGATCTCGCGCGCTTACCGGAAACCATCCGCCTTTCGCGCCGCGTTCACGGCATCCTCTGGCAGAACATCGCGCTGGCGCTGGGCATCAAGTTCGCCTTTCTGTTCGCCGCCCTGCTGGGATACGCTACCTTGTGGATGGCGGTCTTCGCGGACATGGGCGCAAGCCTCCTGGTCATCGGCAACGCCCTGCGCGCACTGCAAACACCCGCAGCGCGGACGCAATGAACGGATTGCGCAACGCGCCATGGACGGCGCTACGGATTGGCAGATCCCGAATCCTTCCCGGCTTCGGGCGCGGTCTTGGATGCGGAATCAGGCGCGGGATCGAGCGTATAGCGCCATCGTTCCCAAGCGGCCTTGACCATGTTGGGGTATTCGGCGCGTCCCAGGCTGCCGTTGTAGCGTCCCAGGGCGCGAAAGAGGTTGCCTTTCTCGATGGTCAGGTAGTGGCGCAGGATGGTGCAGCCGTAGCGCAGGTTGGTGCGCAGATGGAACAGGTTGTCGTCTGGCTGGCCAATGACCTTGACCCAGAAAGGCATGACCTGCATGTAGCCTCTGGCGCCGGCGGAGGATACGGCGTATTTGCGAAAGCCGGATTCAACCTGGATCAAGCCCAGCACCAACTGCGGGTCGAGTCCGGCGCGGGTAGCTTCGTAGTGGATGGCGCGCAGGAGTTCCAGCCGGTATTCCGCATCGGGAACGCGGCTGGCGAGGCGATCCGACATGGCGGAAAGCCAGGAGAGCGCCTCGGCGTAATTCTTGAAGGAACTGCCCGGCGGCCGCTTGTCGGCAATCGCGCCGGAAAGCGCCGCCCGGACGCTGGCGGACAAGGGTTCATACTGCTGCGCCCCCGCCCAGAGCAACGAAGGAAAAACCCCAAACAGCAAAGCGGCAATCAGGCGGCGCACAGCCGTTCTCGCAAAAAAGCCAGCAGGGCGCTTTTTTCCAGCAGGATGGACGCCTCATCCTGGCGTCCCTTCCATTCCAGCTTGCCCTCCTTCAGGCCGCGCTCGCCCACGACGATACGCCCCGGAATGCCGATCAGCTCCATATCGGCAAACAGCACGCCGGGACGCTCATCGCGATCATCGAGCAACACGTCGAACCCGGCGGCGAGCAGTTCCGCATACAACTGGTCGGCTGCCGATCTTGCCGCTTCGTTCTTGTGGTAGCCCATCGGCACAATGGCGATCTGGAAAGGCGCAACGGCGGCGGGAAATACAATGCCCTTATCGTCATGCCCCTGTTCGATGGCCGCGCCGACAATGCGCGAAACACCGATGCCGTAGCAGCCCATTTCCATGACCTGGCGCTTGCCCTGTTCATCCAGGTAGCAGCATTCCAGCGCGCGCGCGTAGGTCGTGCGCAACTGAAAGATATGTCCGACCTCAATGCCGCGGCACAGCGCCAGCGCGCCCTTGCCATCCGGCGAAGGATCTCCCGCGACCACGTTCCTGAGATCGGCGATTTCCGGTTCCGGGCAGTCACGGCCAAAATTGACGCCGGACAAATGAAAGCCCGCCGCGTTCGCGCCGCAGACGAAATCGCCCATGACCGCCACGCTGCGGTCGGCAATGACGCGCACTCTGCGGGTGTCCACGCCCACGGGACCGATATAGCCCGCTTCACAGCCCAGAAATTCCACGATTTCCGCATCATGGGCAAAGCGAAAGGGCGCAAGCCCATCCACCTTGCCCGCCTTGATTTCGTTCAAGACGTGATCGCCGCGCAACAAGAGCAGGGCGAATTGCGTCGTTCCTCCTTCGCGGACCACGGCAATGGCCTTGACCAGCCGGGTGAGCGGAATGCGCAGGAATCTGGCGACATCGGCGCAGGCGGTCTTGCCGGGCGTCGCCACTTTTTGCGGCGCGGCGATGGCGGCGGGACGGGGAATGGAGGGCGCCAGGGCTTCGGCCAGTTCCACGTTGGCGGCGTAATCGGAATCCGGGCAATAGGCGATATCATCCTCGCCGGTCTCGGCAATCACATGGAATTCGTGCGATCCCGTGCCGCCGATGGAGCCAGTATCCGCAGCCACGGCGCGAAATTGCAGACCCAGGCGGGTAAAGATGCGACTGTAGGTGGCGTGCATCGTCGCGTATTCCCGCTGCAAATCCGCGAAACTCGTGTGAAAGGAGTACCCGTCCTTCATCAGGAATTCACGTCCGCGCATGACGCCGAAGCGGGGACGGATTTCATCGCGGAACTTGGTTTGGATCTGGTAGAAGTGCAACGGCAACTGGCGATAACTTTTCACATCGCGGCGCACTATGTCGGTGATGACTTCTTCATGCGTCGGGCCGATGACAAAATCGCGCTGATGCCGATCCTGAAAGCGCAGCAATTCCGGGCCGTATTTTTCCCAGCGTCCGGATTCCTGCCAGAGCTCGGCGGGCTGCACGGCGGGCATCAGGAGTTCGATTGCGCCCGCGCAATCCATTTCTTCGCGAATGACGCGCTCCACCTTGCGCAGCACCCGCAACCCCAGCGGCATCCAGGTATAGACGCCGGAAGCGGCGCGCTTGATGAGGCCGGCGCGCAGCATGAGTTTCTGGCTGATCACGTCCGCATCCGCGGGCGCTTCCTTCAAGGTCGTGAAAAAGAAGCGGGAAGATCGCATAAAAAAACATCCACTTGACAAAGAGTGTGATTCTACAACGACAGGTAATTTTGCATGAGCGTCAGCGCTCATCAAAGATGAGCAAACAAACGAAGCGCCGCCGCTTGCCGTCCTCTCTCTCCCCAATGCTTTTATCGTAAAACTAACTCCGGTTTGAAACCCCGCCCTTCAGGGCGGTGCGAAGGTTGAGACCCCGGCCTGAAGGCCGGGGTTTCGACCGTAGCCATTGGGGAGGGGATGCAAACCCCTTCCCAATGA